>JBBQVM010000192.1:0-6540 GCA_038211525.1 Bacteroidia bacterium
ACTGGTCACTGGTCACTAATTACTGGTCACTGGTTACTGATCACTGGTTACTGGTCACTAGTTACTGGTCACTAGTTACTAGTTACTAATTACTGGTTACTGCTCACTGGTCACTGGTCACTAATTACTGGTCACTGGTTACTGATCACTGGTTACTGGTCACTGGTTACTGGTCACTGGTCACTGGTTACTGGTTACAAAAAATTACGGCGAAGTTTGTTGTAAACTTCGCCGCAAATGTAGTGAGTATGAATTTAATTATCTTCTGTATGAATTAATATAGGCATTCAAATCATCAATCGACGATTCAAAAGTAAAAGCATCATTTACCTTGTAATAATTTCCAATATCATAGGTTCTTCCGTAGGCATATTTAGCGAGGTCGAGTTTTCCATCTTCAAAATTAAAAATTCCCATTAAATCTTTTACTTGTGAAGATAGCAGACAATTGTTATTTATTATTTGCTTTGCAATCGTCATTTTACTTTCTTCAAACGATTTTGATGCAATAGATGCTTTCATAGATTCAAAATCACCCGGCGACATAGGAACCGGACAACCTATAGGTCCGTTGTATCCCGGAAGGTAGGCATGTGGTGGCGGTGGTGGTGCATCATAAACAGGAGCAGGTGCATTTGAAGAGGTGGTTGTAGTGACTGTAGTTGTTTGATGCGTAGTTACAGTCCCCTCATTTTGATCAAAACCTGAAACATTCATATTGAAATTTCCACCTGATTCACCCATATTAATTCCCATGGATACGCCTCCACCATTTGGTGTTCCGCTTGTGGTAGTAGTGGTAGTTTGTTGGGTTACAGTTTCACCTCCCGTGTAAGGAGCAGCCTCCGGATTGTAGGTAACAACGGTTGAGGTATTATTAGTTGGAGGTGCTTCAGCAATAGGTACCATACTCATTGGTCGCAGCACGTATACATTCTTGTTATTTTTTTTAATGATATAAGTAGTTTCAGTGCCGGGTTCGATGCCCATGTTAAAATTATTTTGTCCTAAAGCGGCATCGTCAAAAATCACCTTCAATTTATAATAATTCGCATTCAAACCCTCAATTTTAACATTCGTCTCCGGTTTGTCATTCTGGCGCAAGCCATTTAATATAACCGTGAATTTTTCGCCGTTTTCAGTAAAAATAATGGCGTTTGAATTTTGTGCAAATGCGGTGCTGCCGCCTGCTAATAGCAGCAATAGCAGGACATTAAGTAGTTTTAATTTCATAATATTTAGGGAGTTATAAATTTTGGATGCGTTTTGCAATTGTTGTGCCAAAGTCGGTATAATTTAAGTTAAATGTTGATGTACAGCGATTGATTTAATAACAAAATTAATAACATTTGCTGAACGAGCCAAATCTGCGATAACCATTATAATTTGGTAATTTCGCGCTCTTATAACTCGCTATGAAAAATATTCTCTTAATAGGCGCCGGCCGTTCCTCTACTTCCCTCATTACCTATCTTCTAAATAATGCCGCAACTCAACTATGGCAAGTCACTGTTGGAGATGTATCCAAAGAGGCTGCACTTTCTAAAACATCCGGGCATCCCTCCTCTAGCGCCATTCAGTTTGATATTACAAATGCAGTACAATGTGAACTGGAAGTAAAGAAATCCAACCTGGTTATTTCACTTCTTCCTCCTCATCTGCATTTGCTGGTTGCTCTTGAATGTGTGAAACAAGGCAAACATTTTATCACCGCGTCCTACTTAAGTCCTGAAATGAAAGCGTTGAATGAGGATGCTAAAAAAGCGAATATCCTAATGCTTAATGAATGCGGATTGGATCCGGGTATTGATCACATGTCGGCTATGGAAGTGATTCACCGATTACAAAAATCATCCTGTGAATTAAAATCATTCCGTTCGTACACCGGCGGACTAGTTGCACCGGAGTCGAACAATAATCCGTGGGGATATAAATTTTCATGGAATCCTCGTAATGTAATTTTAGCAGGACAAGGTACCGCTCAGTACATACGAAATGGCGAATACAAATACATTCCATACAGCCGTTTATTTTCTGATATCGAAGCTATTGAAGTTGCAGGATTGGGCGCCTTTGACGGTTATGCCAATCGCGACTCCTTAGCGTATCGTCAACATTATAACATCCAAAATATTCCAACAATTTTAAGAGGTACACTTCGACAAGCAGGCTACTGTCGTGCATGGAATGTATTTGTGAAACTGGGCCTCACCGATGATAGTTTCAAAGTTGAAAAATCGGAACACCTCACCTATGCCGAATTAATAAAAGCATTTCTTCCAACTCAATTTCACAAAGGTGATTTACACGATGCTGTTGCGCGCTTTTGCGGATTGCCGCCTGATGGAGAAGCAATGAGCCTGGTGAAATGGACGGGTATTTTAGAAGATGAAAAAATAGGCATCGCCAACGCTTCACCTGCCATGATTTTACAACATTTGCTCGAGCATAAATGGAAACTGCAGCCAAACGATAAAGATATGATTGTGATGCAACATATTTTTGAATTTGAAAGAAATGGTAAACAGGAAAAACTTGTTTCTTCGCTAATTGTCAAAGGCGATGATCAATCAAATACCGCCATGGCTAAAACCGTTGGTTTGCCATTAGGAATTGTAGCCAAACTTCTATTGGAAGAAAAAATAAAACTTACCGGAGTCCACATCCCCGTTGAACCTGAAATTTATATTCCTGTTTTAAAGGAATTGAAAGAACTGGGAATTACTTTTGTTGAAACCAGCGAATAGTTTAAAGTAATAATTTTTATTGGTTTAAAGGTTGACCACTGCTACTGCCTACCTCTTCTTTGGTAATCCCAAATAAAAATCGTTCGTTAATTCCAAATATTGTTGCGTATAAGAGAGGTCTTCTTCTTGAATCACCAGCTCCTCCTCTACAGTTTCTTTTTTTATCATCTGAAATTCCATCATCATTCTTTTTTCCTGCTTCTCTACTTTTGTTTTCACTTTCGTGAGATGGGTTGCGTAGAGTCCATTACTTTCGGCATACTCCGCAAATTTGATGCCTTCCATAAAAGGTAAAATAACACAAAATCTTCCTTCAGGAGTTAATAACTTTAATACTCCGTGAACCAGATCCTCAATACTCAGTGAATCGTCCATGTGGCGGGCAACATTGCGGGCCTCGGAGGGAGCAGGATGCGCGCCGATGAAGTAGGGAGGATTACTTACAATAAGATCATAACGGTAAGGAGTATGGGTAGCATAATCCTGAATGGAGTTATGAATTGCAGTTAGCCTGGAAGACCATGGTGATGCTTTAAAATTTTCTTTAGATTCAATAAATGCATTTTCGTCAATATCGATGGCATCAATTAACGATTCCGACTTCTGCGCAAGCATGAGCGCTATTAAACCTGTTCCTGTACCAATATCAAGTATTCGTTTTTCATTAAATGTTTTTACCCATGCTCCCAGTAAAACACCATCGGTACCCACTTTCATAGCACAGCGGTCCTGGCGAACGTTGAACTGCTTAAATCGAAAATCGTTTTGAGTCATAAAAAATCATCAGAATGGGATAACTATAAGAATCACAAATATAATATTAAATATTAAGTCAATGTTCAAACGATTTATTCAGCTTTATGGCTTCAAGAGGTATTGTTGAAGGCATTTTAGCACAAGGTTAACCTTTTTGTGAATATAAAGCAGATGGTTTAAGTTAACAAAAGCAATGAAAATACCAAGTGACAATGAATGGGTTATTGAAAGTTAAAAGGACCTTAACCGATCTGTCGGAAACAGAATAATTAAGAGTTTTGAATAAAAATCAGCCTAAATAAACATCAATCAACCCTTCCGGCAGATTAACATAAAGGATTCGGTTCACCCGATCGACGCGTTCAATAAAAGTGGAAATAACAGGAAAGAGCACCTCTTTTTCATGGTATAAAAAGCTCGCAACAGGTTGTTCAGGCAGGTCGAACACCTCAAAAACAACACCCAGTTCACCTAAATTAGCATCTATTATTTTCATGCCTGGTGCTTCATGAAGATAAAGTTGTTTGGCACTTAAGGGAGGTAGTTCTGTTAAGGGAAGGAAAGCGCTGCGCTTTAAAAAATCTTCAGCAGTGGTCATATCGTCAATACCTTCGAGCTTAACATTAAGATAAGCTCCGGAGACAGTAGAAGAGGTAACAGGAAATTTGGTAAGGGAGGAATTCTCCTCTAAGAAAAGGGCATTGATCTTACGGTATTTTCCGGGATCATCTACATCAAGCAGAACGAGCAGGTTACCTTTAACACCATGGGTGCGAGCGGTATAACCCAACATATAAAAACCTTCATGCTCCATGAAACTGATCCCGGAGATTTTTCAACCGTAAATATTCTGATTATTCAGCAGCAGGAGCTTCACCACCCTCTTCGGCTGGCGCTTCAGCAGGTGTTTCGTCACTGGCTTCAGTAGCAACAACAGAGGCAGCAGCAAGTTTGTCCTGAGCAGCTTTAGCACGGGCTTCTTTCACCTTAGCTTCTTCAGCATGACGGTTCTTAGCTTCTTCTCTTTTAGAATCGGCCAGCGTGCTTACTTTGTTACCTATTTTACTCATTTTTTCATCTTCCCAGGCAGCAAATTTTGCATCTGCAGCTTCCTGAGTGACTTTTCCCTTGCTAACACCTAATTGCAGGTGATGCTTGAACAGGATACCCTTGTACGAAAGTATCGCACGGGCAGTGTCGGTGGGTTGGGCACCGTTCTGAAGCCATTCTACGGCTTTCTCCTTGTTAATTTCAATTGTGGCCGGATTCGTGTTCGGATTATAAGATCCAATCTTCTCAATAAATTTACCATCCCTTGGAGCACGAACATCCGCCACCACTATGTGGTAATAGGCATAACCCTTTTTACCAAACCTTTGTAACCTAATTTTTGCTGGCATTTTTTTGGTTTGTTTTTTTAGTTATTATTTTTTCACTCCCCCAATATCTCCAATATTTGGGGCGGCAAAGGTGCGAAAAAATCGTGGAAATACCAAACATGCTGGATGAAATACGCACTAATAATTGTATATTACTGATTTTTAGTGCTTTGACAAATAATTTGAACGCAGAGACGCGGAGGCGCAGAGGTGAGTCGGCGCGGAGGCGCGGAGGCGCAGAGGTGAGTTGGCGCAGAGACGCGGAGGCGCACAGGTGAGACGGCGCAGAGACGCGGAGACGGAGAGGAGAATACTCAAGAACCAAAAAACCAAAAACTAATAAACTAAAAAACTAAAAAACTAAAAACTCACCCCCTCCCTACCGGATATCGTTTAAAATCTTCAAAATATTTAGAGTGCTGGTAAACAAAATACAACTGAGCAAAGGCGCTTTTCGCGAATTCAGAATCGGTTGCTTTTTTTGTTTCGAACTCTTTTTTCAAATCAGCGTTCTCATTTAGAATTCCTTCAGCCATCTCATCAAATACATAAGCCGAAAACCATTCTTTTTGTTGTAAGATCGCATCAAAAAATCCCCACGCAAACCATGAATCAATCCCACCGGGTTCGAGTGTTTCAACAATGTATCGGTTGCAATTTTGATTTACTTTAATAACGTAATCACCTTTGTGAAACTTCATTTTTTTTGTTTCGGTATTTAGCTTAACGGAGTTATGCAAATAATGCCCCTCATACGGACTGTTCCCAGATTTATAGTCAGCAATCACGTAAGTTTCCAATTCCATTATAGTGTCGTTTTCAAGTCGCGACATTACTACTCCGTTCAATTTCATACGTTCAATAATTTCTTTCCAAGCTTGCGGAACAACGTAAAACGAAGGCTTTTGAACTGTTAAGGTGGGCTTAAATTCATCGAAATACTTAATGTCACGGGTGTAGGGCCGGTCTCGATTGTAATACAACTGATCCATTCCTGTAACATTGCTTTTGCGATATTCAGCTTCGAATCCATGAAATGCTATTGTTTCAAATTTACTGCTATCGAGTTCCCAGTTTAACACGAATTCATTTTGATAACGAATTAATTCTCTGGTTGCTTTGCGTATCTTTAATATTTCAGTTGCATTTGATGCTGTATATTTCAAAAACTCATCCAGCAAAATATAGGTCTCCTCTACCCTTTTATGGAACGGTTTAAGCATGTGTGTTTCGGTTACGAACGACAAGCATTGAAACAACGCAGCATAGCCACTTGCAAAGCGAGGTGTTTCCATAAATCCATAAATTCCGGTTTCAGGACTCTGATCATATTCTTTGGTATTTACATAGGGAATCATTTCATGTCCCAGGTTTTTCATTGCAGAAAACAAGGCGGGGGTCATTTTCTGTTTCAGGAATTCACCTAATGAGCCACCAAGTTTGTTATGTTGAGTACTTATTAACGTCATGGTGTATTGGTAATCGGCGCCGTTACTCACATGAGTATCTACAAAAACATCGGGATCCCATTCTTGAAAAATTTTAGTGAATGATTTGGCGTTTTCCGAATCACACTTAATAAAATCACGATTCAGATCGAGGTTGCGTGTGTTACCACGAAACCCGTACATCTCAGGACCGTCCTGATTGGCCCTGCT
>JBBQVM010000193.1:0-6524 GCA_038211525.1 Bacteroidia bacterium
AGTGCTCTTACCATTGCTTCGCCATCGGTAAGAATGAACGATATTGTTACTACCGATTTAAACGATGATGCATTTGTTGTTGGAGATACAATTCGGTTAACAGGCAACATTACTAATTTCCTTGATGCTACCACCAATTTGGATGTTACTATTACCACCTCTTCGCCCTGGGTGACGTTAGTGGATAACAACACTTTTGTTGGAGCACTTGCAACAATGGCAACAGTAAACAACAACAACGATCCATTCTTGATTAAAATAAATCCGGGTACACCCCAAAATACCAAAGTGACTTTAAAAATAAATTTTTCAGATAATGGTTATTCCGATTTTCAATTATTTGATATTGTTGTGAATGTTGATTACATTAATATTACCATCAACCAGGTTTCAACAACAATAACCAGTAAAGGAAGATTGTGTTATAATTCAACTGCTCAGGCAGAGGGATTAGGCTTTCAATACAACAGTGAAAATTTGGTGTATGAAGCCGGATTAATGATTTCACAGGGATCAACAAAAACTTCTGATAATGTTCGTGGTGACACCGGCAACGACAACGATTTTCAGTCGACGCAGGTAGTTCAAAAACTATTGCCATCGGTTCAATCAGAATTTGATTTGTATGGTAAATTCAGCGATAATATTTCAACAGCACCTATTCCTGTTGCTGTGTCTCACAAGGCACTTGCGTGGAGCACTCCGGGTGATGATAAATACATTATTGTTGAATACAGTATCCGAAATTCATCTCCAAATACGTTAACCGATGTATGGGCCGGGGTTTTTGCTGACTGGGATATTCAGGATTACAATTTCAACAAGGCTGATGAAAACGCAGCTTTGAGAATGGGATATGTTTACAATACTCAAACCGGAGGATTATGGGCAGGTATTAAATTACTTTCAGCAACTCCATTTAATCATTATGCAATTGATAACGTAGCAGGCTCTACCGGAGTGAATATGCAAGATGGTTACAGCACTGCCGAAAAATATACCACACTCTCTACTCCACGACCTGCTGCAGGCGGTACCGGAGGTGGTAATGATGTTTGTGGTGTGGTAGGAACAGGTCCGTTTACATTAGCTGCGGGCGACTCGGTAGTGGTTGCATTTGCACTGATTGCAGGTGATGATATAAATGATTTGAACACAAGCGCCGGTAATGCTCAAATTAAATACGATGGGCTTACCTCCATTCAGGAAGTGAATACTTTAACCAATGGAATAAACATCTATCCCAACCCTGTTAAAAATATCTTGTATGTAAATCAGGGTAATGAAGTAATTAACCGTGCAGAAATATTTGATATTTCAGGACGTTTGATTTTAGCAATGGATAAGGTGAATACTACTGTTGAAACCATCAAAATTGATGTTTCCAGTATGCCATCAGGAATGTACACTCTCAAATTAAGTTCTTCCAAAAACAGTTACATCTCTAAATTTATTAAGGATTAAATTCCAGGAGTAAGGAGCTATTGAAGTATTAGCACTGCTGACACTTCAATTTGACCCTAATTTACAAAAAGCTGCCTCTCTCACGGGCAGCTTTTTGTAGTTATGGGACTTAGATTTACTTGTACTTTATTTTGAAAAAATTAGTACTTTTGTACAAATTATAATCGCAAAATTACATGAGTTTAAAAGGTATTATTTCAATTTCAGGAATGCCGGGACTGTACAAGGTATTGGCACAGTCAAAATCGGGCTTTATTGTGGAATCTTTAACAGATAAAAAGCGGCTTCCGGTTGCTGCCACCCAGCGCATCAGCATGTTAGATGACATCAGTGTTTTTACTACTTCCGAGGACATCCCTCTTCGCACGGTGCTTTTAACGATGAAAGATTTTGAAGAAAAAGAGTCGATTGCTGACCCTAAATCGGAACCCGGTAAATTAAAAGACTTTTTCCTCAAAATAGTACCTGAATTTGATTCGGAAAGAGTTTATGGTTCCGACATCAAAAAAATGATTAATTGGTTTCATCTGGTTAAAGATTTTGTTGCCATTGAAGATGCTCCAGAAGAAAATTCTGAAGTTGCGCCCGAAACAACACCTGTTGCAGAAGATGTACCTGTTGAAAAGGATAAAGTGGTGAAGAAAAAGAAAGCTGCTAAGGCAACGACTGATGATACTGCTGATGCTGCCAAAGTAGCCAAGCCAAGAAAGAAAAAAGAAACCCAATAATATTTTTGTCTCTATGTTGATTCCTGAAATTTCACCGGTAGCAGCTTTTAAGAAGCGCTCTTTTTTGCCATCTGACTTAAACGTAAAATCCTGGGAATCTATTTCCGGCTATTATAACGATCTGCGCGGACGTGTTATTAACGATGCTGCCGATTTACAAACATGGCTCGCCGATAGAAGTGAACTGGAATCGATGATTCAAGAAGATCTTGCATGGAGGTATATTCGAATGAGTTGTGATACGGCCAACAAAGAATTTTCAGAAGCATTTAATTTTTTTGTTTCGGAAATTGAACCTCAAATTGCTCCATATACCAATGCTTTAAATCAAAAACTTTTGGAGTGTCCCAGTCTGGTAAATTTGAATGATCCCAGAATGGAAATTATGGTGAGGAACATTCGGAAACAAGTCGAGATTTTTAGAGAAGAAAATATCCAACTCTTTGCCGAACTTCAACAAAAAGAACAAAATTTTGCTACCATAGCCGGTGCCATGACTATTGATGTGGACGGTAACGAAATCACTTTACAACAAGCCTCTAATTATCTAAAAAATAATGATCGGCAAATTCGTGAAGATGTTTACAAGAAAATTGTTACTCGCCGACTGGCTGATCACGAAGCATTGGATCAACTATTCGATGAATTACTTGAGTTAAGACATCAGATTGCCTTGAATGCAGGATTTGATAATTTTAGAGATTACATGTTTGCTGCTCTTGGGCGATTTGATTATACACCTGAAGATTGTTTTGATTTTCACAAATCAATTGCTGAAGAAATAGTTCCATTAACGAATCATATTCTTGAGCAACGTAAAAATATCTTAGGTAATTATCACCTAAAGCCCTGGGATACTGAAGTAGACTTGAGTGGCAGTCCGGCACTATTGCCTTTTACAGGAAGTGATGAGATGATTGCTAAAACGATTAGCTGCTTTTCTGACATTCATCCATTTCTTGGCGATTGCATTAAAACATTGAGGGACCTCAAACACATCGACCTTGAATCAAGAAAAGGAAAGGCACCGGGAGGATTTAATTATCCACTTTACGAATCAGGTGTTCCATTTATTTTTATGAATTCCACCAATTCACTTAGAGATTTGGTAACAATAGTTCACGAAGGAGGGCATGCTGTTCATTCCATTTTAACAAAGGATCTCGATTATGTAGAATTCAGAAGCACACCTTCAGAGGTAGCTGAATTAGCTTCTATGAGCATGGAATTAATTTCTATGGAGCACTGGGATTTCTTTTTTAAAAACAAAGAAGAACTCCACAGAGCGCGCACACAGCATATCGAAAAAATGATTGAATCGATTCCATGGATTGCTGCTATCGATAAATTTCAACATTGGATTTATACCAATCCGAAGCATACAGCTACCGATAGAAAAAAAGCATGGCATGAAATTAACGTTGAATTTTCAGGCAACGTTATCAATTGGGATGGACAAGAAGATGCTTTTGATTATAGCTGGCAGAAACAACTCCATTTATACCAGGTTCCTTTTTACTACATCGAATATGGAATGGCTCAATTAGGAGCTATTGCAATTTGGAGAAATTATCAAAAAGATCGCAAAAGCACCCTGGAAGCCTACTTCAATGCATTGAAATTGGGTTACACAGCACCAATTGGAGCTATTTATAAAGCTGCAGGTATTCGATTCGACTTTTCAAGGCCCTATATCAAAGAGCTTTCCGACTTCCTTAAATTAGAACTCTTAAAACCGGTCTGAAACGTAACATTTACGCAGCAATTTCGAATAATTAATATAGGCGAGTGATCCATTGGAGACTGTATGAAAGTACGGACCTGATTAGATTACAATATGCTTATAATCAATTAATTAACCCGAAACGAATCGTTTCAGCATGGAGGGAACCTCAAAAATGCCGAATGATTAAAATCCATGAATCCAATAAGGGTAAGTCCTAGCAGGTCGTTTTTAGCCGATTTTGAAGAAAATTACTACCGGGTAATTTTTTCACTATTCGGACTTGCTTACCTGTTTTCCTATTATTACCGTGGCCCTGACACGAGTCCTCTGGAAGAATTTTTAATTCCAAGAAATCTGTTTGCCTTTTTACCCTTTGCGGTGATCGGTTTATCCTATCTGGTAAAGCAGGTAAAGAATCACATCAAAGATATAGGAAGCGGATTTTTTCTATTGAGTACATTGCATCTGGTTGGTTTTTTCTCCATCAACAATTTTAACACACACTATGAAATCGGAATTATTTCATTAATTCTATTTTCAAACTTACATCTGAACAAAGTCCTATACATCGTATTGTATAATGTAATAGTACTAACGGCTTTGGAATATGTGTTTATAACTGCCTCGGCAACTTCCAACATCCAACCACTAATATTTTTCATTTTTCTTTTATCAGTCATGCTGATTTGCATCTTTTATCAGATATACCGGATACGATTTAACACAGAAGTAGCAGAGCGGGATCAGCTATTGTCGGGAATAATTTCGGGTAATCCCGATGCGTGGATGATATTTGATGGACCGGGACTAATCGCTACCGACTCAAGTACGCAAGCCTTAGAAATGTTTGGAGTGGATAGCATTAAAGAATTATCGGAGGTTTCGTTAAGAACCATCATTGCGGCTGAATCGGTAAGTGCATCCGATGAAATTATCAGGAATATTCAAGCAAAGCCCTCTGTTGAAGTTAAAACCCAATGCAGGAAAATAGATGGCAGACTCTTCTGGGCAGATGTATCGGCATTCAGAATACCGGGAAAGCAGGGATTCATTCATTGCAGGTTTAATGACATTACCGAAAACCGTTCAGCAAGGGATGAAGCCACGGAAAATGCCATTCGCTACAGAAGTTATCTCGAGAATATTGAAACCGGAATTATCATTTGCGATATCAGTGGAGAAATAAAGCTCGTGAACAAATCGGCAGCATTGCTATTAAATACCAATTCAATTGCGGGAAACTCCTCTAGGAAACTTCAAGATATTCTTCCGGCAATTGTTGCAGAGAATATTCTTGTGCTTTCTAATTCTGAAGATTCAAAAATAAAAAATGAATATTCCGAAGTAGGAAATATTCCATCAAGCCTTCAGCACCTGAAATTAAAAATAAAACGAACCACTGATTTAATCATTCATAGCTCTGAAATATTTATTCAAATATCGGAAAAGCCCGAGATACAGTTCAGTGAAAATCCCATAACAGAAAAAACTGAAACTCCATTACCATTTTTGAGTGAGCGTAAGATCTCCTTCCTAAACAGCGGTATTCCGATCGCAACGAGTAATGAAGCCGGTGTGATTAATAAAACAAATATCGCATTTGCTACTTTCTTGAATTATGTCGAAGCCGATTTAGTATCGCTTAACATCACCAACTTGCTACATCCTGAAGAAATTATTAAGTTCAACGAAGTGACAAATGAGGTGCTTTTAAGGAATGAAATTCGTAACCTTGAATTAAAATGGCTCGACAGAAAGGGGAAGATAAAATATGGAGAGACCAGTATTTCAACGAATTCGAATTCTCAGAATGAATTGGAGTTGCTGATTGTAGTGAGCGACATTACGCCCTTCAAACAAACCGAATCAGAATTACAACTAGCAGGATCGAATGTGAAAGCTGTTATAGAAAATACTGCGGCTCCTATTTTTTCAGTTGATTTCAATCATAAGATCATCGTAATGAACAGTGCGTTTTTTGAAGAAATTTATAAACGCACTCAGCAGTCTCCTGAAATTGGAATGGACTACAGAAACTTTCTTACTGCTGAAAAAAGAGCAACCTGGAATGAGCTAATTTTAAAAGTGATGCGCGGCAATATAATTCGTAACGACGAGGTAATTCAATACCAAGATGAATCGATCGATTATTTTGAAGTCTCCCACTACCCTATCAGTACTTCACCAGGCATTATAGTTGGGGTATCGGTGCTTTCGCAGAAAGTGACCGAGCGAATTAATTTTGAAAATGAGTTGGTAAAATCAAAAGAAACTGCAGAATCAGCCACCAAAGCGAAGTCGGATTTTTTAGCAACCATGAGTCATGAAATAAGGACACCACTAAATGGGTTGTTAGGCATGTCGGATTTATTAAGTTCCACCAAATTAGATGCTGATCAGCAACAATTTGTTGATTCAATAAAAATAAGTGGTGAGGCGCTCTTATCCACCATCAATGATGTATTAGATTATTCTAGAATTGAGTCCGATAAATTAGAGTTGGACAATCAACCCTTCGAGGTAAAAAGCTGCATTGAAGAAACAATTAATATTTTACAGTACAAGGCAAATGAAAAGGGCAATATGTTCAGCTACAGCCTTGATTC
>JBBQVM010000194.1:0-6507 GCA_038211525.1 Bacteroidia bacterium
CTCTCAATTATCCCAATGCTTTGTTCTTAAGAAAACAGCTAGACACCAAAGCCTCTGGAATAAATGGTGAATTAAAAGAATTGGCGTCACTGGCTAAACTAAACAAACGGCTGCATTTTCATTCGAGCCGTCATAGTTTTGCAAATATTGCAAGAAAGAAAAAGGCAGACCTGTATTCAATTTCAAAAGCCTTGGGGCACAAAAGCCTTAAAGTAACAGAAGTCTATTTAGCATCCTTTGATGAACAGTCTCTGGATGAAACAATGGAAATGGTGCTTGGCAAATAAATTTTAGAAAATCTATTAAAAATAAAAGATGGAATCAGAAGATGAAAAACGTATTAGGCTCTTCGCGGAAAGCAAGAAAAGGTTTGAAGAGACAATGGCTGCAAATAAGAAATTTTTTGATGAACTTAAAAAGAATCTTGCCCCTTTATTTAAAGAAACAAGAAAAAACGAACAAGCTGAGGAGCAAAATTATTTGAATTATTTCAATGCAATTCAAGCAAAAATATTTGAGTTAAAAGAAAGCACTGAAATCTGTCGCTATTTATTATCAGAAAAAAGAAAGTATGGTGCTAAAATCGTTGAAACTAATATTACAAGAAATGGTTATAACAGAAAATTTTATCAAAAAGGCATTGATGAAATAATAGAACCAATTTTAAAGCATTGGGAGAAGAATTTGGAATATGAAAAAATAAATTCACAAATTATTCCGAATACTAGTGACCTAAAAGAACAAAATAATGTTTCTAATCAATCGCCAAACGAAATCATAATTACAGAATCGGAAACTAAAACTATCATTCCTGATACTATTAAAACAGATCCTAAATTACCTGAAGGATTCCAACAAATTAAATGCAAAGCAACAGAAGATGAAATATTGAATTTCTTTATGATTTTGTCTAAGGTAAAAAACAAAGAGATGGATGAATTTTACATGAAAGAAGAAGATGTTCTTGAATTTGTAAAAAAGAATTTTTCTGTCTTTAATGCTACTGCTACGGGTAAATATTTTCCAATTAATTTGGGAATAAAACAGAAGGGTAGATTGATGGATTTTATGAATAAGTTTTACAGAAAATATGACTATGATATGGATAACAAAAAGATCAAATATGCCCGGTTGTTGATTTATAATTTTGATCAATTTAAGAATGATGATCCACAAGTTTTGCTCAGCAATATGAGTCCCTCAAAAAGCCCGATTGAAAAAAACACTATTCCTGTAACATTTTTTGGAGCTTAATTTTTTTGCTTCCCAAATAAGCAAAATTCTCTATAAAAAGGCTCTCCTTGCTTGTCCACTGTTTTTTGGACATACTCTTCCTACTTTTTGAATGCACTCTACATACTTTTTCAATGTACTCTACATACTCTTCATACTGTATTGCCTTATAGCATTGGTTTTTAAGAAACCTTCACATTGCTATTCCGTATATTTGTCCAGAATTCAGATAAAGGAATGTGATTCCTTTTAATTACTAAAAGTGAGGCAAAAATGGACAATAAAGTAATAGTTATATCATCCAATGAACTTACAGAGTTTCTTCGGCCTATTTTAGAACGGCTCGAGAAAATGGAGGCATGTTTACAGCAAAAAACAGTTAAAAATAACCAGATGTATTCCGATGTTGAAGCAGCTGAGTTTCTCCGTTGCTCCACCAAAAAATTACAGAATTTAAGAAACGCGAGGGAGATCGGATTTATCCGAGAAAATGGTGGACGGAAGATCCTATATAGACTTGAACACCTGATGGAATATTTGGAAAATCACGAGTTAAAAAGAAAAAAATAAATGAATGCAAAAAAACCAAGCAAAATGAATAAAACTTTGAAATTAGATCCGCTTTCAGAATATTATCGAGAATGCCGCTATTGCAAAGATAAGTTTATGGCAAATCATCAATTACGGAGCTTTTGTCCAGAAAAATATGGAATTCCGAACTACTGTAAGTATCGATACAAGGTGTTACTTCAGGGAGCAAGATTAGCTGGGGATAATGTTATTGTTAACCACAAGGATAGCATTATTGCTTCCCCTGGTGTTGATTTGGTAAACAAGGCACTTGATGGACACGCTTCAATTGAAGCAGCAAATGACTATGCGGGTGTTAATTCAACGGCTTCTGATAAAAGAACAACGGCTGAGAATATACAAGTAATAGATATCTTAATGCAAAAGTCTAAAGGCGAATCCTTAGAACTAAGCCTAAGAGAAATAAATGATGCCAGTCTTGATATTCTTTTATACGATAGTAAAAGAAAATTACCGGGATGCGACTTGTTCTTCATAGAGATTGGCAATTATGCCTTATTCTGGATTCACAAAAACAAAATATTAATCACAACTATAGCAGAAACATTATGGATATAAATGACATTAGAAAGACATTTGGCAGCATGCCGATAGCAATGCTTTCATCAGCTCAATTGCTACAACAGAAAAAGAACAGAAATATCACCCTTGGCGTAGTGGCAATTGGTTCACTCTTCCTCGGAGGATTTATTGTTTATTCCATAATGAAAGATAAGACGGAAGATAAAGCTCGTTTTAAATCCAAGTTCTAACGACAAATTCGGTTTTTATCTTTTGCCTTTGCTGCACTGACTTCCGGTTTGATGCAGATACCTTCGTGCACGTAATCAAAGACCATTTGATCAGCTTTCCTATTTCTGTAATTCCAATGTAATAACTTCTATTTAGCCTATATACAAAAATTCTTGTATTTTTCGTTGGAATCACTGAAATTCTCCACTATTGAATTAGTGTACTAGAAAACAATGAAAACAGAGTTTAAGTATTGATTTAACAGAATTTCAAGTGGCAGAAAAAAAGTACATATAGCCTTTGTAATGGATAATTTTTCCCGAATGATACTTAGGTCATGTTAGTGAACGAAAAACCTTTGAGGTTGTGAAAATAGCTTTAAGGAAAGCGCTAGATCTAATCGTAACACATCCAAACCACAATCATAGTTTTTTAGTGACCGAAGGTGGAATAGAAACTCCAACTAAAATAACTATTAGCAAACCTGTTTTGTTCATTAGCTTGTAAACCCTATTATTCTTGGTTATTCCCGAGAATTCCCGAGAAATCCTGAGAACTTTCGAGATTTTCAGAAAACCCCCATTTATATATACTATCATCTGAGCTTGTTAAAAATGATTGCAATCTGTAAAAAATAGTGGCTATTCCGGGTGCAATTAAAGGGAAGAATTGGGATATTCTTACTTTTAGGACAAAGAAAACCAAAGCTACTCCTTATGGCATACATATTAAGGTATCCACTATTTGATTTATGTTTGTTATATATAAAACGTTTATCCATGTTACCCATTGATTCATCAATAAATCAAAGCAGAAGAAAAATACATAGCGCTGTAAAATTCCTTGCCTATACAAATACTTTACCTGCTGAGTATGCAAGTCAATTGCACAAATCGCAATTAAGCAGATATAAGAATCACTTGAATGAAGAAACTTATTTTGGAAAGGACTTATCCGACATAGAAAAAAGGGTTATTGACCAATTGCGACAATTGAATGAAAATATTTTTGATAAAAAAATATTAAATGGTTATCTGAAATTAGTTACTGTTTTTAGAAAAGCTTTTTCGAGTTCGAAGCAGTATCATTCAACACTTAAAAAATATCACGAAAAGTTTGTTGATGTTATTCAAACTTATAAGGATGTTATACCTATTGCTAGGTTCGCTCAAGCGCTTAAAATAAGCGATTCTACGCTGCGCAATTGGATCAGAGATGTAAGGGTAAAATGTTCTAATACAATTACTAATTTATGTAGAAAAGAACATCCTAATCAATTACTGTCGACTGAGGTTGATGTTATGAGAATTTTACTTGCCGCTGAAGACAAAGTGTATTGGCCTTTAGTTTCTGTTTATTATTTTGCCATAAACAACAATATGGTATCAATGGGTTTAAGTACTTGGTATAAATATGTTGGCTTGTTGGGTATCAACCGACCTAAACCAAAGTCTATAAAGCATCACGGAAAAAGCATAGTGGCACTATTCCCAAACCATTACTGGCATGCAGATGTGACACAATTTAGAACCTTGGATGGTATGCTACATTATATTTATTTAGTGGTTGATAATTATAGTAAGAAAATTTTATCTTGGAGAGTTGATACCAAATTATGCAAAAATATTCGTTTAGATACTTTTAAGGAATCTATCAAAATGGCGATGGATTCTTTTATAAAGTTTGATGTGATTAATCTTATTGTAGATGGTGGGAGTGAGAACAACAATACCACTGTTGATGATTTTATCAAAGGATTAAATGATGTGAATCTTGTAAAAGAAATAGCATTAAAAACGGTTCACTTTTCCAATTCAATGGCGGAAGCAACAAATCGGATTTTAAAAACTTATTATCTCAATCAAAAAGAGATAAAAAACACAGAGGCTTTAATAAAACGTTTGGCTTTTTCTATAAATGATGTATGTGCAGTTAGACCCCACGGACAATTAAAGGGCTTAACGCCCGATTTAGCTTACCTTGGATACAAACCTATTACAGACCAACACCTAGAACAAAAAATGGTTGCTCGTTTAAAAAGAATTGAAACAAATTCTAATTCAACTTGTTGTAAAGTATGGAAATGGTAAAATGAAAAAGTAAAAGCAAGAATTTTAATGAAGTGGAAGCGGAAATTTTCAACATCTACTGGATTTCCTATTTTGAATTACTTCTTTAAAACAGTTTTAACCACATAAACAATAGTTGCTTGTTAGCAACTAAATTTGGTAATGTTGATATAGAGTGTGAGGAGTTGATTTGTTGCAGCTGCAATGTGGGTTAATTAGGTTGCTTGTAAAAATATAAAAAAGCAATTCAAACGAGCGCTAGGTATAGGATTTTTCAAAATAGACGTGGTAATTTTTGCGAAGTTAGGGTTTCAAAAACGACCTTGGAGAGTAGGAGTAGTCAAGGCGGTTTCAAGCAAAAATACAAATTATTGTTTATCTAATGAGTTGTAAAAAACCTTTATAGATTTCTTCTTCGGCAGTAATAATATAAAAATAGGTTCCGGCAACGGCTTCATTTCCTGATCTAGTTCTCCCATCCCAAAATTCTCCTTGTTTATTTGTTTCAAAAACTTTTATTCCCCAACGATTATAAATTTGAGTTGTAGTATTAGGTAATAAATTTTTAATCTCAAAAACATCATTCATTCCATCATTATTAGGAGTAAAAACATTAGGAATGACAGGTGCTTCGCATTCAATCAAAGTGATATCATCAATAAAATAATACGTACCCAATGCACCTGAAATTATTTGTATAGTATCAGTGGATGAATCACTATTAAAATTTCCTATGGTAATATAGTTTTCTCCTCCACTTGCTATAAAAGTTCCTTCTATTTTCATCCAATTTGCAGTATCTAAAAAAAACTGCGTAACGCTAGATTCAAATTGTGGAACATAAAGTAAAGCAGAACTTGTTCCGCTGGAAACCAAACCGCTGGAAAAATATGCTCCAAACTTATTAATACCTAAACCAGCAGTGTTAGCCAAGCTCAAATAAAATGAAATACAATACATTTGACCTTGTTTTAAGCTATCAGTTAATTTTATTTCTACATATTCTCTGCCACTGCCGAAGGCATATGGAAATATCCCTGCATAAGCATTTCCTGTTTTTGCGTACTGAAATCCTGAATTATTTGGAACAGTTACTATTCCAGAGCTACACCCATTAAAATAATCAGGAGTGCCTAATGTTGGATTAAGCCACCCAAGTGCATTATACAATTGACCACCGCCTGTTGGGCAGTTAACGGTATCTTCAAAACTCCAGTTTGGCACAAAGTTAACTTGTGCGAAATTGTTTAATGAAAACAACAGGCAAAATATATAAAAGATAACTCTCTTCATTGATAAAGAAACAAAACCCTTTACGCTATTGTAGCGTAAAGGGTTTATTTAATCTTGATATTTATTTAACAATAACTAACTTATCTGTTTTTACAACACTATTGTTAATTGTGTATTTGTAAAAATAAGAACCTGAACTTAAAGTTGATAACGATAGTTTTTCTTCACCTTCAGAATGATTTAAAACTAAGGTAATCACTTTTTCACCCATCAAATTATAAACTTCAAACATTCCAATATCGGATGTTTCTATTTTGTAATTGATAGTTAAAAATTCGGAAGCTGGATTTGGGTACACCATTAATGCAGTGTTTTCGCTTTCAGAAGAAGACGAAGAGCTAAAAATAGATGACCGGTTTTCAACACCAGTTTCACAACCATTTTCATATTCTGTTCCAATGTTATCAATTGTCGATAACAAAACACGAGCTTGATAAACGCCAATACCATCGGTATAAGGGCATTTGTTCGCCAATGTTCTTAAATCGTTTATTTGAGTTGTTGAATAAGTAGTTGCCCCCGATAAATAATTATTTACAACCAAATCAACGATAAATTTTTGATTGGTTTCAATATCACTGTTCGGAAC
>JBBQVM010000195.1:0-6496 GCA_038211525.1 Bacteroidia bacterium
AAGGATGGAATAAACTTAACAATAAACATAAGAATAAAAATTGCTGCTGTTCCCAGAAAGAAAAACGGTGCATGCCAGGAATAAAGATTGGAAAGAAAAAGTCCAAAAGGGACACCAAAAACAGTGGCTACAGAAAAGGCCATCATCACCAATCCCATTGCGGAAGCTCTCCTTTCAAATGGAATTGTATCGCCTATTACACTTAAAACTAATGAAGCTAATATTCCCCCAAAAGCACCGGTAAACATCCGTGCCATTAACAGAAAAGAATATTCAGTGGCAAAACCACATGCAATAGTTCCGATGGTAAATCCCATGTAGCATACCATGAGTGCCTTCCGCCGATCGAAGCGATCAATAAAAAAGGCACCTAAAAACCCAAAAATACCTGCTGAAACAGTGTAAGAAGCCACTATAAAACCAAACTCCTGAGGGGTAATACTGAACAACCTCATGAGTTGTGGCCCCAAGGGCATTATGATCATAAAATCCACAATATGCGTGAATTGTATGGCGGCAAGAATGAATAAAATGGTTTTTTCCTGTGAAAGTCGGAACATAAAGTATAACTGAAATTATTTTCTTACTGTAAATTGAGTAAATGGCTTAAATACAACAGAACCTAACCACTTATGCGATTAGGTTCTGATTCTTTAACAGATTCAACAAAAAGAATGTTTAAATTTTGTTTTAAGAATTCAAAGTGTACTCAATGGTTACTTCTGTATTCAAGAGTTTTGAAACAGGACAATTTACTTTAGCATCTTCCACATAGGTGGCAAATGCATCTGCAGTTACCTTTTCAATAGTAGCTTTTAAAATAAGATGAGAATTAGTGATAGCACCATTTTCAAGAGTGATAATACAGTCAGTGGTTATTTGACCTGGCTCAAAACCGGCAGCTCCCAGAACGAAACTAAGTTTCATACTAAAGCAACCAGCGTGAGCTGCAGCAATAAGTTCCTCAGGATTGGTTCCTATACCTTCTTCAAAACGAGAGCTAAACGAATATTGAGTAGCACTTAATATTCCGGATTGAGTAGTTAAATTACCTTTTCCGGTTTTTCCCGGTCCGGTCCAGTTGGCAGTGGCTTTTCTTTTCATAGTAAATGATTTTAAAATTTCAGGGTGCAAAGAGACAAAGAACCAGATTCAATGGCAAGTAAATTCTGGATTTTAGCCATTGGATCAAATAATTTAATCAAATAATACAATCAGACCTCAAAAATACTGTAATTTCGCACCCTCATTATCCTGCCCAGGTGGCGAAATTGGCAGACGCACCACTTTGAGGGGGTGGCGCCGTAACAGGTGTACGAGTTCGAATCTCGTTCTGGGCACAATGAAGCAAATGCGCTAAAGAACCACGCTTCATGGAGCAGCCGTTAAACATTCAGTTATTACGGCTGTGTCGCATTAATCAACAAAGAATCAATTACTTCTTTGTTATCATTACCCCTGGCAAAACATTTAGCGCTTACGCTGAAGTGTTGTGCGAAGCGGCACTACCTCAGCGCGAGTGACGATATTGGTTTACAGGCGCGCGGGTATCAGAATTCATCTTGATCGTGAAAACCAAACTTGCATGACTTGTAATAGCAGGCAGATTCGAGTCTCTTTTCGCGCACGTATGTGTTTGTCTCTGGGAAGATAACCATTTTTTGTTCCTCGATTAAAACACTAAAACAAGAGTTAATAAGATGTAGCCAGAAGTTCTTCTTTCGAACTTTTTTAACCAAATTTTTGTCTAAATTTGTGATTTAAAAGCTCATTTTATTCCTTCTACATGTTTGCAGTAGTCGACCTCGAAACAACAGGAGGTCACGCCGGTACCGATAAAATTATTGAAATTGCCATTTTCATTCATGATGGGACTCAAATTATTGATGCTTATAGTTCTTTGGTAAACCCCGGTGTCCCAATTCCTACTTTTATTTCGAGACTAACAGGAATTACTGATGAGATGGTTGAAACTGCACCCGTTTTTGAAGATATTGCTGCTGAAGTTGCTACTGTGTTAGGCAACCATATTTTCGTTGCACACAATGTTATGTTCGATTACAATTTCATCGCTTATGCCTTAAAACAGCAAGGCTTCGAGTACGAACGGAACCTAATTTGTACTTGCAGGACCAGCCGCATGTTACTTCCCGGACATCCTTCTTACAGTCTTTCCAAACTATGTCGTACCTTATCCATTGAATTGCATGGTGCCCACCGTGCCGCAGCAGACGCAAAAGCTACTACTGTAATACTTGAGCTGCTATTGGAGCGATCAAAAGGTAGGTTAGAACCTTATTTTAGTCGCCGGCAAAAACTGGAGAACACCTCTCGAATTCCGAATGAACAATTGGAAAAGCTGCCTTCAAAAGCAGGCGTTCTCTATTTTTACGACGATCAGCAAAGTGTGATTTATGTGGCTCATTCCAACAACATCCGAAAAAAATCACTCTCTATTTTAAGTAAAATTGGTACCAAACGATTTTCAGGAATCGCAGCCCTGGCAGTCTCCGTCGATTATGTTGCAACAGGCGGAACTTTATTGGCAGCTATCAAAGAAATTGAAGCTATCAGAACATTGAATCCTCGATTTAACAGAGTTTTCAAAGCAATTGAATCACGGTATAGCATATACGAAAGACTGAATAAAAATGGTTATCTGGTTCTGGAGGCCCGTTTGTATGATCCTTTAGGGAAACCGCTTGTTACATTTTCCGGCGAAAAAGAGGCTCGTGAGAGATTGGAAACTGCATTAGTTGAATATAATTTAATTGGCCAAAAAGAACTTGATAAAATTCAAGGGAAACTTTTCAGCGAAGACACACTCATTTACAACGAACGAGTTTCTCAAGCAATTGAGTCTATCATTAAACATCGAAAAAATTATCTCATCACCGATCGTGGCCCGGGTAATAATCAATTGTCGATGGTGGTGATTAGAGATGGTGTTTATGCAGGATATTTATTTGCTGATCAAAAAATGCAGGCTTATACCGATACTGCTGAACTTCTCGAACTTATTCAGCCTTCGGAAGATCATCCTCTTGTTTTCAAAAGTGTGATCCGTCATGTGAGTCAGGCTAAATATCAGAAAATAATCAACTTTTAAGAGGCATGAAGCAGTCTTCCGGTACGCTTCTCATGATTAAGCCTTCTCATTTTGGCTTCAATAATGAAACGGCTATTTCCAATGCGTTTCAAAACCCCTCATTTCACCAACATCCTGCCCAAGCAGCAATAGATGAATTTAATAATGTAGTTTCTGTTTTAGAAAATCAAAATCTAAAAGTACTGGTCTTTGACGACGTACCTTCAGTTAAAACTCCGGATGCAATTTTTCCTAACAATTGGATAAGTTTTCATGAAGATGGCAGAGTGGTGTTGTATCCAATGGAAGCAGCAAATCGCCGGTTAGAACGAAGAGAAGATATCATTGACAAACTTAATAATGAACTTGGTTTTTTGGTGAAGGAAGTGGTAAGTCTCACTGATTTTGAAAAAAAGGGACAATATTTAGAAGGAACAGGCTCTATAGTTTTCGATCACCTGAATAAAATTGCTTTCATGGCAATAAGCAGTCGTTCACACCCAGAACCCTTGAATAAGCTTACTGCTATTCTTGGTTATTCATCGCACACATTTCATACTTCAGATTATTCCGGGAAATCCATCTATCATACTAATGTAATGATGTCATTGGGTAGTGAATTTGCAGTAGTTTGCACCGATTGCTTAACGGATAAAAGTGAGCGGGAAAAATTACTTTCACAGATTGAAAGTAACAACCGAACAGTGATTGAGATTGATGGAATGCAAATGAATGCTTTCGCAGGAAATTTATTGGAGGTAACTAATTCAAATGGTGATCCAATTTTATTGCTCTCCGAAGCTGCAGTAAAGAGCTTTAATTCCAAACAAATAAAGTCGCTGGAACGATTTTGCTCCCTCCTACCAATTCCCATCCCAACCATTGAGAGGATTGGTGGTGGTGGAATTCGCTGCATGGTTGCTGAAGTATTCCTTCCGGAGCAATTGGATCGCAAAACGATATTAATATCAACACCTCGCACGGCATCCGATTTTGAAAATTATTTTGGATTGAGATGGCGCGTTTTGCGAATGCCTTGGAACCAGCCTATGGGTAGCGAAAAGGATGAGTTAGAAGAATCCTCTGTGCACAAAATGGCTGTGCAATCTGATGGTACCATTGCGGGTGTAGCCCGATTACAGTTCAACAGCAATGTTGAAGGTCAAGTAAGATTTATGGCAGTGGCTCCTGAATTTCAAGGGCAAGGAGTAGGCAAAAAGTTAATGGCATCGCTTGAAGCGGAAGCAAAAAAAACGGGCAGGTCCAGAATGGTGCTTCAGGCAAGAGAAAATGCTGTTCCTTTTTATCTAAGTCTCGGGTACAAGATTCGGGAAAAAACATTTTTGCTCTATGGTCAAATCCAGCACTTCAAGATGGAAAAAGTGTTGTAATTAAAAAATATTAGACAGGAATTCATTACTTTTACGTAAAATAATTTACTGATTTTTAACAGTTTTTCAATAATTTTATGAATAAATATAACGATAAATATCGGATCGATTCTGCTCGCCTCAAAAATTGGGATTATTCATGGAAAGGCTTATACTTTGTAACCATCAACACGCAAAATCATCTCAATTACTTTGGCGAAATCATTGAATCCCAAATGGTTTTTTCAGATATTGGAAATTATGTTCATGAACAATGGCAGAAAACGGCTGGAATAAGGCCCGATATGAATTTGATTTTGGATGAATTTCAGGTAATGCCAAATCATTTTCATGGAATCATTGGCATCGGAAGAAACCAATTCAATAAGTATGAAAATCACAGATTGACCTTTTCAGAGATTCAAAATATAGACTTTTCAGAGATTTCAACTCAAAAACAAATCGGCCCTCAAAGTAAAAATCTCGGCTCTGTTATTCGTGGTTTTAAATCGAGCGTCACTTCATTTACTAGAAAAAACAAATTACTTTTCGATTGGCATCCACGATTTCATGACAGTTTAATCCGAAATGAATTAAGTTTAAACAAAGTAAGATGGTATATCCGTAATAATGTAAAAAATTGGCATCGAGACCGTTTTAAGTGATATAGCAGATGCGTGTGAGTTTAGATTGTTGCGAGTACTGCTTTCTTGAGACGCAAGCATTGCAGCAAGCTGCGTGAGTTTAGATTGTTGCGAGTACTTCTTTCTTGAGACGCAAGCCCTGCCGCAAGATGTGTGAGTTTAGATTGTTGCGAGTACTGCTCCGAGACGCAAGCATTGCGTCTTTACTGCATTGTTATTTTATTAGAAAATATTTTGGATTAACCTCCAATGGCTGTATAGACGCAATCCTTGCGTCTCGGAGCAGTTAGCAATTTCGTTGTGCAGGATGTCAAAAATCCCGAGCTACCAAAAATTTCCCCTGACACAATCCTTGCGTCTCGGAGCAGTAAGCAATTTCGCTGTGCAGGATGTACTGAGAGCCATGCTGGCAAGTATTTCTTGAGACGCAAGCATTGCAGCAAGCTGAGTGAGTTTAGATTGTTGCGAGTACTTCTTTCTTGAGACGCAAGCCCTGCAGCAAGATGTGTGAGTTTAGAGTGTTGCGAGTACTGCTTTCTTGAGACGCAAGCATTGCGTCTTTACTGCATTGTTATTTTATTAGAAAATATTTTGGATTAACCTCCAATGGCTGTATAGACGCAATCCTTGCGTCTCGGAGCAGTAAGCAATTTCGCTGTGCAGGATGTACTAACAGCCATGCTGGCAAGTATATCTTGAGAACCAAGCATTGCTATTGAGCCATGGATCTTGATTAAGGTGCCATCTAACTTTCTCTAGCACCATAATTATCTCATCACAACCCTTAACTTTGCCTTTTATTTCCTTATGCTCCGAATTGATATAATAACCGTTTTACCTGAATTACTGGAAAGTCCATTTAACCACTCTATTCTAAAACGAGCTCAAAATAAAGGTTTAGTGGAAATTAACCTGATCCAATTGAGGGATTTCTCCACCAATAAACATAAGTCGGTGGATGATTACGCCTACGGCGGAGGAGCAGGTATGGTGATGATGATTGAGCCTATTGCTAATTGCATAAATGAGTTGTGCGCTCAACGAAAATATGATGAAATCATTTATTTAAGTCCAGACGGTAAAATGCTTGATCAACAGTTAAGTAACCGTTTGTCACTTTCAGGGAATTTGCTACTTTTATGTGGCCATTATAAGGGTATCGACGAACGAATTCGGGAACATTTTATCACCATGGAAATCTCTATTGGCGATTATGTACTATCGGGAGGTGAACTGGCCGCGGCAGTTTTGTGCGACAGCATCATCAGATTGATACCGGGCGTGTTATCCGATGAAACCTCTGCACTATTTGATTCTTTCCAGGACAATATGGTAGCTCCGCCTGTTTATTCCCGGCCGGCTGAGTTTAATGGCTGGAAAGTGCCTCAGGTGTT
>JBBQVM010000196.1:0-6482 GCA_038211525.1 Bacteroidia bacterium
GTGCTTAATTTGTTGTTGTAAAATTAAAAATATTTTATCTTCATCGGGGCATCAATTTGTGATTATCATTCTGTTATCTTTAGGAGGTGAGAAAAACCTTGAAATATCTTATTAACTATTTGATTTTTAAGTAAATATTGCAAAAACAGTGCTTCCACATTAATAATTTTAATCAATAAATATATGTCTGTTCGAGCCATTTTCCTGAAGTATTTGAACACAATTCGGTTCCAGGCAGTTTTATTATTTCTGTTCAGCACCCTATTAATGGTCACGCTTTCGCGGAAAGCAAACGGTCAGGGTTTTACTCGGCAAGATACACTTCGTGGATCAATTACTCCGGAACGTGCTTGGTGGGATCTCACCGACTATGATTTATCAGTTAGGGTATTCCCTGATACTAAATATATTTCCGGAACCAATATAATTAGGTACAAAGTAATTTCTACATCTCAGGTAATGCAACTTGATTTGCAACCTCCGTTGGAAATAACATACATCACTTCATCATCAAAATCACTTACCTTTAAACGAGATGGCAACGTGTATTACGTTTCACTTCTTGAAACACAAAATCCGGGCGATACTAATGAGGTTACGGTAACCTTTTCAGGCAATCCGGTGAGTGCAAAAAATGCTCCGTGGGATGGCGGATTCTCCTGGAAAAAAGATTCAAATGGTAACGATTTCATTGGCACTTCCTGTCAGGGAATTGGTGCGAGTATATGGTGGCCTTGCAAGGATCACATGTATGATGAACCTGACAAAATGTATATCCACATCACCGCTCCTACCTCACTAACGGCTGTGAGTAATGGCAGACTAATTAGCTCACAACAAAATAACGACAGCACCTCAACCTTTAATTGGTTAGTCTCGAATCCTATTAACAACTATGGTGTAACTGTAAATATTGGCGACTATGTACATTTTGGAGAAAAATATAATGGCGAAAAAGGAATACTTGATTGCGATTATTATGTGTTAAAGGACAACCTTGAAAAAGCAAAAGAGCACTTTAAGGAAGCTACTAAAATGTTGAAAGCATTTGAATTTTGGTTAGGCCCCTACCCTTTTTATGAAGATGGTTACAAACTCGTTGAAACACCTTTCCTTGGAATGGAACACCAAAGTGCTATTGCCTATGGAAACAGATACAAAGAGGGCTATCTGGGCCAGGATCTAAGTCTTACCGGTTGGGGCCTTAAGTTCGACTACATCATCGTTCACGAATCGGCTCATGAATGGTTTGCTAACAGCATCACCTATTCCGATATGGCCGATATGTGGGTGCATGAGAGTTTTGCCTGCTACGCGGAAAGTTTATTCCTGGAATATTATTACGGAAAAAAGGCAGCATCTGAATATATCATTGGGCTACGTAATGACATCCAGAACGACAAATCTATTGTTGGGAAATATAATGTGAATAATGAGGGTTCGGGTGATATGTATCCCAAAGGAGCTAATATGTTGCACACACTTAGACAAATTGTAAATGACGATGAAAAATGGAGAGCGCTTTTGCAGGGATTAAGTAAAACATTTTACCACCAGGTTGTTGCTACTGCGCAAATTGAAAATTTCATTTCTGATGCAGTTGGTTTAAATTTGCATCCCTTCTTCAATCAATATCTTAGAGATTATCGTATTCCTTCCTTTGATTATATCATCGAAAATAATATCCTAAAGTATCGTTGGTCGAATGTGGTGGAAGGATTTAATATTCCTGTAAAAGTTGCAATAAATGAAAATGAAACATGGCTCAATGCTAATTCGGAATGGCAGGAAATTAAAATTCAGGCAAAAATAAAAACTGTGCAGGTGGATTTAAATTTTTATGTAGAAAGCATGAACTTAACCGGGTATGATGAAAATAAGTAATGGGTGATTATTTGTAATCAGCCGCACCATAACTCTGAAATCAAAGGTCCTGTAGTGTAGTAAATGGGGCCTGCCATGTGTTTGCTTTCGTGAAAGAGACTGTGGCCGGTAATTTAATTTTATTAATTTTTATTATCAAACTTCAAATTTATGTCGGACAAAAGGATTGATACTTACATTGAAAAAGCACAACCATTTGCTCAACCTATACTTAAAAAACTAAGAGTTTTAATTCATAAAGGTTGTCCGGAGGTGGTAGAAACTATCAAATGGGGAATGCCCTTTTTTGAATATAAGGGTCCTCTATGCAATATTGCCGCGTTTAAACAGCACTGCGTTTTGGGATTTTGGAAAGGCACTTTACTAAAGGATCTTAATAATCATTTACAAAGTCGGGCAATAGATGGGGGTGAAGCAATGGGTCATTTTGGAAAAATAACATCCGTAAAGGACCTGCCATCCGATAAGGTAATTCTTAATTTCATTAAACAAGCCGCCAAATTGAATGATGATGGAATAAAAGTTACAAAAAAAATGGTGAAGGCGACAACAGAAATTGAAATTCCGGAAGCACTACAAGTTGCATTAAACAAAAATAAAAAAGCAAAACTTGCCTTTGAAAATTTTTCAGCCTCTCACAAAAGAGAGTACTTGGAATGGATCACCGAAGCTAAAACTGATGTCACCCGCAACAAACGAATACAATCAACGATTGAATGGATTACTGATGACAAAAAAAGAAATTGGAAATACGAAAAAAAATAACGGATCTCATCTAATTAAAGTTATATTGCCTGTAAGTGGCTTTTTAAGTCGATCGTTATTTACTTTAATAATATAAGTGTAAACACCTTCTGGAGCATTATTTCCTCTGTTAGTTTTGCCGTTCCACAAATCAAAAGGCCCCGCTGAGCTGAATACTAATTGTCCCCACCGGTTAAAGATAATCATCGTGTAACCGCCTGTAGAAAATCCGGTTAAACCAAAAAAATCATTTTTACCATCTCCATTTGGAGTAAATGAATTCGGGATATACGCAGTAATAAAATTTTCAATTTCGAGGTCTTTACTTAGAGTATCGGTGCAACCAACATCATTGGTAGCAATTAATTGAATATTGTATAAACCACCTGCCAAATAAGTATGCTCCGGATTTTGCAAAAGCGAATAGGTAGCATCTCCAAGGTTCCACTGCCAAGTTATTGCATCGATAGAAATATCCGTAAAGCTCACATTTAAATCAAACGTACTTGGATGCTCGGGTCTCCAGTAAAAATCGGCATGAGGCACGGGTAATACATCAATGTAAATAGAATCAGTCAAGGTTCCATAACATTGATCGGTGACAGAACCATAATAATAGTTGGTAACGGGTGGAACAAAACTTGTTGATCCGGAATTAGAATTTCCATAACTCCAGTTGTAATTATAAGAGGAGAAATTACCTCCACTAGCCAATAAATTTAAATTTACAGATTGTCCGGCACACAGTTCTAATGGTCCATCGGTGAGATTAGCAGTTAGCGAATCATAAATATGGTAAACTAACGGATCGGCGTATGTGAAGGTTGGAGAAAGACACGGATACGAAGATGTGACTGATGCATTTATAATGTCGCCTTCCGTGATGTTGTTCAACGTGATTATTGAATCCGATAAATTAATATTGACTCCATTTAATGTCCAGTAATAAACCGGACTTGCACCCGTTAAACCGGAGCTTACAGCAAACTGCACTGCTTGTCCGGGACAAATAGAATCCAGCATACTGGCAACTAATGAAATCTCAGGTTGCAAGTAGGGTAGTATGTTAAACACAATAACATTTGATGGTTGCGGTGGACAGCCTGTAGAAGGCGATACCGTTACATATACCGACATTAAACCGGAAGGATTTGCCGCAGTAAATTGCGGATTATTTGTGCCGGAAGCAGTCCCATTAATGTTCCATTGGTAGGTGGGATTTAGTCCGCCATTGACAACATTTGCCGTGAACAAACAAATTTGTTGCGGACATAAATTAGTAACAGGATTTGAGGTGACAGTAACTTGTGGTGCAGGTTGTGAATTAATTGCAACCACATAAGGAGGCGAAAGTGCTGTATCGTTAAGAAGGCAGGTTGCATTCGAAATTAACATTACCGTTATGATATCACCATTATTCAAATTCGAAGAGGTTAATGTATTTGTATTATTACCTGAAGGTACTCCATTAATTTTCCAATAGTAAAGTGGGGCCGTTCCCGGAAGGTTGGATGTGGCGAGGAAAGAAGTTTGAGAACCCTGACAAATAATTCCTGGTGGTGTTTGCGAAATGGCCACTGTTGCAGTTAAAGAAGCAGGACCGGCATTAACATAAATGGAATAGATAACACTTGTAGTTTTCGGAGGACAACCATTATCTGTTGCCGTAACGCTAAACTGGTATGGACCGGGTCGGCTGTTGCCACATGATGGAGTCCAGCAAAATGTTGAAGTCACCACGCTATCTCCAATAGCATTCGGAATAACACCGGGAGGATTTACAATAGCACTATTTAATACAGGACCGGTTGCAAGTAATTGTAAAGAGTCACCATCAGGATCGGAGAAGGAGACATTAAAACAGAGCGATTGTCCTTCACCAACATTAAAAATTGTTCCTGCACCGGATGCAGTAAACGAAGGAATTAAATTTGGTGAACAAACGATGGCGATAAATTGTAAGTCGCGCCGCATAGATGAAATCTGAATACCATTTCGAAATTCTTTAATCTCCATGGCAACAACATAAAAACCCTGATTGGGAAAATAATATTTAGTTAGTCCGGTAAATTGATCAATGTAAGCATAACTGCCGGCTCCCAAAAAATTAGTTGGTGAATATCCTGATGCATAAACAATATCAGGAATAGGTGTAACATAAGGATTATTATCAATGAAAGGATCCGGCATCGGCACTGATGGTCCGGAATAACCATTGAAAGGAGTTACAAAAGAATAGACCAAGGAATCACCGTCAGGATCTACTGCATTATTTATTAGTGAAACCGTATCACCAATGCACATATAAGGAACACTGATATCGGTGATTTGAGGAGACGAATTTACGATACCACCGGGAATAAAAGTATAAAAAGACATTCCTGCGTTCCCGGGGTTATCTAAATTTATAATGTTCCCATTCCGGCAACAACGTTCCACTACCAAATGATAACCCTCGGGATTATCAGGAAGTAAAACGGATGCTAAATATTCACCGCGTTCAATGCATGCGGTTGATGCAAACGTACAATTGCTATTTGGAGGTGCCGAAACCACGAACTCCGACGAAACAAGTGTAAGAGTTTCAGTAGAAAACCATACTAGCGGATTCGTGGGAATAGTGGGATCGATGTTGTAAATTCCTAAAAACATACTTGGATCTAACGGAGCAGTTTGAGTAACCGAAGTATCGCAATATCGGTATACTATTAACTTCACATTATAAAAAGCACCACCGGTAATCGAACCATCATATTCATAGCTAAGCTCACCGCCCATTAAATGGGTTGCACCGGATTTTGTTGGAAGAATAAATATTCCAACTATCAACAGTAAGCTCATCAAAACAAATCGCCGGCACATACCTTTACTTAATATATGGGGCTAATTTACTATTTTCTCCTCAAAGAAATGTCATTGATTGGTAATTAACACTTTAGGGAGGGTAAACCGGTTAATTTTAAGGATGAATAGTAAGCAATTTAGTAGTTGAAAGGATATCCTTGACTGATTCGTAAAGATGGTTCAGGTCGGCGGAAGAATTGAAGCCATTGATGGAATACCGTAAATAAAAGTTGCCATTACCCCGTGCAATCGGGATTTCAATCTTATACTGATTGAATAGCAGTTTATAAAGTTGCTCTGGCTCAGAAGTTCTAATTGGAATGCTGAACATTTGACCGAGAAATTCATCTGTCAACGGACAAAGTGGTTCTGTATTTAACAACTCGCAAAAGCGTGGTGCGTAATCTTTAACTAATTCACGACAATTTTCTCTCACCGTTTCCCAATTATTATTTTTCATAAATTCAATAGCAGCGGGAATACACAGGTAAGCAGTAAAATCGCGCGTGCCATTAAATTGGTGGTAATCGATAAAACGCGATGAGGATGGTTTATCACTCTCATAACCCCAACTAATAATCAATGGATCAAGATTATTTTGAAATTTTTTATTAACATACAAAAATGAACTTCCTTTAGGTGTCATCATCCATTTGTGACAAGCGCCGGTGTAGAAATCGGCATTCAATTCGCTCAAATTTAATTTCACATGTCCGGGAACGTGAGCACCATCTACAATAGTGATTAATCCCAATTGCTTTGCTTTTTCACAAATTTCTTTAACAGGAAGCCGGAGTGCGGTTGCACTGGTGATATGACTGATAAAAACCACTTTTGTTTTTGAAGTGAGTCCTTTCCAGAATTCACTCAGGAACTCCTCTTTTGACTTTATCGGAAGCGAAATAGGTTGTTGTACATAACGTGATTTTGATAATCCGCAATAATAATTCCAGGTCCGATCCATGGCACCATATTCTAAATTGGTACTAAGAATTTCATCACCCTCATTC
>JBBQVM010000197.1:0-6481 GCA_038211525.1 Bacteroidia bacterium
TAGATAATCATTACTCAAATCCAAAATAAAGTCTTTGTTTTGCCGTTTTGAAAAAGTGCTATTGATCCACTTGTTCGAAATGTTTACATTCATTTCAATGTATCTATAATTTGCAGGTATTGCTGAAAAAAAAGCACTGCACATTTCTTCGGTAATTAATTTTTGTGAAAAAATACCAAGTTGCTGGGTAAAAAATGGTGGAAAGATATAATCCATCAGATATTTTCTTCCTTTTGTGACAGGCATCACTGTTTCATAGTCGTCGGAAACTAAAGCTTCCCAGTTTTACAAACTACATCCAGATACCACGAATAAGCATAGATAATTCCATTGGGAGCAGCGCGAATAGTTGCATCCCAACGGTCCTTATTTATCTGTTCGTGCTTAAGATATTTAATCATAGGAGACCTTTCATAATCTTACGAGGCTTCTGCAACCATATCCTCATAAACTTTACTCCACCCTTCCCATAATTTATTTTCTGAAAGAGATTCGTTGTGCCAAAGACTCACAAAATCACCATTCACTTTTCGAACCTCATCAATTAATGGCTTGATGTGATTCATTGCCTCTTCAGGATTCACCTTCATATAATATTTTAAGGTGGCATCCATTACTGCGAATGGGTGAATTTTAAGATTGGTGATTTGTTCGTTATCTAAATCATAAAAATAAAATGGGGAGCATATACTTGCGCGGAAACCTACCTGTAAAGCATAACCCATAGTATAATCGTCTGTAATATCTAACTCTATTAATCTTCGGTAGGTTTCAGGAAGTTTCAGAACCAGGAAATGCTGCCTACTTTTAGTCACTTCTCTTTTTAATATTTTTGAGAGTTCATTTAGTTCAATTTTTAACCTCCCTCTATTTTTATTAGAACCATAAGATGGGTGAATGCCTGTTTCAGCGTAGTCGGCAATTGATTTGATAAGGGACCTGAATTTTCGTGAATCTACAGGCACATTTTTATCATTCAAACCATAATCCCCCAATAGAAAAAAGTAAATCGACTTAAATTTATATTTTCTTTGCAAATCAAATTGAAAATCGTAAGTATCATAAGGATCCTTCATGCTGCCAAATAATACACGGGTACGCTCCATCAGCTCGTCCAAATTGAGGTTTAGCAACGATCTGCCGTAAGCGCCAGTTGTTCTCATGAACCCTTTCTCCAGATACGCCCAGGCGTTATCAATATCGATAGTAGAAATAAATCGGTATTTTTTTTCAGGAAACACCATATCAGCATATTTCTGTTTCAACTGATCACGAATCAATAATGCATAAATATTTACCAAAGGTTTACCTAAGAAATTCTTCTGAAAGGCGAGACTTTCGGTTGTATCATACCGATCGTGCGAATCTCTGAGATGAGGAAGATATTCTTCATAGCGACTGACAAGATAAAATGATGCTGCAAACGGATCAAATGGAAAAATATATTTGGGATGAGTGGCAAAAAACGCCTTTACTCCATTCCAGTCAAATACTGATATTTGTTGGTCCTCTATTCCTTTCTCAAATAGCAATTTGGAAGCATAAACAAATATATCGTCTCCGGTGCTTTGGTCACTGTAATTCAATTTGGGACCGGTAACACTTTGGAACTTTTGAATATCTTGAATTAAGGTGTATTGAATTCCCAATAACTCCACAAAAATTAAATCGAAGGTATATTTCAACCTTGTTGTAATAGAAGAGGTAAATACAGTGAGTTTTTGAGTAGGCATAAATTAAGGAAAGCGCTAAATTAAGCAATCCTTTTAAGTTGAAAGAATGATCCTTTCATCATTCTTTACATTCTTCCCTCATCAGCAAAACTAAAGTAGGCATTTCCTGCTATTATAATGTGATCGAGCACCTGAATGTCGAGCAGTTTACCAGCCTCCCTGAGTTTCTTGGTCAATGAAATGTCAGCATCACTGGGTTGTTTATTACCACTTGGGTGGTTATGACATAATACAATTCCTGAGGCGGTAGCTTCTACTGCGGCTTTAAAAATCAATTTTGGATCTACAACAGTTCCTGATACACCACCTTTGCTTACTTGATTTTTGGCGATAACGTTGTTCGCTCTATTAAGCAATAGAATCCAAAATTCCTCATAAACAAGATCACTTAGTTCAGCAGAGAATAATTCAGCTACGTCAGCACTGGAGGATATCTTTATACTTCTGGCAGCTTCAGCCATCCTTCTACGTCTTCCAAGTTCCAGAGCGGCTATTATCGTTAGTGATTTCACGCTTCCCATCCCTTTAAATTTTGAAAGGTCGTTCAACGACAAACGGGAGAGTTTATTCAGATCATTGTCGACACTTTGCAAAATTCTCCTGGAAAGCTCAACAGCTGTTTCTTCCCCTGATCCGCTTCTTAGAAGGATAGCTAATAGTTCGGAATCGGTTAAAGTGTGTCGGCCCTGAGTGGCCATTTTTTCTCTGGGACGATCGGCTTCAGCCCAGGCCTTAATTGAAAAGTTTTCCATAAAAGTTAAAATAAAAAGTTCAGTGTAAAACTACAAAACCTCCCTGAAAACAGGAAGGTTTTAAAAAATTTTAAAATACGTTCAACCGGATTAAGCCAATCCGTTCACCATCTTGGCAAGTTTCGACTTCAAATTAGCAGCTTTGCTTTTATGTATGACATTCTTTTTAGCTAGTTTATCGAGCATAGCTGAAACACCGGGCAATAAATCGGTAGCCGCTTTTTTGTCTTTAAGGGTTCTGATGTTCTTCAATGCGTTACGCATTGTTTTTGCCTGATACTTGTTACGATCTTGCTTTGCAGCATTTGCTCTGATACGCTTTTCAGCGGATTTGTGATTGGCCATTTTTATGATGGTTTGTTAATACTATTTCCTAATTTAATGCATTGATATTGTAGCCCGTACGGGAATCGAACCCGTGTTTCCTCCGTGAAAGGGAGATGTCCTAGACCCCTAGACGAACGGGCCGAATTACTACTCTTTTGTAAAAGAGGATGCAAAAGTAAATAAAACAGCGGTAATTACCAACAATACTTAAAAAAAATCACTGAAGTGGGTCGGCGTCTGATTGTAGCTTAAAACCAAGCCTTTTGCCGGTACTTACTACGCTAGAAAGGTTCTTTTCCATCAATTCCTGAACCGAGATCATCTTAACCTGTTCATAAGAAGGGGTAATGATATCGTAATTGAGACTATAAAGCACTGCATTTTCGATAACATCTCTGATTCGCTGTTCAGTAAGCAGGTCCGATTCAAAATCATTAAACAAAAAGCCCAGCTTTCTTTTGCCTTCAACAAAAAAATGATTTTCCGAATTCACAAACAAGCGACCAATCAGTACTCCTATGTCATTCACACGTTGGTACTTTAACGAATCGGTCAGAAAGTTATAGATAGAAATGAGTCCGCAATAGGAGCGGGTTTTCTGTTCATTAACGTAAGATGATTTCCACAACTGATGACCATCAGGAAAGGTGAAAGTATCGGTGTGCATGGAAAAAATGAGAATATCGTCAGAAATTTTGAATTCCAGATCGAAAGTCCCTCTTTCAGAGAACTTAATTCCCACGCGCTTATCAACATTATTCATAGCAGTTTGAAGTTGACTTTCAAGATTTATGAGAATAGTTTTAATATTGTTGAAAGCGGCCTCTGTTTTATGGTATACTTCCACTTTTACCGGACCTTTTTCAATTAGGGTATGTAAGATCTGGTCGTAAGAGGTTGCTTCGTTTTCCATTTCGTTTTGCTTTGAGAACAATCAATAAGCACGGGCAAATATCACACGTTGTTTCGAGGGATTTCCGGTCAGGATGCATTTTCCGTTTTCAGATTTATTATCCAGTGTTATGCATCTTATAGTAGCCTTTGTTAGTTCCTTAATTTTTAACTCAGTTTCGGTGGTACCATCCCAATGAGCAAAAACAAATCCACCCTTATTATCAAGAATATCAATAAATTCCTCTAAAGTATCGGCTTTCCACGTTGAATTATCTCTAAAATCAAGTGCTTTGTTATAAATATTTTCCTGAATCTGGTTTAACAAATGCTCCATCTTTAAGGCCAAATCGGTAATTTGGTAGCTACTTTTCTCTTTGGTATCTCTGCGTGCAACTTCAACCGTGTTATTCTCCAAATCCCGAGGACCTACTGCAATCCGAATAGGAACTCCTTTTAATTCATACTCGGCAAATTTCCAACCGGGCTTATGAGTATCTCTGTTATCATATTTAACTGAGATACCCTTGTCTTCCAGTTCCTTTTTTATTTTTAAAGCAAATTCACTTATCCGATCCAACTGTTCATCGCCTTTATAAATTGGGACAATCACCACCTGGATGGGAGCCAACTTAGGAGGCAATACCAAGCCATCGTCATCTGAATGTGCCATTACTAATGCCCCCATTAATCGGGTAGATACCCCCCAGGAGGTGGCCCAAACATAATCCTGAACTCCTTGCTTGTTCGTAAACTTAACATCAAATGCTTTAGCAAAATTTTGACCCAGGAAGTGAGAAGTTCCGGCCTGAAGTGCTTTTCCATCCTGCATTAATGCCTCAATACAGTAAGTTTCGATGGCTCCGGCGAATCTTTCGTTAGCAGTTTTAATACCTTTTATAACAGGAACAGCCATCCATTTTTCAGAAAATTCTGCATAAACATCTAACATTTTACGAGTTTCTTCAATTGCTTCTTCAGAAGTGGCATGTGCGGTATGGCCTTCCTGCCAAAGAAATTCGGCTGTTCTGAGAAATAATCTAGTGCGCATTTCCCAACGAACTACATTGGCCCATTGATTTATTAAAAGTGGCAAATCGCGATACGATTGTATCCAGTTTCGGTAAGTATTCCAGATGATTGTTTCAGAAGTAGGGCGAACTATCAGTTCTTCTTCTAATTTAGCATCCGGATCCACTTCTATTCCCTTGCCATCGGCAGTATTCCGAAGACGATAATGCGTCACAACGGCACACTCTTTGGCAAACCCTTCAATATGAGCGGCCTCCTTGGCGAAAAACGATTTGGGAATAAACAAAGGAAAGTAGGCATTGGAATGACCGGTATCTTTAAACATCTTATCCAGAGCCTGTTGCATTTTTTCCCAAATGGCATAACCATAAGGTTTAATAACCATGCATCCTCGCACAGCTGAGTTTTCTGCCAAGTCGGCCTTAATAACCAGATCCTGATACCATTCTGAATAATTTTCTGCCCTACTTGTGATTTCTTTTCCCATTGGATAATTTTGAAAAATAAATTGGTATAGATTTTGTTTTAATTATATGAGACAAAATTGTAAAACAATTACCACATTTACAATTTACGAGTAAACCATATTCGTAAAAATCAATCAAACCCTTTAAAATCAATTATCATGAGAGCATTAATTATTCCGGTTTTATCAGCATTCATAATGTTGAGCTCCTGTTCATCTCAAAAGATGGCCAGAACCGGGTCAGGAAATTATGATGATGTGTATTATTCTTCTAAAGATGACGCTTACAACAGAACAGAAACTCCTGCTGTAGAAGAAAATACCACTTCAACGCCTGCCGATTACTCTGCTGCTCCGGCACAATCTGATAACTCCAGGTTTGATTACAATGGCGAAAATCCTTCGACCACTCAATCTACCGACAATCAAGGTAACACCTATGTTACTAATAATTACTATAACGATGATGATTATTACGATTATGCTTACTCTTCACGTGTAAGACGGTTTTATACCAATGTTGGTTTTGGTTATAATTATTATGATAACTATTTTACCAATTCTTATTGGTACGACTATAACCCATATTCTTATGGTGTTAGTATATATTTAGGATACAACTGGTGGACTCCTTATTACAGTTCTTACTACAATTATTGTTATACACCAAATAGTTATTATGGATATAATCCTTGGTACAATCCTTATTCCTATTCCCCATATTATAATTCCTACTGGAACGGTTATAGTAATGGTTACATGAATGGATATTATGATGGAATGTATAACAACTATTACAATCCAAATTATTTTAACAGTTATGATAATACCAGTTATTATTATGGACCAAGAAGGAGAACCGGTAGCAATCTTGTTACTGCAGGAAACGGTCACAGTGTAGGACAACTATATGAAAATGCAGGAAGAAATAACAACAATATAACTCCTTCTTCTGTGAATACTCATTCAGATCCAAGACCAATGTCTCCTTCAAAAGGTGATGTTGCTCCCGCTTCCGGAAAAGGAACTATTAATGCTTCCGATCCAAGACCAATGAGTCCAACCAATAATTCAGGAAAAGGTGATGTTGCTCCTACTAAAGGAAACACTAGCCCATCGAATTATTCTTCTGATCCAAAGCCAATGAGTCCTGCTAATAATTCGGGAAAAGGTGATGTTGCACCCACCAAGAGCAATACAAATCCTTCTAATTATTCGTCCGATCCAAGAATGAATAATAATCCTTCAAAAGGAAACGTTGCCCCATCAAAAAGTGGTAC
>JBBQVM010000198.1:0-6464 GCA_038211525.1 Bacteroidia bacterium
TGGGCAGTTTGTTGCGAAGGATCCTGCACGTAAGCAAAAGGGAAATTCTTTTCTTTAGCTCGCACAATCATATTCTCAAATGAATCTTCAGGCACTTTTCCCTCATCATTCGGATTGATTGCTATTACAGGAAATCCGAGAGGCTCATACTTTTTATGAAGTGCGATAATACGATCTTCATAAGCCATGCTAAATGGACAATGGTTGCAAGTAAAAATTACCAATGCACCTTTGTTCTCTTTTAACCCACCTAACGATACATAGGATCCATCTACATTCTTCAATTTAAAGTCTGTCACCTTATCTCCAACAGCATAACCTGCAGGAGCGGGTTTTAAAGACATAAACACCGATACTGAGGTGATAACAGCAACTGCAAGTATTGCTTTAAAATAATTCTTTTTCATTTTATTTAAGTATTAAAGGTTTAACTATTGATGATAATTCTTCGTAAGTAAATTCCTGTTCAAAAAACTTTTTCAATCCTGTTTTATTGTTGATGACTAAGGTCGCCGGAATGGAACCGCCCCAAGACGGATCAACTTTATCTATCCAGGTGTTGTAATCGGGTTCATCTAAAAGGTAAACAGGATAATTCATTTTGTTTTCATCCACAAAAGGTTTCAGGCGAGTTTCAAATTGTCGTTTAAAATCCAGACTGATAAAGATCACCTGCACTTTGCTGTTTTTGTTTTCATCAGCCAATCTTTCGAAGTTGGGTAATTCCTTAACGCAAGGAGCACACCAGGTTGCCCAGAAGTTGATAACATAGGTAGTATCAGAGGCAGGATGAATAATTTGTTTAAGCGTTTCCCATTTAATTATTGAAGGTTCCTGAGCGGCAACACGTGTGTTGAACAATGAAGCAATAATTAACAGCAGATATAAGGTGATTATTTTCATAGAATGCTATAAAGTTAACAAATTTTAAATTGAGAAGTTTTGATGCTAACAAACATTAAATCAATTATTTATTTTTATCGCAAAGTGATGACTGGTAATGTTAAATCCGCGCTTCAGGTAAAAGCGATGAGCATCAAACCGCTGAACACCAGAGTCCAAATGAATTTCACTAATTCCATTTTGTTTAGCGAAATCAAAAATGGCATCCATTAATATTCCGGCATAACCAAATTTACGGTGCTCTTTGAGTGTATTTAAATCATCAATGTAAATGCTATCTCCTCGATGTAGTTTAAAACCCCTCACATATCCGGCGAAAGCCACCGCCTTACCCTCCGTTTCTATGTAGAGTAAAGTATAGCCTTTTGAAATCATGTTTTTAATGACTTTCAAGTAGTTTTCAGAAGTTATGTGTGGCCTCAAATCAAGCACCACCTCGCTACACAATAAAATCTTTTCATCAGTATCAGCAATTTTAATTAGCTCATGCATGGGTCTTGAATTTTTCAACTATTTTTAATGATGCAACAAAAATTACACAAGGTATCCAAATATATTTTATTTCACTTTTGAGCACAGCTAGTCCGTAAGAATTAATAAAGTTGGCTGCACCAATCGGGCTTACTAATAGCGGTCTCCAGCCAAAAAAATAGCGACTGTTTTCAAATGGAATAAAAAATCCAACTCCTAATCCACCGGAGGTGCAGGCATCTAATATTCCGTGAGAAATAGTAGCTGCGAAGAGGAATAAAAAAATGGTGGTGAAAATTTCTTTTGCAGGATATTGTTTCTTCAGCAAGAATAACAATGAGATCATAGAAGCTGCTAAAAATGCAAATACAATAGAATGCGAAAAGCCTCGATGACCTAAAACACTCTCATATGGTATGCCTGCGGAAAACGAAATTACATCTGCATCGGGCAACATCGATAAAACCACGCCAGCCGCTATTACCGGGGGTTTTAGTTTACCGGTTATATTGGTAATACCTAACGTGAGCGCGACAATACCGTGAGTAAAAATTGTTGCCATACTTAAACTGATATACTAATTAAGGATCCGTTTAATTGTTGGATGCATTTGGAAAGGTATCGACAAACCTCAACCAATTTTGCATTATATCAGGACCATATTGAGTCATGATTGATTCGGGGTGAAACTGTACTCCACTCAACGGAAAATGTTTATGTGAAATTGCCATAATGGTTCCCGTTTCATCCTCAGCAGTAATATTAAAATGGGAGGGGAGACTATTTTTTTTAACTACCCAGCTATGGTAATGTCCACTTTTAATATACTGTGGTAACCCCTTAAAGAGCCTATCTTCTGAATCAATTATTTCCAATTTCCGTTCAACACCATGCCAAACAGTATCTAAATTTTCAAGTTCAGCACCATACACTTCAGCAATAGCCTGATGACCCAAGCAGATTCCAAGAATCGGAATTTTAGGAGAGTAGACACGAATAATTTCATTCATGATCCCTGATGCAGCAGGTAAGCCGGGCCCGGGTGAAAGAATGATGTTATTGAATGCTGCGACTTCACCAATTGAAATCTCATCATTTCTTTTTACAACAATTTGCTCGTTGCTTAACTGCTCCACATAATGATAAAGATTCCAGGTAAATGAATCATAATTATCAAGAATCAGAATCATTAGAGAGAGAGGAAAGACTACCCAATAAAATTAATGTGCCGGTTGCAAAATTAATCTGCGGGTAATTGCCGAATCTTTTGTAGTTGCTTTAACTATGTAAACTCCTGCAGCAAAACTTTCCAGGTTTGTTTGCAATATTGGGTTATCTGTTTCACTAAATTTTTCTGAATAGATAACTTGTCCTATTGCATTAATGATTTGCACCATTCCTGTTTCATTTTTAGAATAAGCCAAATCAATAGTTACCATTCCGGTTGAAGGATTTGGGAATACATTCATGTTGCTTTCCTGTGCTATTTCAGGAGTGTTTAATACGTAACCGATCGTAAACTGATGACTGAAATTGGTTCCGAAATCAGCCTCAAAATACTTTAATACTCCGGGTCCGAAGGCATTCACAAATCGTGTATATCCATTTCCATCGTTATTTGCAAAGAATGACAATCCATCCTTTCCTGAGTCGTAAACATTGTAAGTATAACACCCTGGACTCAAGGTAATGGTATCACGATACAAGGTATTCGCAGCAAGAATACCATTGCTGAATACAATATTTCCCTGATCATCTTTAATATTATAGGATGATTCATAATAGGCATTATTCGTTTTAAATAACAACACAAATGAAGATGCATATTCAGGCGGAAATTTAACCCAGGTATTCATCGTATCATTGTAAGCATATTCATCTTGTACACCATTTGGAATTGAAACATAAGCATAAAACTGATCGGAGGTGTTTCCCGTAGCGGTCCAGTTGATAGCGGCTAATTGAACCGGTTCCGATGCATTAAAGCCCAGGTTGCCCGTCCAGGTAAATACCGATGGAGTTGCATTCTTTATTCCATAAGTTATAGTGCATGAAGTGAGTGGTGCTGAACCTGTATTTTTAATAACAATTAATGGGTTGTTACAAATAGCATTGTATCTGTTGTAGTAAAAATCGTTGTTAGGTGAAATAATTTCTTCCACAGAAGCATCATTGGTAAAAGAGATATTTGAATAAGTAATCAACTGCGCCGCTGTAATGTAATTAGGATTTTGTCCGGAAACAGTATTCGTATAAGCATCAATATCCATATCAATACTAATAGGATTTCCCGGAGTGATAAACGGAGTTAATTCATGGTTCCTAATAATTGCTTTTTCACCAGGACACCAGTTGGCTCTGTCGTAAATCCAGGTTCCTGCCTGGTGGTAAAGGTGATTCAAACCACAATCGTTTCGCCATATCGCCTGCTGAAACTGTTGCACATTATCTAATTTAATTCGATAACTTTTGTTACAAAATTCAGAACAATTTTGAGTTCCTGCACCATGTCCTGTGGTGATAAGTCGGAACATTGCATTGGTTTCGCTTGGCGCGATGTTAAATGTTTTTGGGATAAGATAATTTTCAATTGGGTTACCGGTATTTCCGTAAGGGAAACCACCCGGACCACTGCTATAAACATTTCTCACTTGTAATGGAATTCTTGGTGGTGTTCCTTCAATAAAATTAAAATCTAAGGTGATGGAAAATCCATCGGAGTAACCACCGTAGAAGGCACGTATTTCAACGCTGTCTTGTAAAATCGGAGCCAGATCAGTAATGTCGAAATGAACAGTATTGGTCCATGATAAACCAAAAAGATTTCCATAAGGTGTAATTACTCTCGCCAATTCTATTCGCTCAATTACATCGAAAACTTGGTACACATTGGTGAAAGTGTTAGTCCATGTGGTGTCATAACCAACCAAGGTGGAGTCGGTAGTATTTCCGGAAGCATCGTAAAGATAATTGTAGAAATTGCCCGGATAAACCAATAAGGAATCGGTAGCTAATAAGGGACTTAATGGATCATTGTAAAATAGTACCCAAAAGCTGGTCGCAAAAGTGGAATCGGTTCCGGGAAGTGAAGCATTAAAGAAGGTACTGTAAACCGGATTGGTATTGGCAAAAAGAGTCGCAGGACCGGCTCCGTTAACAGTAAATGCAGGTGCCGAAACTAGTGTAGAGTCCAAAGCACCAGTTTTATGCAGCGCTTCCACTTGTACTGTATAATCCCAGTCGGAACAGCCTGTTGGAGGACAACCCAGTGTAAAATCGAGGTTAATGCGTCGGTAATTCGTTCCGGCAGGAGGAAATACTCCCCATTGTTTGTACTCGCCCCACCACGACATGTGAACAGCGTCATGAACTCTGATCTTGGTAGTATCACCCTCTGCTCCAAAAGCAATTTTAGAAACTCCTAATAAGCTCAAACACAATAGTATGCTTAGTAATTTTATTTTCATGATCCATCATTTAATGAGTTGTGAAATTATGGAAAAATCAGATGCATGCAAACAAAAAATGGCATCAATTTAATTTGAATAATTCCGGAATCAGGCCCGTTGCAGTATCTTTGCACCATGAAAGCAAAAACCCCTTCTGAATCGGTTTGCATTAATACCGAAATTGTACTTCCTAACGACACCAATACATTAGGTAACCTAATGGGAGGCAGGCTTTTACATTGGATGGACATTTGCGCAGCAGTAGCAGCGCACCGTCACTGTGCACGAGTGGTAGTAACCGCTTCGGTAAATAACGTAGCCTTTAACCAGCCAATTAGGTTGGGTGAAATAGTGACCCTTCAAGCCAAAGTTTCACGTGCTTTTTCCTCTTCCATGGAGGTGTTTATTGATGTGTGGGTAGAAAATAATTCAATAGGAGAAAGACGTAAATGCAACGAAGCAATTTACACCTTCGTTGCTGTTGACCAAATGGGAAGTCCTATCAATGTTCCTCAGTTAGCTCCTGAATCAGAAGAAGAAAAAACAAGGTATGAGGGTGCTTTGCGCAGAAGGCAGTTAAGCCTGATCCTTGCCGGGAAGATGAAACCGGAAGAAGCTAATGAATTGAAGGCTCTTTTCTCCAAATAATCCTGCATCAGTCTTCATCACCGTGGCTGTTCATGTGCCATGGAAATTCAGCACCATAACGAGCATTTTCCCAATAGAATTTACTTCTTACCTTATTGTAATTTCCAATTTCATTCATAGTGGAGGTGTCGAACAACCGGCCATTTGCCATGGTATAAATAATCGATTCTGAATTTCTGATATCATCCAATGGATTTTTGTCCATAATAATTAAATCTGCCAATTTCCCTTTTTCAATCGATCCAATATCATTATCCATTCCAATGTAATGGGCACCATTAACTGTTGCACATTCCAGAGCCTGCATATTGGTCATGCCTCCCTGTTGTAACATCCACAACTCCCAATGTGCGCCTATACCTTGAATTTGTCCGTGTGCACCCAGGTTTACTTTCACACCTTTATCCGCCAACTTCTTGCACGATTGCGACACTAGCATATATCCATTTTCAAATTCTTTGTCAGGAATCATAGTTCTGTGGCGGGAGCGGGAATCGATTATGGAACGTGGAGTATATTTTAGAAGTTTTTCATTCTCCCAGACATTCGTTTTCTGATAAAAATAATTTTCTCCCATCATGGCTCCGTAACAAACAATAAGGGTAGGGGTATAGCCTGTTTTAGAGGCAGCCCATAAACTTACCACATCATTATAGAGTGGTGCAACCGGAATGTTATGCTCAATGCCTGTGTGGCCATCCAAAATCATGGTCATGTTATGGAAGAAAAAAGAACCGCCCTCAGGAACCACATTCATTTTGAGTTGACGAGCTGCATCAATCAACATCTGTCGTTGTTCCCTACGGGGTTGATTGTAACTTTTTATCGAGAATGCACCAAACGATTTAGTGCGATAAACGGCTGAGTAGGCATCTTCAGGTTTGTTGATGGTTACTTTAAAATCACCATCGGCACCATAAAGAATCCATCCGGTAGAAAAAATTCTTGGTCCAACCATATTACCGGCCTTCACCATTTCCGATTGTGAAAACA
>JBBQVM010000199.1:0-6408 GCA_038211525.1 Bacteroidia bacterium
AATGGTGGTGATGCCATCCATATTATCCAGCATATTAATGGAGTTCATGATGCCAACTACCCAGAAAATAGTAAAAATATTGTTGAATGCTTCCAGTTCAAAAATATTGATTCTGATTCCTGAAATAATCATGATAATACCACAGGCAAATTGCACGAAGAATTTCAGAAAGGGTTTGGTGTCATAAGCATCATCAGCTAAGCCAACAATAAAACCAAGAGCCATCGATAATAGTAACCCAATAAATTTGGTGTTATAAAAGACCTGACTAGGGCTGAAAAAAATGGAGTAGCAAGCAACAGAAAGCAGGAAGATAATGTAAAAGGTAATGCCGCCAACAGCAGGTTTAGAGAGCGCACCCCAACGAATAATGGTGCCATCGAGGTTATTCCGAATACCGAGCGTTTTGAAGAACCGAAGGAATAGGTTATTCATTACGAACGAAAATACCATCGAGCACAGGAAGAATGTGCTGTAAATGATAAAGTAATAATTTTGTTGTAAAAGTTTATCCATCACATGATGTTAAGATACAATCATTTAAGTTCACAAACTTAATAAAAAAGGATTAGAATTCGGACTTAAGGTCTTTAAATAATCCTAAATCCAGGTCTTTAGATGAAACGTTAGGGTGCGTTAGACCCCAGTCAATGCGGAGTTCCGGATCATTCCACCGGATTCCGCCTTCAGATTTTTTGTTATAAATATTGGTACATTTATACAGAAATAGGGTGTTTTCTTCCAGCGCCACGAATCCATGAGCAAAACCGGGTGGAATCCACATCATCTGTTTTTTGGCATCATCCAGGACCAGCGACAAGTTCTGACCGTAAGTGGGCGAATTTTTACGTATGTCAACAATTACATCTAAAACAGACCCTTGTATTACTCTTATCAGTTTGCCTTGTTCAAAGGGTGGGTTTTGAAAGTGTAAACCTCGCAACACTCCTTTTGCCGACAGTGATTGATTATCCTGAACAAAATTATCAGGAATACCGGCTGCTTTAAATGCTTGAAAGTTATATGATTCATAGAAGTATCCTCTCTCATCACTAAAAACAACAGGTTCAATCAGCAATGCACCCTCTAAGCTCAAGCTTGTTACTTTCATAGCTGTTTAGGATGATTTTTTAGAACGGAAAAACAAGCCTTTAAATTTATCAAATGCAGTAGGCTCTTTTAAATCTTCCTCGTAGTAACCGTATCCATAACCGTATCCATAACCATAACCGTAACCATAACTGTAATTATAACCGTAGCCATATTTTAGTTTAGATAAATCAACACCATTCAAAATTAGGGAAAGTTTTTTAACCTTGCTCTCATCAATCAATTTGTTGATGTTATTGATAAACATTTTGCGGGAGTAGTTGGCACGAAGAATATAAAGTGGGTAATCGGCTTTTTTAATGATCGGAATTCCATCACTCACAATTCCAACCGGAGGAGTATCAATAATTATGATGTCGTATTTGGTTTTAAGATAATCAATAAGTTCATCCATTTTGGCACTGATAATTAATTCAGATGGGTTAGGAGGGATGGGACCTGCGGTGATGAAGTCGAGGTTTTCGAGTGAGCTTTTTATGATGCAGTCTTCGATGGTGTCTCTGCCGATGAGCAAAGTACTAACACCGCGGTTGTTCTCCACATTAAAACCAAGGTGGATCTTAGGCTTGCGCATGTCCAAATCCAGAATCACTACCTTTTTTCCTGAAAAGGCGATAACCCCGGCGAGGTTAATGGCATTAAATGTTTTTCCTTCTCCTGAAATGGTGGAAGTAACCGCAATCACTTTTGCATTTACCTCGCTTGAAATAAACTGTAGGTTTGTTCTAATGGAGCGGAATGCTTCGGCAATAATCGACTTCGGATTTTTATCTACCAGCAATTGCGAAATTGGAATTTCACGTTTGTATTTAGGAATAATTCCTAACAGTGCGGCATCCGTATAAGCTTCGATATCGTCAAGTGAACCAATTTCATCATGAACCAGGTAACGAACCACAATCAGTAAGAAACTAATTAAGAATCCGATGATAAGACTCACACTAATAATAAGTGGTCGGTTAGGTGAAACAGGAATAGGAGAGGGAATGGCTTTTTCAAGGATGATGTTCTTAGGAACAAAACCGGCTCTGGTAATGGAGAACTCTGCTTTTTTCTCCAGCAACAGGGCATAAAATTTTTCATTAATTCCATACATCCTCGACAACCTTCCAAATTCAGCCTGCTTCTGCGGAAGCTCTCCAAATTTCATATCGCTTATGGCTAACTGCTTTTGCAATTCTCCAAGCTTATCTTTCAATGTTGTTTCTTCATTATCGATAATTTTCATCAATAATGTTTTCTGCTTTTCAATTCGTTGACCGTAAGCCTTATAAATTTCCGTTTTATCGGTCGACTGAATCAACAACTCATCTCGCTCGAGGAGTGTTTTCATGAGAACATCTAAGGTAGAACTTACCTGCGTGTTACTGTTGATGCCGGGAATAAGGACGAGGTAATTAGAGACATCTTTATCGGCAGCAATTTCTTTTTTCATTTTATCAATCAGGAAAAGCTGCATCTGCATATCGACCATTTTTTCTTGAAGGTCGTTAATTTTTCCGGTGATATCCTGCAGGAAAATGGTAGGGTCGATGATTCGATTCTGACGTTTGAAATTTTCAAGATTATCTTCCGAAACACTCAGATTGCCGTTCACCTGAACCAGTGTGGTATCTATAAAATTCAGAATATTATTGGCTGCTTCACTACTTTTTTCAACATCATAGGTATTGAATTCTTCAGCAATATTATTAACGATATCTGCTGCCTTACCGGCATTTTTTTCACGCAGTTTAATTGTTACCGTTTTTGCTTCGGGATTTAGCGGAGTCACTACCAAGTCCTTTACAATTATGTTTACAACGGCAGTTGGATTGTTCAAAATAAAGTAATAGGCATTTTGTTCGAACTCCTTTTGCTGAGAAGAAATATTTTCGAAGTTCCTTATCGACAATTGTAAATCAGCAAAAGGAAGATTGATCCATTGATCTACCTTGTAATTAACACTCTCCATTTTTTCTCCGTTAAAAGTGTAACGAAGGGTAAAGGTATTTTTGTCGGTAAATTCAACAAAAAAGGGCTTATTATATATACTCGAATCTTTAATATTTGCTTCCACCTCAAACGGTGATCCCGAATAAAGTTCGTAATCGAGCACCGTACCTTTTGCGTAATAACTCACGTCCAGGTTCAGTTTTGAAATGGCTCTTCGTGCAATAATTTTCGAACGAATTAACTCAATGTCACCGGCAAGTTGATTCATGTTATCAACCAACATATTATCTTTCTGATCCAGCACTAGTCCGGCATTGTTCTCGTCGGATAATTTCAGAATGGTAATCGCTTCATAGATAGGCGCTGTGTAGCGTAAATAGAGAAAGGCAAACATGAAAGATAAAAACAGGAAAAATCCAAACCAAAGAGAATTCTTTTTGGCTATGGTAACAAATAACTTAAAATCAAACTCTTCGTTGAGGGGAGTTATTTTTTTACGCGGCATTAAAAAAGAATATTAAATTAGTTCCTTTTAATCACAATCTCATATAACAAAAGCAAGCTGGTCACTATGCCTACAATAGGAGTAACCTCGGCCAAAATTCCTCTTGAAACCCTTTTTACCGGTTCCACATAAATAATATCGTTGGCTTGCAAAAGCATGTTGCTTTGTCTCATTCCTTCCACGGTGGAAAGATCAATCAAGTGAACCTGCGGGTTACGACTGTCTCCACGAATCAGTTTTATAACATCGGCTTTTCCCGATTCAGTGATTCCACCTGCTAAAGCAAGGGCTTCAATCAGTGTGGTATTTTCATTTTCAAGAATCACTACTTTTCCTGAACCACCTGTTCCCGGAAAAACCATAACGCGACGGTTAACAACGTTTAACATCACAAAAGGCTTGTTATAATAAACAGCATATTTCTCTTCCAGCATTTTTTCGGCTTCCCGGATGGTCTGATCCTCTATTTTCACCCTGCCAATAATGGGTAATTTCACAAAACCATCCACTTCAACTGTGAAGCGAGTAGAGTTATTGCCTGTCATATTTTGACCTCCTCCACTTCCTGCAGCGGTCATGGTAGTAACACCCGTTGTTAAATCAATCAACTTAAAACCATCATTTGTAAAAATGCTGAATCCCAAAATATCATTTGGAGCTATCCGGTATTCCACGTTGCCAATCGTCTGATCTACCTTATAAGGGTATTCAGGACCGGTTTTAAACATGATGCTCGGATTGATATTACATGAGAATAATGGAGCTAAAAGAATGATTAGCAGTAATTTACGCATAAGTCTTGTATTTATTTAATTTACAAAAATAATCAAAATAATGGAGAGACTGCGGAATACTTCAACTATCAAAACACCTTTTTTTCAATCAAAAGTTCGCGATAGAGCTTTCTCATATCTTCCACCAGCCGTTCATAATGAAATTTCGATTTCACAAAAGGCCATCCCTTATCGTTCATCGAATTTCTGAGTTCTTTATCGGAAGCCAACCGGTAAAGATTATCAGCGAAAGCTTTAAGGTTACCAGAAGGAGACAACAAGGCGGTAGTACCTGGAATTACCACGTTGCTGATACCACCAACTTCGGTGGTCACAATGGGTTTATTGGCAGCCTGCGCTTCTATGAGACTAACAGGTGTTCCCTCATTCAAGCTCGTCATCGCAACAATATCACATCCGGCCAACGGACGTTCCACATCAAAAATCCAGGAGGTAAAAATAAGATCAGGATTAATATTGGGTTTTGATGGGGTAGCGATATTCATTCCCAGCGAGGTAGCAAGCGTTTCCATCTTATCACGATCATCGCCATCACCAACAATAAATCCTTTTATTTTACCCGGCATTTTTTTTCGCACCTCATCAAAGGCTCTAATAAAAAGCTCATGATTTTTAACAGGCACAATTCTTCCAATAATAACAACCGCAATAGTATTATTATCCAGTTGGTATTCTTTACGGAAGCTTTCCCTCAAGTCATCCTGGTTTTTCTGAAATCGTAACAGGTCAAAACCAAGTGGAATTACTACGGTCTTGGCCGGAAGGCAAACTTTATGCTCCAGACTCAACTCATTTTTCTGAATATCACTAATGGCAATAATACGTGTACTTACAGAGCTAAGATATTTTTCAATGCGCTTAAAAACAGTCGTCTTGAGGGGATTAAAATAGGAATGAAAAACATGTCCGTGGAACGTATGCAGTATTACCGGAACCCTCATGTGATGTGCAGCGAGTCGGCCGAGTGTACCTGCTTTGGCTGCATGGGTGTGCACGATGTCGGGTTTAAATTCTTTAATAAGTTCCTTTATTTTATTGTAGGCAATGCGATCGTTTTTAAAATTAATCTCTCTTCTCATTTCCGGAATGTAAATGGGTTGCAGTCCCATTTCAGTAACTATAAATTCTGAACTCTCTTCGCTATCTTCCTTAATACCTGCAACCAAAAGTGTTTCAAATTCAGGAGCCAGATATTTAGAGAGGAATGCCGCGTTATAGGTGGGTCCTCCAAGATTCAGGCGATTAATAATTCGTAAAACTCGTGGCATAGCTATATTAAAAATGTTGCTGTTAATCCATGTATTTTTTCCACCAGTACTGAAACACAATCAGTCCCCATATTCTGGCTTCTATCTCACCGGGATGCGCCGAAAATAGTTGTTTTTTTAGTTTGCTGATGGTGTCGTTATTAAAAAGACCCTGATGATCAATAAACTCATCGTTTAACAGGTCGTTGATGATTAAACTTTTTAGATCGGTCTGGAACCATTTGAGCAGGGGCACTTCAAAGCCGTGCTTGGAGCGATGAAAGAGTTCTTCGGGTAAATCTTTTCTGAATGTTTCCCGAAGAATTTTCTTCGATGAACCTGCATCTATTTTATAACTTTCGGGCAAACCAAAAGCAAAATTCACCACCTCATAATCCAGAAAAGGCACTCTTACTTCCAGACTATTTGCCATCGACATTAAATCCACTTTTACCAGCATATCGTTGGTAAGTACCATGTTCATATCCATGTAAAGCAACTCATTCATACTATTTCCTTTTCCCAGCGGTTTCAGAATTTCTTTCTTGCGTCTAAAATAATCGCTGTTATTGTATTGAAAATCGATTAAGCTATCAATTTCACTTTCGCCCGAAAATCCGCACCAGCGCCAGTATCTATCTGTGTTCGACATAGCAGCTCCATCAGCAAAACGGTGCAATTGACGGAATTTGTTTCCTATAGAAGAATTGCGAGCTCCTTCGAAGGAGCGAAGCAAAGGAGCAATCGTTTTTACTCCTCCGGTAAACAACTTACGATTCCGAACCATCCATTCGGCGCGATGTTTATTATAACCTGC
>JBBQVM010000200.1:0-6387 GCA_038211525.1 Bacteroidia bacterium
CGAGACCTACCACATCGGTAGTTCTAAACGTAGCCGACTTAGGCCTTCCCAGCACGGGACCGGTCAATTTATCAACTTCTTCCACCGTAAGGCCGGTTGCTTCCACCTGATGCAATAGGGACATGATGGAATAAACACCTATTCGGTTAGCAATAAAGGCAGGGGTATCTTTGCAATGAACAGTGGTTTTGCCAAGAAATAAATCACCATAATGCATCAAAAAATCGACTACCTCCGGACTAGTATCAGCAATTGGAATTATTTCTAACAGTTTGAGATAACGGGGAGGATTGAAAAAATGGGCACCACAGAAGTTCTTTTTGAAATCATCTGTTCGTCCCTCTGCCATCAGGTGAATCGGTATTCCGGAGGTATTACTTGTTATCAAAGTGCCGGGTTTACGGTATTTCTCTACCTCATCAAAAACGTTCTTTTTAATACCAAGATTTTCAATAACAACCTCTATAATCCAGTCACATTCGGCAATTTCGTGCATGTTATCGCTAAAATTACCGGTGGAAATAAGCGAGGCAAACGATTTTTTATAGAGTGGGGAGGGGTTCGATTTAACAGCCGCTAATAAAGAAGTATTCACAATCCTGTTGCGGAATTCGGTTGATTCAAACGTTAAGCCTTTCTTAATTTCATCGGGAGAAAGTTCCTTCGGAACAATATCCAAAAGCAGCACCTTTACTCCAACATTGGCAAAATGGCAAGCAATCCGGGATCCCATAATCCCGGAACCCAGCACAACGACTTTCTTAATGGTTTTTTTCATAAAACGAGAAATAGTAATAAAATTCAAAAGTATACAATTTCGCATAGTGTTAACTATTCACTACTGCAATAATTTCAACAATGAATTCAGCAAGTTAAAAGAGGTAATAGTTAACTATTTTGAAGGAGATGAGTTTACAATTAAAGGGATTTTGAATAGGTTAAAAAACAAGCACTTTCCTGTCTGTAAACAAAGAAACAATTTCACCAAATTCATTAACAAAACCCCTTTAAGCTGCACTGTAAATTTTATCTACCAATGATTTATTTGCCTCAAGGATAAGTTTGCGTTTGAGGCTGAGTTTCGGAGTCATTTCACCTTTTTCAATGGAGAATTCACGTGGTAGCAATTCTATTTTTTTGATGGTTTCAAAATGTCCCAGTTGTTTATTGATGAGGTCTACTTCTTCCATAATTCTGTTTTTAACCTCTATACTTGCAATTATTTCCTCATTTGAATTCAGTGTTAATCCCTTTCTTTCGGCCCATTCCTTAACAAATGCAAAGGAAGGAACAATGAGTGCAGCAGCAAATTTTTGATTTTCGCCTAACACCATTGCTTGTTCAATGAAACGGGACTCTTTCAGTTTGTTTTCGATGTTCTGAGGTGCAATGTATTTACCACCCGAAGTTTTAAAAATTTCCTTTTTGCGATCGGTAATTTTTAGTTTATTTCCTATCATTTCACCTATGTCGCCGGTATGGTACCAACCCTCCTCATCAATAGATTCGGCAGTAAGGTCGGGGCGTTTGTAATATCCTAGCATAACGTTAGGGCCTTTGCATAAAATTTCACCATCATCAGCAATTTTAACACTTACCTCTTTAATAACGGGGCCTACTGTTCCAATACCCATACCGTTAGGTTCAAGAGTATTAACACAAATGACAGGTGAGGTTTCGGTGCAGCCATAACCCTCGAGGATTGGAATTTGTGCAGCCCAGAATATTTTTGCCAGTCGTGGCTGAAGTGCGGCGCCACCGGAAACTATGGCCCTTAGGTTTCCTCCAAGAGATTCCCTCCATTTCGAAAAAACTAATTTATTGGCTAAGGAAAGTTGCATATCATAAAAGAACCCTCCACTTTTGTTGGGATCATAGCGAAGACCCAGATCGAGTGCCCAGAAAAACATAGCTTTTTTAATTCCTGATAATTCAGTGCCTTTAGCTACTATTTTGTCGTACACTTTTTCAATCAACCTGGGAACTGCAGAGAAGGCAGCGGGGTGAACTTCGCGAATATTATCACCTATGGTATCTAGAGATTCAGCATAATAAATAGAAGTACACAAATACATGTACAAATAGGTAAGCATTCGTTCATAGATGTGATTCAATGGAAGAAAGCTCAAAATGTGGTCACCCGCTTTAACAGGAGGAAGATGTTCGACCGCAATAAAATTACTCACCAGGTTATTATGCGATAACATCACCCCTTTGGGATTACCTGTTGTGCCGGAAGTGTAAAGTAATGTTGCAAGATCTCCTGAGTTGATGGTAGCTTTGATTGCATTCAATCGATCTTCATCCCTTTGTTTTTCACCAAGTTCAATCAATTCCGACCAATGGGTAGCGCCTTCAACTTTACTATAGGTGAAAATCCCCTGCAATCCTTTGAGTTCGGAACTAAAGGATTTTACTTTTAAATAAATTTCTTCGGAGGAAACAAATATGAACTTAACATCGGCATCTTCTAAAATAAATTTTAGATCATTTTCACTGATGGTAGGATAAATAGGTACATCAATAGCACCAATTTGTAAAATTCCGAGATCAGTGAAGTTCCATTCAGGTCGGTTATTGGAGATAATAGCTATCTTATCATTTTTGTTAATGCCTTTTGCCAAAAGGCCATAACTTACCAGATCGCTATATTTTTTAAAATCTTTTGAACTGTAGGTGATCCATTTTCCATTTTCTTTTCCTGCAAAAGCTACCTCTAAAGGGTGGGTTTCAAGCTGGTGCGGAATAAGATCAAATATACGTGTTACTTTCATCAGTTATTAGCTCTTTTCTGTTCAAACAAAATAAATCAATTTTGTTTACATATGAACTAAATAAGCGATATTTAGATTTTATTTATCATGAAAATACAAACAACACTTAATAACTTATTAAATATCAGGTTACCCATAATAATGGCGCCTATGTTTCTGGTTTCTAACGAGGATATGATCCGATCGGCTATTGAGAATGGCGTGATGGGAGTATTTCCAACCTTGAATTACCGCGAGAAAGGTGAATTGGCAGCTATTATTGAACGGTTGCATCATTTCAGGAATGAGAACCGGTGCCCGGGCAATTTTGGGGTTAACCTTATTGTTCAAAAATCGAATCCCTTGTATGAAAAACACCTGGAAATATGTGTTGAAAAGAAAATTCCATTTTATATTACTTCATTAGGTTCACCTGCTCAAGTGATAAAAGAGGCACATGCTTATGGAGCAAAGGTGTTTTGTGATGTTACTAATTTGGCTCACGCCGAAAAATGCGCAGGGCTCGATTGTGATGGTTTTATTGCTGTAGGGCAGGGTGCCGGAGGTCATGCAGGACCTAATCCACTTGCTGTTTTGGTCCCTGCATTGCATGAACATTTTCCCGGAGTTCCGGTAGTGGGAGCCGGTGGGATTGCCAACGGTGCGGGTATCATTTCTATGTTAGCACTTGGAGCCGCAGGTGTTTCAATTGGAACTCGTTTCATTGCATCTATTGAAGCCGGAGTTAGTGCCGAGTATAAGCAGGGCGTGGTGAAATCGGGAATGGAGGAGATTGTGATGACTGAAAGACTTTCTGGTACCCCATGTACCATCATTAATACACCCTATGCGAAGAAAGTAGGATACTCTCAAAATTGGTTTGAAAAACAACTCAGTAAAAATACCACCACCAGGAAATATTTCAAGATGCTGGTTCAGGTGCAAGGAATGAAAAAATTGGAAGCCGCTATAAAGCCCGGAAATTATAATAATTTGTGGTGTGCCGGAAAATCAGTGGAGATGATTCACGATGTAATTAGCTGTAAACAAATTATTGATAGACTGGAATCTGAAATGGAAATGGCAATTCATGATTTAAATAAACTCATTCTACATTAAATTATGTCGAAGTTACAGAGCTTAATTATTAAATCAGAAACATCAGCATTTAATAAATGGATACTCAATTTTGCACTCTCTAGAGCGGTTCCTTTCAATGCACCGCATCATTTTAAAATTGTAAAGATAGGGAAGGGTTTTGCTTCTATTAAGTTGCCCTATCGCCGTAATAATTTGAATCATGTGAAAGGAATTCATGCCTGTGCATTAGCTACTTTGTGTGAATATACCACAGGCATGGTGATGATGAGTTTGTTTTCGAATAAGGACTATCGGATTATCTTAAAAACGCTTCGGATGGAGTATTCCTACCAGGCTAAAATGGATGTTTATTCATCATTTACCATCAGCGATGAGATGTTGCGAAAAGATATTCTGAATCCCTTGACAACCGGCGATGCCGTTTTTAAAGAGTTTGAAATTGCGATCCATGATACTAAACAAAATCTTATATGCACCGGCTTTGTTAATTGGCAAATTAAAAAGTGGAATAAAGTGAAATCGAAATAACTTTTAAAATACCATACAGTCATCACTTATAGAAAAATATAAAATCCAAACTAAAATATATTAATGATTAGTACCATCAAAAAAAAATTGGCTCTGTTGCTGATGTTCTTATTTGCTTCCATTTTGTTATCAGGTTGTTTTAGTATCAAACCGGTTGTTGTAACGGGAGTGAAAAATTTTCGCCCGGGTAATTTACTGCAAAATCCTGAATTTTCTTTTGATTTGGGAGTTAAGAATCCTAATAGTTATGGTGTAACAGTTAAGCGTATGGGAATAAATGTGCTTGTTGCAGATTCAAGTGTTGGTGGAATAAAAATTTCAGACAACACGCGAATTGCAGGTAAGTCAGCAGTACAAGTTCCTGTAAAGTTTCAGCCATCAATGAGTAATTTGACGAATATGGCATTCGGCAGTTTTAAAAATTTGTTTTCAGCAAAGGGATCTAATACGATGGAGGTGAAAGGAGAAATTGTTATCAGTAAATTTATTTTTTCTAAGAAGATAAAATTCTCAGAAAAAATAAAGCTATAATACCAGTTTAAAGGATCAACTATTATTCAATTACAATCAATTTAGATAACTGCTTCACATCCTTTCCTGAGAGCAGTGTCACAGAATAAAAACCCGGATTTAGTATTTTTGTGTTTAAAGTTATCTCATTTGATTCAATCAATTGAGTTTTCATTATTATTTTTCCAATAGCATCTCGGATTTGCAATTCACCGGTAAAGTTATTATTCAAAACAGCTGTATAAATAGTAAGATTACTTCCTCTGTTAACAGGATTTGGGAACAACATAATTTGTTGCGATGAACCTTCATGATTTTCAAGAGCAGTAAGCGAACAATTAGAAAGGGTGTTAAAAGCATCCGCTTTTCCATATCCCCATTTTACGTTAGGCAAATTAGTTCCGGTGAAGTTATCTTGTAATGCACAATTAACTATCGCATTTCGAACTTGCATAGCAGTTGCTGTTGGATTTTCCTGAAGGTATAATGCCGCAATTCCAGCTACAACAGGCGATGCAGAACTGGTACCTCCATCACGAAAGTGAAAACCGCCTTCCGCGATTTTTTTGATGTTGGAAGGTTGCGTTGCCCAAATTGCCATGAGTGACAATTGGCCACATGATAACATAATTCCACCAGGCGCCGAAACATCGGGCTTGATTCGTCCATCACGCGTAGGTCCCCAACTGGAATTAACTGCAAGTTGCCCGGAAATTACGCTTGCATCGGTGTAGGTAGTGGAATCATAACTTACATAAGAACTTCTGTTACCATAGTTACCTACGGTAATTACATTATCTAAACATTGAAATCCACTCACAATAGTGGATAAAGAATCGGGTAGCTTGTAATAAATTATTTCAGGAACAATGGAGGCATTTGGCAGAGCGGAATTAACATATCCGGGCTGACCGGTGCCATCATAAAATTTCCAGATATCCAACTTTCCTGAACCTGTTGTCATTAATCGCCATTGATAATTTACAGAATCAGGAACGATAATAAATTCAAGAGAGTAGGTAGGTCCCTGAACTGAACCTAACGATTGAACAACTGCCAGCCGATTTCCTGAAACACTGAAGAGGGTATCAGATTTAGGTATACCCAGGTTGTAAAAAATATCGCGCCAGCTCAGGTTTCCACGAAAGGATGATGTAGTTGTATTAACATCGGCTCCTATAGAGAAATCAATATTTTTAAAGTCTGCAGTATCACCCCAAACTTGAAAATAAAGATAAGGAAACGAAGGATTGTGGCGCATCCATGTAAAGGAAGTATCGGTACTAACGTTATAGCCTAAGTGAAATGGAATAGAGCCCGCATTTCCGGCAGCAGCCACCATTGCACGACCCGACTGCGCATTGAGTAAAGTACTTATTAACTGCGATTGTAAATCGTACCCATCATGGGAACCATAATAATCACCCAAGATTGCGTTAATTACACATGGCATTCCAAGTGCCTTAGCTTTTGTAAAAATATAATCCACCGCGTC
>JBBQVM010000201.1:0-6292 GCA_038211525.1 Bacteroidia bacterium
TACTAGTTTCCTGTTGATAATTTCCATGGGTTTTTTATGATGAATTTTAAATCAGCCTCCTTTTTATCTTTGGCGGAGTTCTGGTTTTTCAAAGCAATTCAACGAGGGATAAATCTGAAGGTTACCCGCTGTTTATTATAAAAAATTATAATATCCATGATGTAACCTTTTATTAAAAGTTTCGTTTGAAGGTTTTTTAAAGGAAATTGCTGAATTGCGGAAAAATTTAAATGGTATTTCTAACCTGCTTCCTAAAAGAAAAAATTATTTAATCAGATCGGTAGATTAATAGGATCCCAGTGACAATAGTACTAACGTGCAAGCATTTAGGGTTTCTATTCCAAGGGCATTGGCTTTCTCCGAAAATTCTCTGTTTTCAGTTCCGGGATTGAAGATTATACGTGAAGGCTTTAATGAAAAAATATAATCGTACAAAGGAGGCTGAAGCTCTTTACGGATATATAAGGTAACAGTAGTTACATTTTCGATTATTGGTTGACCTATCAGTATTTCTATTCCATCAATATTCCCTTTTCGAAGCCCGATAAGTGCAACATCATAACCTTTTTCCATAAGCCTTAATGTTGCCAGATAAGAATACCTCGAAGGGTTTTCACTTGCACCAATTACTAATGTTGTTCCTTTATTCATTTTAGAGTGTTTCGAAATAGTTGAGATCCTTTGCAAAAGTTTCTCTAACCCTATAAGTAGCGAATGCGGCTAAGGTTATACATACTAATCCTACAACAAGCGCACCGGTAAGATTGTTTGTTTGGTTACTGACCCATGTAAAACTCATTGTAATAGGCACAACAGCACCTCGTACAAAATTAGGCACTGTATTGGTTACCGTTGAACGGATATTAGTTCCGAATTGCTCAGAGGCTATAGTTACAAATATAGCCCAATAACCGGTGGCAATCCCTAAAATAAAACAGAGAGCATAATAAGCGTTGGCAGAAATCCCTTTTGCGGCAAAAACATAAAACAATAGTAAACCGAGCGACAAAAACAAATACAGGAAAACTACTTTTCTTCTGCTACGCAATAATTGACTCAATAATCCTGAAATAAGATCGCCAACCGATAAACCGATATAGGCATACATAACAGCAGTCCCATTAACTACGTTTTCAATACCCAGCTCTTTGGCAAAAACATCCTGCGAAAGCGAAATTAATACACCAATTACATACCAAATGGGAAGCCCTATAAGTATGCAATAGAGGTATTTTAAAAAATTATCTTTTGTTTTAAAAAGGGATAAAAAATCTCCCTTTTTTACATCATGTTGCTGCATTAATTTAAACATGCCCGATTCAAATGCACCTACTCGAAGAGCTAGTAACAATAATCCTAAAAACCCTCCGATAAGATACACCACCTGCCAGTTTTGAAACGTATAGCCGGTAACGGTAGTAAGTAACTCCGCCACGAAATGACCCTCTGTACCTACTAAACCTGCTAGTACGGCACCAAGTGCACCAAAAGTTACTATAATCATGGTTCCATAACCTCTCTTTTCTTTGTGCATGGTTTCAGCCACAAGGGTTATTCCGGCACCCAATTCGCCTGCAAGACCAACGCCTGCTATAAAACGTACTATAGAATAAGTGGTGAGGTCGAAGGTGAAAGCATTTACTATGTTAGCTGCAGAATAGAGCATGATGCTTCCGAATAACACGGAAATTCTTCCTCTTTTGTCACCCCAAATTCCCCATAAAATTCCTCCTGTGAGCATGCCAACCATCTGACAATTAAAAAGAAAAATGCCGGTGGTTTTGAGATCGAGGTTTAAGTTATGGAGCTTGGCAATGTACTCCAGACTCTCTCTCTTAACAACATTGAATAACACCAAATCGTAGATATCCACAAAATATCCTAACGCAGCAATTACTACTATCCAATTGAGGATGCCCGCATGCGGATGATCGGAGGTACTTTTATTCATACTTGCACTATTTTTTTTAATCAATAGAATTTCGCTATTATTTTAAATTGGAATCAGCTTATTATTTGATTTTAACCCACCGGTAACATATATCAATTTAAAATAATTCTTCAGGTTCTTCCAAAAGGAGTGTGTCAACAGGAATACTATCCGGCATAACAAATTGACGAGCGGCACCCTTCAATTCAACCTGGAACCGAAGTTGATCTAATGATTCTTGTGGAATTATTTCTTTCTTCACCAATCGTCCGGCAACCAGTTGGAAATAACTTCTCAAATATTCTTTTAATGATCCATCTTTCTGGAAGGAGTACATAAAATATTTAGGGCGAGGAATGATACTTGCCAGAAAAATACTTTCATCTAACGTAAGTTGAGCGGGGAATTTTGAAAAGTAAAATTGTGAAGCCTCTCCGATACCATAAATTCCGGGTCCCCATTCTATAATATTAAGATATACTTCAAGCATCCGTTGTTTACTTACTATTCGATTATTTTCAATCAGCCAAACAATTAATGCCTCTTCCACTTTGCGTGAGATGGTTTTGTTTCTATTTAGAAACACATTTTTCACCAACTGCATGGAAATGGTACTACCGCCTCGGGCAAAACGTTTTTCTTTAATATTTGTAACAATTGATTCGCGAAACGCTTCTTCGTTGAAGCCATTGTGAAAATAAAAAGTGCCATCTTCTGAAGTTAAAACGGAGTTGATCAGTAATGGACTAATATTCTCAAATGGTGTGTACATGGGGTTTCCGGGACCCACTTCAAATACGCGAACTACTTTATCTTTTTCACGAGCTGTATAAGTAAAGGGATGATTGATAGCAGCAAAATTTTCATTGCCAAATTTGAGAATTTTAAAATCAGTTTTTTGAAGTTCTGAGTTAAATAGAAGGCTATCTGGTGCATCGAGGTTAACACTGAGTTGTAAATGGTAATTTAATTTCCCTTCTGCCTCAATTCCTTCGAGTGTTGTAAATAATCCTTTTGGTAGCGATTGAAAATAGGTGTTAGCATTAATAGGTGCTATTTTTATATCAGCAGAAATAAGTGTATTTTCATTTTTGGAATAGCTGATGTTGGTGTTGATTGGAATTTGATTTAATAAAAGAATAGATTCTTTATCGAGATAGCAAGAGGTATCGTTCACATATAAATTCAATTTCATTCCTATGCTATCAATTACCACATCCTCGGGACTAATTCTCCAATGGTTCAACCCGATTTGGGTGGCCGCAGCATGCATTTTAAAAACTAAGGTATTTTTGTCCACACTATTCATCGATACCGACATTACAAAATTATTCAGGAAGAATTTAATTCCGGTAAAATTTTCTATAAATGGAATACTCGTAGCTGTATTAGAGCTGTTACTAATATTAAGATCCATTATCTCTGAACGAGGATCAATTATTCCCATAACCTTCCATAATTCATTTTTTCCTTCGGTGCTATTTGCAACCTGCATACTTAAAATGGTTTTTTGAAGTGAGCCCTCTTTTATTAGTACACTTTCAGAGGAAGCATAATTGTTTCGATCAATAGAAAAATTAGTGATTTCAAAATTAAAGTCGGCAGCATCAAAGAATTTTTTCCAAATAGCTTTTGCAACCCGACTATAATTTTTTGTTGGTTGTTGTTCTTCATCGGTAGTCTGAGTAGTATCCTTTTTCGAAAAAAGAAAGGAATAGTTGTTACTACTGTCGGTGTGTTCCACCAGATGAATAAAGCCATCCTGCAAAAGAAAATTATTAATAGGAGGCAACCCTTTAAAGTAACGCCACAAGGAAATAGTAGCAGCTGTTTTGTTACAATATAGGAGCGTATCGCCCGAAAGGGGAGTTATTGACAATTGGGTAATAGCAACGCGGGCAATCCCTTCAAAATGTGCCTCCTTAAAATTGAAATTAACATGGTATTGATCCGAAATTTTGGCTTTTACCTTATCCAATGCATTTTCTAGCAACACCCCTCTAAAAATGAGAAATAGTGCCAAAAGAGCGGCTATCAAGGCCAGGGCAATGCCAATAAATCGTTTTAAGATCATGTGCAAAAATAAAAAAACAGGATCACCGATCCTGTTTTTTTAAAATTTATAAGAAATAGCTGAATATCAGATTTTCACCAGGTCAACCATTCCGTATCCCTCTTCGGTGAGCACACCCAATCCGGTCTCCCAGATGAATTTGTGCACTTCGCTGTGGGCGTGAAGGGTGAATGGAAGAAGAAATCCTACCATGGTATTACCGGCTGCAGATTTGTAAAAACGGGCATATTTTTTACCCGATTCATTAATCTTATTCACGTATTCCATGTCGGGCTGAGCTTCAAATTCAGCAAATTCATTCAACATAGATTCCGAATAACCAGCCTTTTCCATCCTGTCAAGCGTAATGTTGTACAAGATGTCGGAGAACTGTTGCGAGGTAGGGTCAATCATGTCCTGAGCAGCTTCAATATCCTTGTCAGGGTTCACCAAAATAAGGGGTGAAATGCACAGGTACCGCATTTTGGTCTGGAACGATGGATCAGGAATCACCTCGTAGGTTTTAGGTATTAGGTTCATCTTACCAACAGCCAAATAAGGCTTGTCGAAGATTTTCTTTACCAGTGCTTCTGCGAACTCTTGGCTCCTGCTGGATACCACCAGAGTGATCTTCGAGGAGAGGAATCTCATAAACCCGTTAGTGATTTTAGAGGTTCCCTTCAAAGAAGAGAAGTTAAACATCAACCTATCAGGGGTGATGGTGTCCATGTGTTCTCCGAGACTGTCGGCCAATAATTTCTGGTGATGCAGAGGAATTGAGTTGGCTGAGGCGTGTTCCCTGAGAAAAGAAATTTTGATTCTCATAATTTAAAAAATAATTAAGTTGGTTTTGTATGTTTATTTTTCCCGATGTAAAGGAATGACAAAATTTTTACTGTTACAACAGTGATGAGGATTCTAAAGTTAAAATTTTAACCAATTGAGTGGAATAAGAGCTACAAAATTACAATTACAACATGAAAAGACAGTGAACTCAAAGAAGGTAATTTTTTATAAAATCCTTTCGTACTGATCTGTTTCAACCTACCAAAGGTACAAAAATTCAAGGAATTTGCTACTTTTTAGCTTTAATTTTTAGCATTCAGCACAATTGAAGCCTCAACAGGGTAATGATCGCTAAGTTTTACTTTGAGTGTTTTGAATTTATAGGAGGTGAATTCCTCACCATGTAGGATATAATCGATTCGTAATCCCGGAATAGGGCCCGCATAAGTAGTCCCAAAACCACTGCCTGATTCTCTGAATGCGTCGTTGAGGGTCTCTGATATTTTTTTGTAGGTGTACGATAAGGGCGTGTCGTTGAAATCACCACAAACTATAACAGGGTAGGGGCTTTGTTTAATATTTTCAGCAATAGCATCCGCCTGGGAGGCTCTTTTAATAAAGGCAGTTCGCAACCTACTGATAATATTTCGAGTTTTCCTAACAGCCTGCTCGTCCTCTTCTTTCCCCAATTTTTCCAGGAATTTGTACTCCTCGGCGCCAAAACGCACCGATTCCAGATGGCAATTATAAACCCTAACTGTATCAGTATTAATTACTAAGTCGGTAAATATGCAAATATTGGCGGTTTTTTTATCGAAGTACAAAACCCCTTTATTCGCAATTGGATACTTAGTAAAGGTTGCAATTCCCCAGTGGTCCACCCCGTGAAGCGTAATCGGATATTCTACATGAGCATTAGTTGCCTTAAGAATTCGGTGAAGATTGGTTTCGTTATCGAAATTATTGCGGGTAGAGGTATAAAATTCCTGCATGCACAAAATGTCGGGCTGTAGTTCTGTAAGCATGTTATAAATACTTTTTCGGGTCTCTTGGTTGTGGGTCCAGTTGTAGAGGTCGAATAAGCGAACATTGAAACTCATAACCTTCATTTCTTCCGATTGCCCCTCCGTAAAAACAGGCTTTTGCTGACTATTAGTGAATTGTATCATTGCAGGCAATTTGACCACAGTAGTCAGCAATGCCGCCAAAGGGATCCACGAGTACCTGCTTTTCGATAAAAACATGCCAGTAAGAAGGATGAAATTAAGGATGAATAGAATTGGAAATCCTAGTCCGGTAACCGCAAAATACCAGTAATGAGCAGGATTGAACATAGCTACCCAACCAGATATTACGGTGAGGAAAGAGGTTATTACGACAACCAGAAGGAGTATTTTTTTAAAAAAGCCCGGTTTTGCTAGATGGTAACCGGTAGTTTCAGCGTTGCCTTGCATGTTAATTTATTCTTTACCCTGATTTTTACTCGCCTTGAACAAGGTCTCTTTTTCTTCCTTTGATAAGCT
>JBBQVM010000202.1:0-6252 GCA_038211525.1 Bacteroidia bacterium
TATCATGATAAGAATTTAGAATAAAAAGACTGTCGGCAACACGAACATCATAATTCACATCTTTTTCAGGATGATAAATATTATAAGATGGATTACCATCCTCCATGGTATTTTGCCAGAAGGGAATCCATGATTTTAAACCTGCCTGATGCGTTAAGATATCAGCAATAAAAAGATCTTTTTTATTTGATTTTTTTAAATCATGAAAATATTTGGAAGCTTTTTTATCAATATCTATATCATCATTTTCATACAGTTTCATGATGGCCAAAGCTGTTGCCGCAATTTTGGTTACCGAAGCAATGTCGTACAAACTAGTATTGGTTACTACTCTGGATGTATCATCGTAAGTATAACGGCCAAATGCTTTTTGGTAAATTATTTTTCCATTTAATGCAGCAAGTATTTCACAACCCGGAGTAGCTTTATCATTAATGGCCTTCCATGCCAATGAATCCACCTTTGCAAATGCAGCCGGATTAATTCCCACCTCAAGTGAATTGGTATAACGAAGGCGAGATAAATTAGCATTCAAAGGCACACCGTCACCAAAACTAATTCCTTTTACCGGCGACACCGGCATGGTTCCGCTGCTGGCAGAAGCACCAAAAATAGCCTGGGCAGTGTAGTACTGTGGCCAATAAGTATCCTCATACGATAAGATCAACGATTTCAATTGAGATGCATCCGGCAAACGGGTAAGGCAATATGCATTACCAAACATTACCGTAATTAAATTTACGCGCCCTTTGAGGTAATTTATTATTTCAGCAGCCTTATCAGAAACGCCATAATTTTGTGATGCTTTAGTGGAGGTATTGTGAATACTAAAAATTACGTATTCATAACCCTCCAGCTTTTTTAACAGAGAATCGAGGAGGATGCGTGAGGGTTCTTTTTCACAATTAAACAAATCGGCATTGGAATACTGCATAATCATTTGCTGAAATGGATCATTCAGTGTATCGTTCATGACCAATGAGGCAATTCTACGTTTATCAAATTCTTTTACAGGAATATCAGCATTGTCGTTTTTAATAACCGTAATTGCTTTTTCAAATAACTGCGAACATAAATAATTCGCTTCGGGCGTATTTAAATCATTAATTAAATTGGTAGTATCTACTTTTTGAACGTTAGTTAATCCCGACCAGCATTTAGCCATTAGAATTTTTTTAACTTTTGCATCAATAGCGTCCTGACTAATTTCACAATTTTGAATGGCTAAATGTATTCTCTTCCATGCAGCGGGCACATCTGCGGAATAGAGCAGCACATCATTTCCGGCTTGCAACGCTTTCAGCTCCAGCTCCCCACTTGCAAAATAATTGGCGACTCCTTTCATGTTAAGTGCATCGGTAAAAATGAGTCCACTAAAGCCGAGCTTGCCTTTGAGTAAACTATCAATTACTTTAGATGATAACGTAGAGGGTGTATTGAATGCAGTGTCGAGTGAAGGAACCGAAAGATGCGCCACCATCATACTGGCAATACCTTTATTGATGAGTTGTTTGAAAGGGAAAAATTCAATGGTATCCATTTCATCGGCACTTTGAGTTATTAGAGGCAATGTTAAATGGGAATCGGCATCGGCATTACCGTGGCCGGGAAAATGTTTACCGCAAGCCATCACACCCTCATCCTGCAACCCTTTCATATACATTAACGAATATTCAGTTACCTGCTCACGCCTTTCGCCAAACGAGCGACTATTGATCACAGGATTGAGCGGGTTATTATTGATATCGGCAACCGGTGCAAAATTAATTTGGATGCCCATTCGCTTACACTCACGACCAATTTCCCTGGCCATCTTGTATATCAAACTATCATTCTTCATAGCACCAAGCGTCATTTGTCGTGGGAAACGAATGGTACTATCCAACCTCATCGACAATCCCCATTCCCCATCGATACCAATTAAGAGTGGAACTTTTGAAATAGCTTGATACTTGTTCGTAAGCATTGCCTCCCGCACAGGGCCACCCTGAAAAAAAATAACACCACCGATATAATAATCGCGAATTAATTTTTCAATTTGATTGGTATGAGCAGTGTCGCGATTTGAATACGCATCAACCATAAAAAGCTGTCCGATTTTTTGTTCATACGTTAACTTATTAAAAACTGCTTCTGACCAATAAAGAGCGGCAGGATTATTAAAGATAGGCTGCGCATTGGCATTTGAACTAAAAATCAATAAAATGGAACTAAGAAAGAGGTAACAGACGAATAGACTTTTTTGCATGGGTCAAAATTAGAAACAATAACAGGGCAGTCGGGCAGCTTTTGCAGGATATAATCAACGCTGATTTCAACAATTTAATGTTATTGTTACAAATAGCTTGATTAATATAAAAACAGTAACTTTGTTGTTTAATGCGTTGCCGGTTCAAGGTAGCCATGTTATTAAAAATGATGAAGTTACCATCTATTCTAAAAACACCTAAACACCGTACTTTCGAATTTAAACCGAGGTATTATGATGCTGATAAATAAGCATTTGAGGACCGTATAAAAAGAGCAGCAGAGGAATTACAACCTTTGAACAGAGAGGCAGAAGCAGTAAAAGACAGGATTCACAGGAAGTATCACGATAAAAGAAAACTAAAGAAAGGGAGTTCCCTTATGCAACAAAATTTAAGAATATTATTGATAATTGGTTTGTTATCGGCACTATTTTTCTGGATATTAAAATAACTTTTTGAAACTTTTTCTTAATGACAGACATCATCAAACTTTTACCCGATTCGGTTGCCAATCAGATTGCAGCCGGAGAAGTAATTCAACGACCAGCTTCAGCAGTGAAGGAGCTCATGGAAAATGCATTAGATGCAGGTGCCACCGAAATACAATTAATTATTAAAGACGCAGGCAAATCGCTCATCCAGGTAACGGATAACGGCTCGGGCATGAGTGAAACAGATGCCCGCATGAGCTTTGAGCGCCACGCCACTTCTAAAATAAAAAAGGCAGAAGATCTTTTCGAAATCCGAAGCATGGGCTTTAGAGGTGAGGCCATGGCTTCTATTGCAGCTATTGCCCAGGTGGAATTAAAATCGCGACTACATAGTAGCGAAACCGGCACGCTCCTCACTATTGAAGGCAGCAAGGTAACCGCTCAGGAGCCATGCGCTTGTCAGCCGGGTACCTCAGTAATAGTAAAAAACCTCTTTTATAATATTCCCGCAAGGCGCAACTTTTTAAAATCGAAAGCCTCTGAAACACGACATATCGTAGAAGAATTTCAGCGCATCGCCATCGCTCGTCCCGACACACGATTTTCATTTTTTCATGATGGCATAGAAGTGTTCCGATTAAATGCCGGCAACCTGCGACAGCGCATCATGGGTATTTATGGAAATAATTATAATGAACGGATGGTTCCGGTGGAGGAAGAAACCACCATTATGAGGTTGAGCGGTTTTGTGCTGAAGCCCGAGTTTGCGCGTAAAACACGTGGTGAACAGTACTTTTTTGTGAACGACCGATTCATTAAAAACGGCTATTTGCATCATGCTGTTACCGATGCATTCGAAGATCTGCTTCCACATGCCAGTTTCCCCTCCTATTTTATAATGATTGATATTGATCCGGCTAAAATTGACATCAATATTCATCCTACCAAAACAGAAATTAAATTTGATGATGAGCGATCGGTTTATGCTATCATACGAGCTGCAGTGAAACGGGCACTTGGCAAATTCAGTGTGACTCCCTCACTCGATTTTGATCAGGAAAATGCCTTCAATATTCCGGTGAGCATGTACCAATCAACTCCCAAGTCGCCGGAGATTCGTGTGGATCCTACCTTTAATCCTTTTCGGGAACATTCATCGGCAATAGCTCCTAACAAGGCAAGCACTGCAGGATGGGAAAAATTATATGAGGGTGTTCGCAATCAGGAAACAGCCACCTTTGCATCCGGAATTAATTTTGAACCTACTGCGCAGGAAACTGTTATGGTGTTAGGGCAGCACGATAAAAAATACCTCGTTGCTGTAATGCAAGGAGCTCTTATTCTTATCGATCAACAGGCCGCTCACGAACGAATTTTATACGAACAAAATAAATCAATGCTTGAAAAATCTCCGGTGGTGAGTCAGCAGGATTTATTCCCACAAACATTGCAGTATTCGCATCAGGATTATGTGGTACTAGCTGAAATAGCCGACGATATTCGAAAGCTTGGTTTTGATCTGCGTGAATTTGGTAAAAACACTTTCGTGCTGAACGCGGTTCCGGTGGGAATTCCGGCAGGAAATGAAAAAAATTACCTTGATAGAATTCTTGAATCCTATAAAAATAACGACAGTACCATTAAGAGTAATCATCGCGAAAGCTTGCTAAGAAGTGTGGCCTGGAATTTATCCGTAAAGTGGGGACAAGAATTGGATCCGCGCGAAATGACCAGAATCGCTAATGATTTATTCAATTGCCTACAACCCAATTTCACTCCATCAGGAAAGCCTACTTTCATCACAATTCAAAGTACAGATATTGAGAAAAAATTTCAACAGCGTAACTACTGATTTCATCAACAATAAAAATAAAATATGAGTTACCAGCAATTCAGGCCCGCTTCCAATAATTTGTTGCCTGTTGTGACTAAAAATCTGATTATCATCAACACCATTTTGTGGCTGGCTTCAACGGTAATGGAAGAGCAATTTGGTTACAGCCTGAACGAACACTTCGGACTATTTTATCCGCTCTCTTCTCTTTTTGCGCCTTATCAATTTGTAACACATCTGTTTTTGCATGGCGGTTTTACGCACCTGCTCCTCAACATGTTTGCACTTTGGATGTTTGGACGAATACTAGAGAATTACTGGGGAGCGAAACGATTCATGATCTATTATTTTGTGACCGGTTTGGGTGCGGCTAGTTTGCAAACACTATTCTCCTGGTACGAGATTCATCAGCTAAGTGGTATCATACAGCATTATGCCGAAGCACCCAATAGTATTGACTTCATAGCGTTAATGAAAAAAAATGTTTCGTACATTTCCAGCAGCGAGTTTCTGGCCGAGGTAAATAATTTCATTAACAACTGGGAGATGCATCAGGGTGATCCAAAAATGGCTTCGGAATCAATTGTATATGCGCAACGGCTGGTCGATTTTAAAATGAATATACCTACAGTGGGAGCCTCGGGCGCCGTTTTCGGATTGCTGCTCGCTTTTGGAATGTTATTCCCGAACCAGATTATTTATCTTTATTTTGCGTTACCCATAAAAGCAAAATACTTTGTTGCATTATATGGGGCATTTGAATTATGGTCAGGTGTTTCCAATAACCCCGGTGATAATGTGGCACATTTTGCGCACCTTGGCGGGATGCTATTTGGTGTTATCCTTATCAAATACTGGAATAAAACGAACAGAGACAATTTTTACTAAAACGAATGAACCTAATAGATGAAATCAGGGTAAGCTTTACCCGAGCCGAGGGTCTTTTTAGATTGATGTTCGTGAATATTGCCATTTTTTTGGTGATAGGAATTGCTAAATTGATGTTTTTTTTGGCTGGGGCCGGAAACTTTTGGGTACTTAATATTATTGATAAGTTAGCTGTAAAGTCAAATGTTGCAGCCCTCCTCCAGCAACCATGGTCCATTATTACTTACATGTTTGTGCACGAGAGTTTCATGCACATTCTTTTTAACATGCTGATTTTATTCTGGACGGGGAAAATATTTTGTGAATTTCTTGGAAGCAAAAAAATAGTAATCACCTACCTGCTCGGAGGAATATCCGGAGCAATTTTTTACATTCTGGCTTACAACCTCTTCCCTGCCTTCATCAACGCTGTTGAGTTTTCAAAACTCATTGGTGCTTCCGCAGGAGTTATTGCGGTGTTAGTGGCCATTGCTACCTTAGTTCCCGAATATTCCATTCACCTCATTTTTTTTGGTGCGGTGCGACTGAAATTTATCGCGCTCTTTCTAATTATCATCTATCTCCTTAGCATCCCCGATGGAAATGCGGGGGGTAACATATCACATTTAGGAGGTGCATTGTTCGGTTTTGCCTATACCAGCTTCCTAAAGAAAGGCACTGATGTTGGCCTCTGGATGGAGCACATCAACGATTTTTTTGTGAGAATCTTCAATCGGTCGGGCCGGATAAAAATAGTACACAAAAATACTTTTCCGAGTAAGTCATCCTTTGAAAACCCGAATTCTCCTAGACAAGAAGTGATTGATTCAATTCTCGATAAGATTAGTCGTTCGGGCTATTCCAGCTTATC
>JBBQVM010000203.1:0-6178 GCA_038211525.1 Bacteroidia bacterium
AAATTATCATCGCTATTAAAAACAGTATTGGTAATTTCATTCCCAAATACTCGTGCTTGTGGACAATTCTGCAACCAGACACCACCATGATAAGTTGATAGTGGGAAATTGTCGATGGTATATCTTATCGTATTACCCACCACCGAACCCGTTCCATGATCGAATCCAACACCCATAGTTGGAATATTGTTTCCGTGAATGCCAATGCGGTAATTTGTAATTTCATTTCCGAAAACGCTCACTTGCTGATTTATAAAACGAGACAATGGATTTTGGACCGTGATGGCTGTATTGTAAAAATCAACATCTGAGATCTCTGCCTGGGGAACATAAATTGTAAAAATATTGTTACTTATTTCCACATTCCCTCTCACATTAAATGCGGTTACACCAAAGTTTACTCGGTCGAAGATGTTTGCATCATTAATTTTTATCTCCCCACCATTACGATTTGATCTCACGCCTTGCACTAAATCTTCGAATAAATTTCCTTTAATGGTTAAATCAAAATTTCCTTTTGCAAAAATTCCCATTTTGGATTCCTTAAAAGTATTTTTTAAGTAAGCGGTAGAAGTAGTCATAGGATCATACGTGCCACCAATGGTTAAATTTAAATTGCTCCCTGAGTTTTGTGCATAAATAGCAGAACCACAAGTAAAACAGGGCTGAACATCGCTAAAATTTTGCATGTTGCTAAAATCACTATTGATAATTACTGCATTACTATTAATTGCCTGAATTCCGTAAACAGCGTCTGAGAAGGTGTTGGTGTAACTTTCAGGATTAGGACTACCAATACTTCCAATTTGAATGTCGTTTACATTTTCAAGCAATATATGAGTGTAGGAAGGTTCACCCGTCCAGGGTGCTTTGAGTATTTTACCACCTGAACATCTAAAATCGACAGCTATGATACCATCAGAACTGGTTAAAATACCATTGTAAAAAGTTCCATTTTTTAAATTCAGACCAATATGGTTATGATCAAATAATGCATATCGGATATTAACAATGCCGCCATCACTCCATACAGCAGTAGTAGCATCATAAATTTCTGTGGTTGGTGTTGTTGAATAAATTTTAACAATTCCTCCATGATTTTCAATTCCACCCCACATTCCATTGCATGCAAATAAGTGGGAAGCAATTAATCCGGAATTCTCAATCACCAATTTGGAATATTCATCTAACATGATACGTGGAGTAAGATGATCTTCATCATTAAACATCAATTGGCACCCAGTTAACGTCAAAACAGTTTGATTTGATGAGGTTCCACTTACATTAATGTCCTCTTTAATAATTAACAGCTCATCAGAAATAGTAAGATCACCAGTGACAGCATAATTATAGTCATCACTAAAATTGTTGTACCCTAAGGAGACATAATCAGAACATCCGATAAAATCTCGGTAATCGAAATCAAATCCTGCCGAAACTATGGCATGACTTGCAGAGGGAGTTCCATCAATGGCATATACCAGACAACCATTCAAATTTGCATCATTATGCACTCCATCTAATTGAAGTAATAAAGACTGCAACCCGGATTTTCGATCACTACTACTAAGATAAGATGCACCTGCTGCAATTTTGGTAGGAAGTACCAAAGGCGTTGAATTTGGGTTGTATGATTGTTCCAAAGAAAAACAATCCGATTCCATTGCAAAAGAAACTGTTTGATAAAACATACATTCAGTAGAAGGTGAAGAACTTAAACCAGATTTAATTGAATTTTCAATATCTCCATCTCGACACAAATTTTCTGCGGAGTCATATTTTTTCAAATAAATATCATCTACCCAAATCATCAACCCTCTTAAACCGTTTTGATCTGTTGCAATCATACTTGGATTAGCCATACCAATACTAAAGGTTAATACATTTTTGAAATCAGTAACATTAATATGGTCTCGAATATGGGTGATTCCATCTGGACAAAAATCGTTTAGTAAATCAATTTCCACTCTTTCCCAATCATCACCCCCTTCTGCAATGTCTTCTGACCAAATTACCTGTCCGTTCAGTTCAACTTGCTTAGTGACACCAGAAACTGAGACAAAAGTTGGATCTATTGTATACAAATCGTTATAATAACTATCTTTTATATGAAAGATAAATTTGTAATTATCATTCGGGGCAACAATTAAAGGATGGTGAATCCATTTCGACGCATATCTATGAGAATTTGCAGTGGCATCAATCGCTAATACATCAATTCCATAGAGACCCGGCAATTTATTTGAGCCATCATCCCAAAATTCTGTATCATCATAGATATGATTGAAGTTTCCACTTTGGGCAGTGGTGACCAATTGGTTTCCATCATATGAATTGTATCCATTATTCAATGATGGATTGTCAACCAGTGCAGTTTTAGCACGTAAAATATATGTCTGATCGTTTGATATATTACTACCTTTAGTGATATCAAGCTCTAAATTTGAAGAAGTTTCTAATATATAAGGGATAGGATCGGAATTGGGTAAAAATCCTGGCACAGATCCTACAGCATTTGAAATTTGAAAATCAAATTCGGGTGGATGAGGCAATCCAGTTGGCACACTCACTCCAGGTTGGTAATCAAAATTATTATTTTCTTCTTCTATAATAGCTAAAGCTGTATTTATTGTTGAAGTTCCATCTGTTTTATGTGTTCGCTCCCAATCCCAAACTTCTTCATTGATATAATTATCTGCTACTCTGGCAAATCCTCCATAATTGCATGGATATGTTCCAGTTGGGTCCTCGGTAGCAACAAAAGTGTTATCGTTAATTTTTATTTGCCCAACTACTGCTGTGATTGGGAATGAATTTACCGGGTAACATAGCGAAATTACTTGTTTAGGTGCGTGAAAGATAGAATTATCAATAGTAACATTTCCACCAGCAACATCCTTAATTGCCTCACCATCGGTTGAAACAGCGGTGCAAGGAAGTGAAGTATCAACATTATAAAAATCAACAGGACCAGTAGAACCAACAGATACCGGATGGGAATATGGTACTCCTTTATTGTGTTTATTGATAGTCTCTTGAAAAAAAACTTCTCCGAATGAACAATTTGTAGCGGAAAAATTTGCCTGATATCCTTGCATGTCAATTGCTGCTTTACATTCCTCAAAAATTGTATTTAAATATTCAAATTCTGGAATATAACCAAGATTAGTTGGTATAGGACCTGTTTGCAACCATATTCCATAACCTTTTGGAGTAGTTTGCCCCCCTCCACCTCTGATTTGGTGAATATAAGTTTTATCAATTAAGACATCTGTGACACCTGCATCCCCATAAACACCACCATAAGAAAAATTATAAATTTCGCAATTGAGAATATCAAATGGACCAGTTGCTGTTGGTGAATTCGATTGATCTAAACATACAGCCGCACATAACTGTGTATCATGATTATAGTCCTGAAATCCAGGCATCGGACCTTGCATTCTTATATTTTCCAAACTACTTCCGGGTGACATAATAAACATAAAGGCATCCTGTAAATCAATTGATCCTCTTTTTGTCGTGCTGAAACAAGTGCCTAAGGGAGATGTAGTAATTGAAGGGGTCAAAACAGGTTCAGAAAGAAGGTCGTAATCACCAAACAAGGTAACATCTTCATCAATATAAAGTGGGGTTACACTGGAAAGATCCAAAGGATATGTTATTGACCCAGGAACCAGTATATCTCCCGGGCCTGCATTTTGTAATTGTGATTGTAAATCCATAGCGTTTACATAACCGACAAAAATTTGAGGAGAAAGAGACATCCTCAAATTTAACATACAAACGTTCAAGAAATATGCAGTAGTATCATAAATCCCTTCCCCATCAGCAGAATTGAATTTTGTAATTTTCATCAAGTAATGGGATGTTGGAATTAAACTGTCAACATATGTCAATTGTCCTTCTAAAAGGCTATCCACCTTCCATGATTTTGATGAAACTGTAACTAAAGAATCAAAGGGGGAGTATTCTTCATAAATGATTGCATTTTTAATTACAGCATATAATTTTTCTTCATCAGGACTTCGAAATTTGGTTTTGATTAAAGCCGAATCCGGTGAAAAAGAAAACCATAGATCATCTGCGGTGAAAAGAAATTCTGTGGCGTTGCACTCAGTGTCCATGGTCAAGGGATACGGCATCTGGGGTGCATCGCCCGGAATTAATTTATACGCCAATGCAAAGTTACCATAAGAAGTTACCGCTGCGCTTGGTTTTTTTGTGTTGCTATCATCCACACCCTCTCCCTTATCCACCCATTTGGTTCCATCCCAAAAGGCAATGTGAACCGGTCTTACTGTTAAATAATCGCAATGGGTAGAATCAAATGCAAATTTAGGAGTGATGTTGGATGATCCGGTGTTTCTGGTTAAAGACCAGTATCCGCAATCACTAATAAAACTAATGGTGGTGTCCATGCTACTACCTAATGTTTGGGTAGTATCAAAGTATTGTGCTGTAAAGGCATCGGTAGTATTGGAAGGTGCAGTAATGGATACCGGTCTATAACTACTAGAAGTCCCTACATTAAAAGTAAAAGCACTGTTTCCAATTTTTTTAATTGGTCCTGAAATAAAACTAGCACTGCTTGCACCATTTGCCACCGAACCGGCTTTCATGGTCAATAAATTTGAAGAAGTGGTAACTATGTTGCCACTCACAAAAAACAACGTATCATCCACACTCAAAGTAGTATTTGCCGTAAGGTGATTTGCCGATTTATCAATAGCCAGTTTCTTAAACGAAAAGTTATAACTTCCATTTAAGCTTTGTGAGTTGCTGCCTGCAAAAGTTACTTTTCCGTTTGATGTGTTAAACACTACTTTGTTGCTATTTATAGTTATATCACCATAAAGATAGGAATTTCCGGCGTAACAAACTTGCACATCCTGTCCGCCTGAGGAATTAAAGGTAACATTGCCGTTAAAGGTGTCGCCGGTGGTGGTTGCCATGCGGATTCTTCCTCCACTACCGGCATTGTCGATGGTGGTTGTTCCATTAAATATATTGCCTCCATCACTCTGGTGGTTGGTGCTACTTGCATTGCGGGTGAAGGAGGAAGCACCATTGAAGGTGCTGGTTTTTAATAGGAAACCGGGAGAGGTGACGGTTAAATCACCGTTAAAAGTGCAGTTAATTAAGTTTACTATGGCAGTTCCTGTTAGCGTTAATGTTTGCGAAGTCGACCCTTCCTGATTAAAATTTTTGAGTGTTAAATAATCATTAGTGAAGCCTCCGCTTCCTATCGAAATGGTTTTACCTGATACTAAAGTGCTCACACCACCGGAATTTCCGAATACCACACCTCCGTTATTGGTGCTAGAAACGATAATATTTTCATTAAAGAAGGCTGAATCACCTGTTGCCAAATAGACCTCGTGGGTACCCGAATTGTTGATTTTAACAACACCTGAAAAAATATCTTTACCTGAACTTCCCATGGTGAAATAATTACCTCCGGTATTGTTAATGCAAAGACTATCGTTAAACACGCAACCACCCGTACCGCTGGTACTAGCTGCTCCGGTACTGGAAAGACTCACAGGATAGTTGAAAGTGCCACCATTCATCCGAAAATAACCACATGAAGCTGTTACGAATACATTCAAAATACTGGCTGAAAATTGGCACAAATTACCGGTAGGAAGTACGGTTCCATTGGTAACTAATCCGCCATCGAATTTAGCGGTTCCGGTAATGGTTAATTGGTAACCACCCAAATCGATGGTGTCACCATTAATAGTAAAATCGGTTACGACACGATTTTGAGTAAGAATTAGGTTGTTGGGCGCGTTGGAGTTGATTACAATATTATCTACAGAATCAATTGGTACACCGCTCGGAGACCAGTTCCCAGAATTACTATAAGAGCTTGATAATGAGCCTGTCCAAGTTTTTGTGGTGGCTTTAGATTGGTAACTGGATGTTATGAGAAATAGTATGAAGAGAATATATTTTGATTTCATGATTGTATGATTTTTAGATCATTATGGTTGTTATGATTTATTATGATTCTTAGATCATTATGATTGTTATGATTTATTATGATTGGATTGTTTAGATTATTTGAATGGAGTGAACAGATTTTTAATTCCTAATTTTTAATTATCCTAGTTCGAGACATAGTCATAATACGAACTCCAATTTCCTGAACCATCCTTCAACCGTATTTTCA
>JBBQVM010000204.1:0-6163 GCA_038211525.1 Bacteroidia bacterium
TTGATGAAACGGGGACTCACCGATTTTGCTCCTACGCAAGTAGCATCAATTAGAATGGCAGTCTCTTTTTTGTGCTTGTTACCTTTTGTAATAGGACACATTTCGAAAATAAAAAAAGAGCACTGGAAATATATTTTAGCCACCGGATTATTGGGCAATGGAATACCGGCATTTTTATTTACATCGGCGCAAACAGTAGTACCTAGTTTTATGGCCGGCATGTTGAATTCACTAACTCCATTGTTCACCATGATAATTGGATACGCCATATTTAAATCCCCAATCACCAAAAATAAATTATTAGGAGTTATACTGGGTTTAGCCGGAGCCGTTAGTTTAATATTAATGAACCGAACCAGCACAGTTGGGAGTGTATCCTGGTACCCGATGCTTATTGTAATTGCCACCATCTGTTATGCCTGCAGTGTGAATATTATCAGAAATAAACTGCAAGATGTGGACTCCGTTCTTATTTCGGGATTTGCCTTATTTATTGTGGGTCCTCCTACCGGAATTTATCTTTTCACCACCGATTTTGTAGAACGGTTGCAGACTAACCCGCATGCTATTTATTCATTGGGGTATATTTTGTTGTTGGCTGTTTTCGGAACAGCTATCTCACTGGTACTGTTCAACCGCCTCATTAAAAGTTCAGGGGCTTTATTTGCGTCATCGGTCACCTATTTAATTCCAATTGTGGCTATGCTTTGGGGAATTGCCGATCATGAAAATTTGGGGATCTTCCATCTGTTTGCCTTGTTTGCAATTTTAGGCGGAGTTTACCTTATCAATCGCAAAAAGAGGGTGATAAGTGTTGAAAAGTGATTTTTTTTTAGAGTCGCTTGGGAATTAAACAAAGCTTTCGTACATTTGCATCCCCTTAGTAAAATCCAAGGTAGTCAACTAAAATTTAATTCAAATGTACGCTATTGTAACAATCGCCGGCCAGCAAATGAAAGTAACTGAAAATCAATCAGTTATTGTTCACAGACTGAATGCAAAAGAGGGTGATAAAGTGGAGTTTAACGATGTTTTATTCCTTGAAAATGGAGGAAAATCCCAAATTGGTTTACCGCTTATTAGTGGTGCATCGGTTTCGGCAACGGTTGTTTCGCATCTAAAAGGCGACGAAGTCATCGTTTTCAAGAAAAAAAGAAGAAAAGGTTACCAGAAGTCAAACGGTCACAGACAACAATTTACGCAGATTAAGATCAGCGGTATTACAGCATAATTTTAACACAGAACCATTAAAATATTAAGATAAAATGGCACACAAAAAAGGGGTCGGTAGTTCCAGAAACGGTCGCGAATCGCACAGTAAGCGGTTAGGTATCAAAATTTTCGGTGGTCAAATGGCTATTGCCGGAAATATTATTGTTCGTCAAAGAGGAACCAAGCACATGCCTTCTGAAGGTGTTGGCATTGGTCGTGACCACACGTTATTCGCTTTGCGCGAAGGAGTAGTTACTTTCAGAAAAAAGACAGACAACAAGTCCTATGTTTCGGTTCAACCAATTGATCAAAACTAATTACAGTTTTAAAAAGTAAAAAAAGCCTCCTGATCGGGAGGCTTTTTTTTGTGGCAAGCTTTTTTAGCTCATGGCAGTATTGAGGAATTTCAGGAAGGGAAGCATCGCCTTATAAATTTCAGCAGATTTTTTAACAATGGTTTTAGAGGTAAAATCTTTATCGCTCATTGAAGTTTGAACGATGAAACTCGTTTGACGTAAATGTTCAATAGCAGGATTGCCGGAGTCGTACCCTTTGGGTGTGGTCTTTAATTTTGAATCCGATAAGGTACCAAAAGCAGCTTTGAATTTTGGTGCCTTTACTATTTTTTGAAAATCAGGAAGGTTATAATCTATCTCTTGTCGGATGGCCTTTAATACCGGCGCCTGAGGCATCCAGCAGCCCCCGGCCATGAATGAGTTCCCTGGTTCCATTTGAATGTAAAAACCGGCCTTGTCCGACTTCTTCCCTCCTTCTACAAAGTAACAACCTAAGTTAGTTTTGTAAGGAGCTTTATTTTTAGAAAACCGTACATCTCGATAAATTCTAAAAACACAATCCTTCACTTCTAGCGAACCTAATGCAGGATTGATTTTAGAAAGTTCCTTAATTAGGTCGGCTGTAAATTGTGCATGATCAGCTTTAGCCAGTTCATACTTCGCCCGATTCTTATCGAACCATTCGCGGTCGTTGTGTTTTTTGAGTGCTTTAAGAAAATCGAGGGTGGATTGTTGGAGCATGAATTAGTTCTTAATTTTTAAAATTTTAGATTGTCCGACCTTAGGCTGCCAGTGCGATGTTGAAGCTAGTTTTTGATTGTCTGTTGTCGTAGATCGATGACCCGTGCAGGTCACTTTACCGGTACATTGGAAGTATAAAGAACAGAGATGCACGCGTTTTGTTTTTGTTTTTGGGTGCATTAGTGGTGAAACGTGTTAAAGAACATCCACAAAATACATATCTATCTCGCCTTTGTTCTTGGCAGTGATTTTACCGCGGTGAGTACAAGTGAATTTTGTTTTCACTAATTCATAGGTACTTTGACTGATGTTTACTTTCCCGGCTGCGCCAGAGGATTCCATACGTGAGGCGATATTGACCGTATCGCCCCAAATATCGTAGGCGAATTTTTTGATGCCTACTATCCCAGCTACCACAGGACCGGTATTGCAACCGATTCTTATTTCAAAAAATGGCTTATTTAAAGCACTGCGTTTTAGTTGCTCTGCCTCCATAAAATCACGGATTTCCAATGCAGCGCTCACTGTTTCTTCGGCATGGGTAGTATTTGCAACAGGCAGTCCACCGGCACACATGTAACTGTCTCCGATAGTTTTTATTTTTTCAATGCCATGTTTGGTAATGATGTTATCAAATGCAGAATAACAGTAATTAATTTCATTAACTAATTCCTGAGCAGTTAATTGTTCACTCATGGCGGTAAAATTTTTAAAGTCGGTGAAGAGCACGGTTACTTCACTGAAATCTTTGGCCGTTGTGGCGCCGGTTGTTTTTAGTTCTTCGGCCACTTCGGAAGGAAGAATATTCAACAACAACTCTTCGCTTCGTTTCTTCTCTTTTGAAATTTTATTACGTTGACGATAAACGATAACTAAAAACAAAAGTGCCCCTGCCAACCCTCCTGTTATAGAGTTACGAATGATTCGTTGCACGATATCTTTTTTCTCCTGCTCCGCTCTAGTGAAATTTTCTTTCTTGTCGAAGTCATATTGCATCATAGTCTGCACCAATTTCCTTGAATTCTCCTGATTGGTGGTACTGTCCCGATAAATTATAAAAAGCTTATAATTTTCCAATGCTTTTTGATGGTTTCCAACAGCGCTTTCCAATGTGGCCAAATCTTCATAGATAAAATAATAGCCTTGTGGATCACCGGTCTTTTTATAAAGCTCCATAGCCTTATCAAAATAAATTTTAGCTTCACTGAATTTTTTTAGCGCAGCATCTATTTCACCAAAACTGGCATTAATTCCAGCAAGAGCAAAATCATTCTTTGTTTCCTCATAAATCGAGTAAGCTTGCCTGAATTGCATCAGCGCCTCATCAAACCTTTTCATCCGTTGGTAAATAATTCCCAGACCAGTGTATGAATCGGCAATTAAAGTTTTGTCGTTCACCTTCTCCCTCATCTTTAAAGATATCTTATAGTTTTTTAATGCTTCCTCGTAATTGCCCATATCGGCGTAAATGCCTGCTATATTATTATACGGATGATTTAATATTTCCCATTTGTTTGAATTCTCCAATAACTTGATCACTTTGGAATATATTGCTAATGCCTCGTTGTAGTCCTTTTGCGACCAATAAAGCAGACCTATGTTATTATAATTGGTCGCCATCCCACCCTTATTTGCTACTGATTCATTAATTTTCAGCGAGGAGAAAAACATTTTTAAAGCTTGGTCGTATTTACCAATATTTGAATAGGCAAGCCCCATAATATTATAGGAAGTTGCAATTCCCTTTTCCCATTTCAGATTTTCTGCAAGTGCTAGGCCTTGCTGTCCATATTCAATACATTTATTAGGATTCAGATCGCGATAAGTAAAGCAAATGTCATTTAAAAGATTCACTTTGTTAGTGTCTTCAATGGCATGAGGGATTTGAGTGACTAAAGAATCAACTAGAGCTTGTCCGTACTTTTGAGCAAATGAAATTTGCTGAAGTAACAAAGAAACAAGCAAAATGGGCAAAAGTTTTTTCATATTTGGTGAGTTTAATGCTGCCGGTTAAAGGCTATTATTATCGCTAACCCAATCGGCTTTCGCCGGAATATTTAAAAACAAATGTATAATTTATTCGTGTACCACAACCCTAATACATGCATTAAAATGATAGATTGGAATTTAGTCCGGGAAGTTCGATAAGGGAAGCCAGAGAGTTAAAATTTCAAAAAAAAGTATAGAACTTAACAAGGTGATACCCATTTAAACCACATCTCATTTGATGATTGCCCCTTATCTTTAAGTGCATACGACAGGTAAAGCTATTTTGAATAGATGAAATATTCAAATTACATAAAAATAATTACCTGATTAGAGCCACGTAGCCGTGTATGGAATTTATTTTAAGAGAACATGTACTTTGATAATTCAAAATCCAGAAATAGGTACCTTCAGGAGATTTATTCGATCTGTAATTCCCATCCCATCCTATTGCAGGATTGTTCGATTGAAATACCTCCACTCCCCAGCGATTGAAAATAGTTAATTGAAAGTTATTGGGCAATACTCCACGAACATTAAAAACCTCATTTAATCCATCTTGATTAGGTGTAAATCCATTTGGAACAAATGGACCGGTAGCAGAGATATCGTCAGAAAATAATTTAATGGTATCGCTGTAAATACAAGTACCATTGTCCACAGACACATAATATGTACCTGCCTGAGTTAATGTTACAGACTGGGACGTTAAGCCGTTTGACCAGAGTATACTTTTGGGAGCGTAATTCAAATTTAAATTTATGTTTTGTTTTTGCTCACAGGTGATATCAATATCATTTCCCAAATCAAAAGGCTGATATACTTTTATTAAAAAAAATGATGTATCAGGACATCTTCCTTCATGATCGTTAATGGTATAGATTGTAAAATCGGAATCGGCAGTTAGTTTAACAATAGTAGTTGTGTCACCTCCTTGCCACAAAATATTATTAATTGGATTTAAAATAGTGAGGGTGATTTCTGTACCTTGACAAACTGTGTCATTGGGAGCAAAGGTAACATCGGGTTTGACTTTCGGATAAACTGTAATTGTAAAATAAATGGTATCAGCACAATTGGTTCCTGCATCATTGATTAAGAAACCTGTGAATGTAGAATCAGGATAAAAATTATAATAATTTGAAGTAGCACCATTGAACCATAATTGGTTTCCGATAGGATTAATTATGTTTACATTGGCAGTGCCTCCAGGGCAAATATTGGCCTCATGTATATCAATAAATGTACTGTGACACGATCCGCCAAAAGTGTAAAATATCGAACTAAAAATAAGAAATAAAATTAATGAAATTATTTTCATTTTTTTCAGCATTTCTAATACCATTCAAACTAAAATGAACATACTTTTATTCAAATATAATTCTTAATAATCTTCTTTAGCATGTTGGCTGGCAATGGCAATTAATATAAGAATCAATTTATTGCCATCCATATCTTTTTTTCTATCACACCAATTCTGAATCAAACTATAGTTAATACAATAACAAATGTACAAATAAATTTGATGCCGTAACCATCCAAGTGAGACTTATAATAATCAAAATTAAATGAACAGGAGTTCCTTTATGGGAGAAAAGAGAATGATAACACTCAAAATAGACTTACAACACCCTAAATTATCTTTGTGGTGGAAAAATCCTGCCAAAATAACAGCTTATCAATTGAGTGATTATTTCCAATTTTTTTTGCCAATTTTTTAAAAATTGAACTTAATCCTATTGCATGATGGATAATCAGATGAAAAATGCGGCTAATTTGCTGTTAAAAAGGGCTTATAAAACACTTTATCGTTTACAAACATTCGAATTAAATAAAGGTTTTCTGTTAATCCGAGTGTTTTTGTTTGGAATGATATTTCCTGTTTGCCAGATTGCAATTTCTTATTCACCAGCACTCTAACGGTCTGC
>JBBQVM010000205.1:0-6158 GCA_038211525.1 Bacteroidia bacterium
CTATTCCATCTCTCGTCACGATTTATATCAAAGAATGATTAAAGGAAATCTTCTTCCTACCAAAAGTGATTCGCTAACAAAGAAAAAGGTAAATCCCGATGAACCCATAATAGAAACTGTTGCAGTTGCAATCCCTAAAAAGAAATGAGGAAACAGCAAAGCATTTTTCAAAACATCGATTGGGTCATTGTAGGAATTTATCTTGCACTGATGTTGATTGGATGGATAAATATTTATGCTGCTGTTTACAACGACGAGCACTCCAGTATACTGGATATCTCTCAGAACTATGGCCGGCAGTTAATCTGGATCGGTACATCACTCGTATTGGCGATGATTCTGCTGGTTATCGACGGCAAATTTTATGAGGCCTTTTCATTTATTATTTATGGTGCTGTGTTACTTGTTTTGATTGGTGTTTTGCTTTTTGGAAGAGAGGTGGCCGGATCAAAATCGTGGTTCGAAGTGGGAGCCTTTCGAATACAACCCGCTGAATTTGCAAAATTTGCTACTGCCATGGCACTCGCTAAATTTCTCAGCACCATGAACATTAATATGAAGGATCTGCGTACTAAAATAGTTGCAGGTGTTATCATCCTCATTCCAATAGCAATGATTCTGATGCAAAATGATACTGGTTCGGCGCTGGTGTTTGCCTCATTTATATTTGTCTTGTATCGCGAAGGACTTTCTCAGAACTTCCTGATCATTGGATTTTTTGGTGTGCTTCTTTTCGTTTTGTCATTGATGATTTCAACCACAATTATTGTTACCGTTGTAGCCGTTATTTGTGCCGTAGCCATTTTGATGTTGCGTAAAACGCGAAGAAATATTATTACTGTCGCAGTAATATTTGTGCTGGCATCATCAGTAGTTTACAGTGTCGATTATTTCTTTCAACATGTACTCGAACGTCATCAAAAAGAGCGTATAAATGTTTTGTTAGGTAAAGAAACCGACTTAAAAGGTGCCGGTTATAATGTTCACCAGAGTTTAATAGCCATTGGTTCCGGTGGTATTACAGGTAAAGGTTTCCTTAACGGAACGCAAACAAAATTTGATTTCGTGCCTGAACAAAGTACCGACTTTATTTTCTGTACGGTAGGTGAGGAGTGGGGCTTCCTTGGAACATTGGTGGTGATTGGATTATTCACGACACTGCTGTATCGGATTGTATTTATAGCCGAACGACAAAAATCGCACTTCACAAGAATATATGCCTATGGAGTTGCGTCCATTATTTTTATTCACGTTATGGTGAATATTGGCATGACCATTGGCCTCTTGCCCGTAATAGGTATTCCTCTGCCATTCCTTAGTTACGGCGGTTCTTCCCTTTGGTCGTTTACTATTTTGTTATTTATTTTAGTGAAATTGGATAGCTACCGAACGTTTATTTTGAGGTGACGAAATCTGTATCTGTCTCCATTTAACGCGTGAAAATTACACTTGTCGCTTGGAAGAATTCAAATTGGTTGTATTAAAGCCTCACTATCCCTCCCGCAACCCAAGGTAGGCAAGCTAAAAACTAATTGCCACCTTTAAACTGTTCCAAAAACCGTTCATCATTTTCGAAATAGAGGCGTAAATCTTTGATCGTATATTTTAGCATTGCAATACGTTCAACACCCATCCCGAAAGCAAAGCCGGAATATTTTTTAGAATCGATACCGCAATTTTCGAGTACATTAGGATCTACCATTCCACAGCCCATGATTTCGAGCCATCCTGTATACTTACAAACGTTACAACCTTTACCTCCACAAATGTTACAGGAAACATCCATTTCAGCAGATGGTTCCGTGAAAGGAAAGTAAGAGGGACGTAAACGGATATTGCTTGCTTCGCCAAACATTTCTTTTGCAAAATACAACAGCGTCTGTTTTAAGTCGGCGAAAGAAACATTTTCATCAATATAAAGACCTTCCACTTGATGAAAAAGACAGTGTGCTCTTGCCGAAATTGCTTCGTTCCGATATACTCTACCGGGAGCGACTATACGAATTGGCGGCTTGGTAGTTTGCATAGTACGCACCTGTACTGATGAGGTGTGAGTACGAAGCGCCATTCCCCAATCATCATCCATAAAAAAAGTATCCTGCATGTCACGCGCCGGATGTTCAGGTGGAAAATTTAATGCAGTAAAATTATGCCAATCATCTTCTATCTCAGGCCCTTCTGCAACCGTATAACCTAAACGGCCAAATATCTCAACAATATTATTTCTTACTATAGAAACCGGATGACGCGAGCCAAGATTCAATGGTTCGCCGGGTAGTGTGAGATCAATACCTGCAACGGCTTCTTCACTCTTGGTCTCCAGTTTTTCAGTAAAAAAGTGAAGCTTCTCTTCGGCTTTGTTTTTTAACTCATTTACTTTCAATCCAAAGCTTTTTCGTTCTTCCGGAACCACATTTTTCATTTCTGAAAAAATCTCAGCTAACCGGCCTTTCTTACTTAAAAAACGAATACGGAATTCCTCCAACTGATCCTTAGTATCAGCATGGAATTTATCTACTTCCGAAATTAATAATTCTATTTTATCAAACATCGCATCAAAAAAATTAGAAATCAGGTTACCCCAATTTCTAATTCTTAATTTTTAATTTCTAATTCAGTTAATCACCTTCACTGTCATCTTCACATCCTCCACCGGACGATCTCCCGGCTTTGTTTTAACTGCTGCAATTTTATCAATCACATCCATTCCTTCAATCACTTCGCCATACACCGTATAGTTGTTATCAAGAAATGCTGTTCCTCCTAAAGTTTTGTAGGCAGTACGTTGCTCGGGAGTATATTTAACAGTTCTGTTATTATCTAATCCATCTAACTCCTGATCGGTAAGTTTTTTACCTTGTACAATATAAAATTGACAACCACTTGATGCTTTTTCAGGATTTCCATCACGGGCAGCACAAAGAGTCCCTTTTTTATGAATTAGCTTATCATTAATTTCAGCAGGAATTTTATAACCCACATCGCCGCCACCCAACATAACATCAGGAGTGGCATTTTTTGATTTCGGGTCACCACCTTGAATCATAAACCCATTTATTACCCGGTGAAATAATAGCCCGTCGTAAAAACCTTCCGAGGCAAGTTTTATAAAATTGTCGCGGTGCTTGGGAGTTTCATTATACAACCTGATTTTCATTTTCCCATAAATGGTTGAAATTTCAACGATTTTATCGGCCGTACCCGCTTTTTTCTCTTGTGCACTGGCTGCAAAAGCCATAACCAGCATGATGGCAATTCCTGAAATGATCTTTTTCATATTTATTTATCGAGTTTTGTAATTTTATAGAAACTAAAGTTTCATTTTAACGTAAAGTTATAATACTTTTGAGATATTGTTGATAACGCAATATTAGGAAAAATAGCAGGAATATGAAAGCAATGAAATACATTTTGATGGTTATGATGTTGGTTCCGGTGGTTTTTACCGCGTGTAAAAAATCCGGTCCGGCTGAAGCAATTATAACGGTGATTGATTCTACCGGTAAACGTGTGGCAGGAGCAGTAATTGTTCTCCGACAGGATAGCGTTACCAATCCCACTAATAATGTACAAGCATCTATCAATCAGCAGCAGGTTTCTGATGCGGTTGGACAAGCATTTTTTACTTTCAAATTGGAAGCGGTGCTCAATGTGGAAGTCAGTAAAGGCAACTTGACTGCCCGTGACTACATCCGGTTGGAGCAATCGAAACAGGTTACCAAAACTGTGATTGTTAGGTAGTTACTGCTCCTGAAAGTAATCCAATACCGCTCTTTTCAGTAACAGATCTTGCTCTTTGAGAGTGAGTACAGGCATTTTCCCTACTAACTGCCAATGTGGCCAGCCTTCATCATCGGCACCAGCCAACTCATAAATACCATAACTACTTAATAATCGACATGTGGCAATGTGCATTAGGTCCTGTTTTTCATCTTTAGTGAACTTTCTTGACCCCTGGCCCAATTCCTGAATACCTATTAGGAAAATTATTGCCTGCAAATCAGGCTCCATGCCAAATTCAGCGGTTAACCGTTTGGTAAGAAACGACCACTCTTCCTTTAATTCGCCTATACTTTTTAAGTCCATATTGTTAACAAAATTACGAAACCCCTGAAATTACACGTTTTTATCAAAGTATTTTTGCACAATCAGTCAATCCGGACTCTTCCGGATATGATAAAACTGAGGTCCTACTTGCTTCGTTTACTATGAAGGTGTTTAGAATATTGGCCATTTTCACAATCTTCCTGTTTTACACAGGCAACTCCAACTCGCCTTCACGAGGACGGGAAGCCATTGATATTGTTTTTTGTATCGATTTATCAGGAAGTACTAACGGCCTGGTGGATGATGTTCGGGAGAAATTATGGGAAATAATTAATCAGGTTAACTCCTATCGTCCGGCACCTGAATTCAGAATTGGTGTGGTGGCTTTTTCAAGACCCAGCTTTGGTGCGAAGAATAGTTATGTAAAGGTACTCCAAAAACTCACTAATGATTTCGATCAGTTGAGTTACGAATTGTATAAATTGAAACCTTCCGTTGAAAAAGGTGATCAGGTGGTGGGTGAAGCACTTCGGGTTTCTATCAAAAATATGAACTGGTCGGATGATAACGAGGCCCTCAAAGTGATTTACCTTGTTGGAAATGGAATGGTGAATGTTGGTGGCGATAATTACCGGGAAGCCTGTGATATGGCGGTCGACAAAAAAATAATTATTAATACACTCTATTGTCGTACCCGAAATAATGCCGATAAGGAATTGCCGGGATGGCGAGAAATTGCCCGTCTTGCAAGCGGTGAACAATATGATATCCGAATACATAAACGTACTCCCATTGTTCTTACTTCAACCAATGTAATGGACTTTCGTGAAGCTGCAAGTAAATTATCAGCCTCCTATCTTTATTTTGGCAAGAATGGCAATGAGCGATATAAAATGATGGCTTCGAATGATAAAAATGCATTCATCGCAAGTGACATGACCTTTGAATCGCGGATGTTTTATAAAATTTCCGATCGTTACCAGTTTCATCAGCAAAATTGGGATCTTATTGATTACCTTAAAATGACCAACTCTCCTCTCAATGATCTGGAGATGGAATACCTACCCGATACTCTTAAATTTAAAACTGCTGATTATGTAAAAGAAGTGGCACTGCGGTTGAAAGATCAACGAAGTCGTATGATTTCCGAATTACGAAATCATATCCCTTACGATCGACAAGCTATCCTCAATAAAAAACTCTTTGAGAGAGATATTGACAAATCGGATATTTTTGACAGGGTGGTTATTAATTCCCTAAACAATTTAGCTACCTCAAAAGGTTTTACCACCGGCACCTCTTCAAGTATTGAATTCAGAAGATGAATTTTTTAGATGCGATAATTGCAGTTCCGCTGCTGTATGGTGCTTACAAGGGTTTTCGGAAAGGGTTGATTTTCGAAGTGGCAATGATTTTAGGATTGATCATTGGTGTTTATTGTGGATTTAAATTTTCGGGATTAGCGTACGAGTTGCTGCAAAAATTATTCAACGACGAAGGACATCTCCTACATTATATTTCTTTTTTTGTGGTGGTAGCAGTTATCATTCTCATTTTTATTTTTTACGCAAAGTTGATGGAAGCTGTACTCAAAATTACTTCGCTCAATATGTTTAATAAAGTAGCAGGTGCACTTTTTGGATTACTGAAATTCGCATTGGCCCTTTCCGTTATATTCTGGCTGATAAAACCATTACAAAATTCGGTGAATCTGATACCGGAAAAAACACGAAATGAATCCTTGTTATATCCTTACGTTTTAAAAATTGCATCTTCACTTTCTCCGGCAGTAAAAGATGTAAAGGATGAGTTCAGAGAAAATTTTGGATCGGACCCTTTGAATTTCAGTAAATAATTTTTTCCTGAATTTAAAAAACTTATAATTTCTCCTTTGAGTCACCAGTGTAATGATCAAAAGAATCGTGAATGAATTGAATTGTGAAATTCCTAATTTCTCAATTCAAGCAGACATCATTCTGACAAAAGCATCTCAACTCCCGGTAATTTTTTCCCCTCTATATATTCCAGCAACGCTCCACCACCGGTAGAAACATAAGAGACTTTATCTGCAAGCCCGAATTTATTAATCGCTGCAGCGGAATCACCACCTC
>JBBQVM010000206.1:0-6103 GCA_038211525.1 Bacteroidia bacterium
TACCAATCAGTGAACCTAAGATCAATTAATTGGTTAAAATAGAAAAGAAATTCATGATAATGTCCTTCCGGGCTGGTTAAAAACCTGCCACCAAGTTCATTTTCTGTTACTGCATTTATATATCCCGGATTTAGATGCTCACGAATTAGGTAGTAACTACCAATTATGCAAACAAATAACAGTGAATTAATATAAAGCGATTTATTTCTAAAAATATCAACTATCTTTCCTTTTATTGTTAATATATAAATAAATAAGGAAGGTAAAAAGAAAAAGCCCTGCACTCCTTTTGTAAGTACTGCTAACGTTAGGCCTAAATAAAACAGATTAAAATATTTATTTTTGCCTGATTCAATAAAAAAGTAGAATGCCAAACAATAGGATGTCGTAAATAAAGTAAGTAATGAATCATAATCACCCGTCCTTGTGCCATGATGGTGAACATACCCATCAGATGTAATAAGCAATAAGGTGGCAATTATTCCAAACCAATGGTCTTTTAAAAGTTTAGTAGAAAATATTATTATTAGCAGTATTGTTAACAAAGCGGCAAGTGCCGAAGGAAGTCGGATAGCTAATTCCCTAACACCAAATATTTTTATAAAACAAGTCTGAACCCATATCATTAGTGGAGGTTTGGTGCTCCACATTTCAGGTTTCCCATCAAAATGTACAACAATAAAATTATGATCAAGATTCATTTCACAGGCACTTACTGCGAGCCGCGCCTCATCCCAAATGCGAATGGGAAGTGCCTCCAGATGCATGAAAAGTGGAAAGTAGGATAAAATGCAAATCAGGATGATTGGAACTACCCATCCAAGCTGAGAATATTTTAGTGGTTGCATGTCATGATAAATTATCTAACATGATATTATTTGCTTCTTGGCCAATTTCGTTGTGTTTTTATTAACGATTCCCTTTTAGAGCTTCATGGTAATCCGGATAAACAACATACATCTCGAAGTCAACTATTTTATACATTTCGCCAAATTGTCTGAAATATATTTCCATCGTCATAAAAAAACACGCTAGCTTTCAATTTTATTGTTCAATATTGTTTTCACTAACAATGTAAAGCGGCCTCTTACGCACATTAGCACTTATGCGACTTATATACTCCCCAATAATCCCAATTCCTATTAATTGTATGCCTCCAATAAATAAAATAGTTATCATTAATGAGGTCCAGCCTTGCGGAGTGTTACCATTAAAAAAGTAGGAAAACAGCGCATAAAGTATTAATATAAACGAGAGTCCTGAAACTGAGAAGCCTGCTATGGTAGCAAACCTGAGGGGGAAATTTGAAAACGAGGTAATTCCGTCAAATGCAAGTTTGAAAAGTTTTTTAAATGTGTAACCGGTCTCTCCTGCATTCCTGCCATCACGATCGTACTCGAGAAATGTCTGGTTAAATCCTAGCCAACTAATCTGTCCTCTTAAAAATTTTTCTTGTTCGGGCATTTCACGAAGACACTTCACTATTTTCTTGTCTATAATCCTGAAATCTCCTGTATCTACCGGAATACTAATAGATGTAATTCTGGCAAGTAGCCTGTAATAGATCTTGTAAACAAGCATCCGTATTGGATTTTCGCCATGTCGAACTTTTCGTTTTGCATAAACAACCTGATAGCCTTCGTGTAATTTTAAATATAATTCAGGAATAAGTTCAGGAGGGTCCTGTAAATCGGCATCGATAATTACTACAGCATCACCGGAACAAAAATCAATACCCGCCGACACAGCAATCTGATGTCCGAAATTCCTACTTAAATTAATATATTTTATGGAAGGATCACTGCCGGCTAAACTCTTAATAATGGAGATGGATGAATCCTTACTTCCATCGTTTACGAAAATATATTCAACTGATTCAATGTTTGCACTTGCAACAGATTTGCGTAACCGATCAATCATAAGAGGTATATTACCTTCTTCGTTGTAAATCGGAATGATGACTGAAAGATCCAAAGTAGGTTATTGGTTTTGAAAGTAATTGGTTTTTTAAATATTCATTTCGGGAATTTCACCTTCGACGATTAATTTTCCGGCAGTAGCGTTTTTGATTTGTTCAACGGTAACACCGGGAGCCCTTTCGATTAGTTTAAATCCCTGGGGTGTTATTTCAATCACCGCCAATTCAGTAACTATTCTTTTTACACAATGAACTCCTGTTAATGGCAAAGTACATTTTGGAAGCAATTTTGATTCTCCGGCTTTGTTCACATGTTGCATTGCCACAATAATGTTTTTTGCAGATGCAACCAAATCCATAGCACCACCCATTCCTTTCACCATTTTACCGGGTATTTTCCAATTGGCGATATCGCCTGTTTCGCTCACTTCCATTGCTCCCAAAATAGTGAGATTTACTTTCTGTGAACGAATCATTCCAAAACTCATGGCAGAATCAAAAATAGAGGAACCAGGTAGCAACGTCACAGTTTGTTTTCCTGCATTTATCATATCGGCATCTTCTTCACCTTCAATAGGGAAAGGACCCATGCCTAAAATTCCATTCTCCGATTGTAAAACTACATTAATTCCTTCCGGAATATAATTTGCAACAAGTGTTGGAATACCAATACCCAAATTGACATACATTCCATCTTTAACCTCGCGTGCAATTCGTTTTGCTATTCCGTTTTTGTCTAACATAATTTTGATGTGGTGATATGATTAATGTGGTTATATGGTTGATGGAATTATGTGGTTGATATGTTCTTTTGTAATGTGATTGCCTGCTTCATGCAGGATAATGTGATTATTGAAGGATTAAAAATACAATATATAATTATGTTTTAATATTCTTTAAGGCAAGTTTTGATTTTGAAGTTGAAATTATTTTTGATAATACTCTTTTGATAGATACAATGTCCTTCATTAATTCGGCGTGGCCATCATTGTTAATTGCACTTTTACATAATTGAAGCCAATATTCAGTTTCACTGCCTTCTTTCGCAGCTATTTTCATTTTGTGGATAAAATCAAGCAAGCTTTCGCAATTCTGTGCTTCTCTTACATTAGCTCCAATGGAAGTTGATGATTTTAATAATTGATTACTTATGTGAAAATGTTTTTCCTGATTTAAAGTTCGACAATATTTTAATATTTTAAATGAGAACGCAGTTGTTAAGTCAACAATGAGATTTTCTTTTTCTTCCATACTGAAAAGTTTTAAAAAGTTTTTGAAAAATAAACATAAATAATATTGAATCTTTAAAAGAATATACCTTCAAATATCTGAATAAAATTTTTCACAAACAAATTAATGTTTCTTAAGTATTAGAATCATCAATATCTTAATTTAAAGCCTATTTCCCTTCATGCATCTTTGTCCTCAGCACGGTAGCAATAAATTGAAATTCAGATAATTAACATCAACAAATCAACAAATCACCACATCAACCATCAACAAATCAACAAATCACCACATCCACCCATCAACCCATCAACAAATCACCACATCAACCCATCACCACATCAACCCATCACCCCATCACCAAATCACCACATCACCCACATCACCACATCACCACATCATTTTTTCCTCACCGTTCTCTGCTCAATCCGCTTCTCATATTTTGCACCTTGAAATATTCTGTGCACGTAAATACCGGGAGTATGAATGTGATCAGGATCGAGTTCACCATTGGGCACTAACTCTTCTACTTCAGCAATAGTAATTTTTCCGGCCATAGCCATTAAAGGATTAAAATTACGCGCTGTTGAACGATAAACTAAATTACCTTCAGCATCTCCCTTCCAAGCTTTAACAATTGCGAAATCGGCTTCGAAAGCTTTTTCCATCAGGTAATCTTTTTCTTCACCATTATAATTAAATCGTCGAACCTCTTTTCCATTTGCTATTTCAGTACCAACACCGGCAGGAGTATAAATAACCGGCATGCCATAACCGGCAGCCATGCATCGCGTCGCTAATGTTCCTTGAGGAATTAAATCTACTTCCAATTCACCACTCAGCATCTGTCTTTCAAATTCAGCATTCTCGCCCACATACGACGAAATCATTTTTTTAATTTGTCGTTTATGAAGCAGCAGTCCCAATCCGAAATCATCAACACCGGCATTATTCGAAATGCATGTTAAATTCTTAACACCTTTTTTTACTAATGCAGCAATACAATTTTCCGGAATTCCGCACAAGCCAAAACCGCCCAACATCAATGTCATGCCATCCTTAATATCTGCAACGGCTGTATCGACATCTTTAACAACTTTATTAATCATATAATTTTAAATTTTAACAGGATGTTTAATCTATTGAGAATTGGAATTCTAATTTTTTTCAGTACATGAAAATCCAACTTCAGGCATTAGCCTTGTTACCGACAAATCTAAAAGAAAAATATTGAAAATAGGGAATCCTTTACGGGATGCTTTAAAATCCAAATTCACCCGGTCCTGAGGTGTTCGTATTGGGGCTGTTGTATTTAGAACAATCTAATTCTATAGAAAGCTTACCCTCAGGACGTTCAAAGTCTGCTTTGGAAAGGTTTATTGTCTCATCGGCATACACTCTTTTCATATAAAGTCCCCAAATTGGAAGAGCTGTATTGGCACCCTGCCCCAGATAAGTGGTTCTAAAGTGAATAGCGCGATCTTCGCATCCTACCCACACACCTGAAACCAGATCGGGGGTTACACCCATAAACCAACCGTCACTCTGATTTTGAGAGGTACCGGTTTTACCTGCAATAGGATTAGTAAGTCCGTATTTAAAACGAATTCGCATCCCGGTACCAAATTCTACTACTCCTTTTAATAAACTCAGCGTAACATACGCAGTTTCTTCACTAAGCGCCTCTACTTTTTTAGGAACAAATTCCTGTAGCAGCACCCCATTTTTATCCTCAATACGACTCATGAAAACGGGTTCCACCCAAACACCTTTATTGGCAAATGTTGAATAGGCTCCTACCATTTCATACACTGAAATATCCGGTGTTCCTAAACATATAGAAGGGTAAGGTTCCATGGGAGAGGTAATACCCATTTTTCTGGCAATATTAATTACGGCCTGAGCACCAAATTGTTTTATCAGAAAGGCACTCACGCAATTTACCGATTCGGCAAGAGCCTCTTTCAATGATAACATGCCACCATATTTGCCATCCGAATTTTCAGGAGACCATGGAACACCATCTTCCCCAACAATAGTAATCCTCACATTGGGTACTTTGTAGCAAGGAGAATACCCTTCCTGCATTGCTAATGTGTAAACAAAAGGTTTAAATGTTGATCCCACTTGACGACGACCTTCTTTAACCTGATCGTATTTGAAATAACGATAATCTGTTCCACCTACCCATGCCTTGATGTGACCGGTATGTGGTTCCATCGACATCATGCCGGTGCGTAAAAACATTTTGTAATATTTTATTGAATCCAATGGCGACATTATGGTATCTATTTCCCCTTTCCATGAAAAAATAGTCATTGGAATTTTAGTGTCGAATACTCTTTTGATAGAATCCGGATCTGCATCATTTTCTTTTAGTTCGTGATAGCGTGCAGATTGTTTTACGGCATTGGTTATAATTTCAGGATGTAATGCCCAAGCTGTTTTTCCTTTCCAGTGATCATCAAAAGTTTTTTGCAGATTGGTGAGATGTTCCTTTACCGCCTCCTCGGCATAGCGTTGCATTCTTGAATCAATGGTAGTGTAAATTCTTAATCCATCACGATAGATATTATATTTTGTACCATCATTTTTGGTGTGTTCGTTACACCATTTGTTCAGATACAAACGAAGATATTCTCTGAAATAAGTTGCTAATCCAAGATTGTGATCTTCCGATTGATAATGCAATTTTATTGGTAATGTTTTTAATGAATCAAAAGCAGCTTGTGTTAATAGATCATATTTCCGCATCTGGTATAAAACGGTATTCCTTCTGCGTGTAGCGTTTTCAGGATTTTTAACAGGGCTATAGTAGGTAGGTGCTTTAAGCAGTCCGACAAGTATTGCTGATTCTTCCGTTTTAAGTTGGTTAGGTGCCTTATTGAAAAATGTTTGCGCTGCTGCTTTAATTCCAAAGCTATTACTACCAAATTCCACCGTGTTGAGGTACATAGC
>JBBQVM010000207.1:0-6075 GCA_038211525.1 Bacteroidia bacterium
GTATTTTTTTTCCCCGGATAAAGTGCTTTCTGATCGGGAGTAGGCTCCACCGGTTTTTTGGGTTGGTCAACCGGTTTAGGCTTAGGCTTGGGCGTTTCCACCGGCTTCGGTTTCGGTTTTTCCTTCACAATTTTGGGCGCATCCTCCACGTCCTGCGTGAGCGATGGTTGTTCTTTAGAGGGAACAGGTTCACTTACCTCGGGCTCTTTTAATTCTTTGGCGTTTGATTCCTGTGGTGAATCGGAAGTAGTTGCTGTAGTTGGCTGCACCTCGCCACTGCCCTGATCGCTATTACCAAAATTAATCATGATACCGCCCTCTTCAGGTGGTATTTCAGGTGAAGTAAGTTTTATGATAATGAGGATGAGCAGCAACGCTCCATGAAAAAAAAGTGTTCCTGCTAGTCCTGATCGTTTCGATTTCTTATCTTTTTCTGCAGGTATCATTACTTTTCAGGATTGGTAGCTAGCACCATTTTTATTTTTAAACGGTTCACTATGTCCATTACTTTCACTACATTTTCAACAGGAACGGTATTGGCTGAATGTAATACTACCACTGGGTCGGTTTTGCCGGAAATAAAATTGCTGATGGTGCCTTCTAATTGATCGAATCCAATTGGTTTACCATCTAAAAAATAGTCTAGATTTTCATTTATTGCAACCGAAACAGTTAAATTTTCAGTAGGCTTTGCTGTGTTGCTGTTTGGAAGCAACAATTTTAAAGTGTTCACATTCGGAACAATTAAAGTGGTGATCAACATAAAAAATATTAATAACAGAAATACTAAATCTGTCATTGACGACATTTCAAATTTTGCAGATACTTTATTCCTGGAACGTATGGCCATTATGAAATTAACTTTTGTTTAAGAGAAGTTTTAAAAATTAAAATTTTGAAACTGTTACCATATTAACTCATCATCACATCACCTCATCATCACATCACCTCACCTCACCTCATCTCATCATCACATCACCTCATCATCACATCACCTCATCCTCACATCACCTCACCTCATCCTCACATCACCTCACATCACCTCACATCACCTCATCCTCACATCACCTCATCATCACATTACCTCATCCTCACATCACCTCATCATCACATCCTCACATCACCTCATCCTCACATCATCACATCACCTCATCCTCACATCCTCACATCATTTTGCCGGTTCTTGAAGGAGATCCATAAATTCGATTGAGGTATTTTCCATTTTGAATACTACCTGTTCCACCATGGCGGAGAGGAGGTTATAGGAAACAAGGGCAAAGATTCCTACTATGAGTCCTGCTACGGTAGTTACCATGGCTTCGTACATACCACCCGATAAGAGACTAATATCAATTGTTTTTCCGGCTTTGGACATGTTATAGAAGGCCTTTATCATCCCGGTAACGGTACCCAGGAAACCTAGCATAGGAGCGGCACCGGCAACAGTTGCGAGTAGCGACAATCCCTTTTCCATTTTCACCACTTCTATATTTCCAATATTTTCCACTGCTTTTTCAATATCGCTGAGAGGTTTTCCTATTCTTGAAACTCCTTTCTCAATCATACGTGCAATCGGACTTTCGGTGTTTCGGCAGAGTGATCTGGCGGCATCAATGTTCCCATTGCTGATAAAATCACGGATGTTATTCATGAAATTCGGATCATCTTTCGAGGATTTACGAATTGCAAAGTACCTTTCAACAATAATGTAAACAGCTATGATAGAACAAATAGCTATCGGTATCATGATAGGGCCTCCTTTTAATGCCAAATCCAGTAATGATAACGTCTCCGCATTAGGAGTTGCAGAGGTGCTTGCAGCAGCGGTGTCGACGGCTGCTGTGGAAATTTGAAGTAATAGACCCATTGGAATTTAATTCGGTGTTAAATTTATGAAAGGGTAAAATTACTTCTATAGCGCTCTGTTAAAGTGAAATGAGTGGATGGATTGTTAACACGTACGTGTTAATATGTGTTGAACGAAAGCCCACTTAAAATTATTATATAAACACTAAAGTAGTCTCAATAAAGCATCACTTTACAGGTAGCTCGGTTGAAGTTGCTGAAGGAACTTTTTTGTGTGGAGGGTGTGGGTGCCAGCCTATTGTTCCAATTAAGAAGAAAAAGGCGACTACATAAGCAAGAATAATGTGCCATCCACTTTTTACCCAGTCTACAACTGATTTGGCCTGTGGGTATAAGTTGGAGATGGCAACTCCGGCTGAAGAGCCGAACCAGATCATGGATCCACCAAAACCTACGCTAAATGCCAATACACCCCAATCGTAACCACCCTGCTCGAGGGCTAGTTTGGTTAATGGGATGTTATCAAAAACAGCACTTACGAAACCAAGCACTAGCGCCGATTCCCAAGAGGCCGTGGGTAGCGCATCTACAGGCATCAGCGAAGCACACATTACCAACGACAAAAGAAAGATGCTTCCTTTGATTGCATTGGGAAGTAGTTTCCAGTTAGGCGCGCGGAAGATAGCACCCAATAAAATAGCGATCCAAACGCCCGCTGCCGGGAACTCCAGATAAATATTGGTGAGAATAGCTCCTATAAGTATGGCTAAAACAATGATCAATTTAGCAGTGTCTATTTTCACATGTCCCCTCACTTCTTTGATGATGGGATTAAATTTATGTTGCTGCTTAGATGCAATCACACCGAATATCAATAAGGCAATTGCGGATGCAACAAAAGCATGAATAACATCAAGTGCAGCTACGCCATCAATCCACATCATGGTGGTGGTGGTATCGCCTACCACACTTCCGGCCCCACCGGCATTGCTCGCTGCAACAATTGCGGCAATGTAACCAATGTGCACCTTGCCTTTGAAAACTACGTGTGCAATTGCGCCACCAATCATTGCTGCTGCTATGTTATCGAGAAAAGAGGAGATGACAGCAATCATAATTAATAATCCAAATCCACCTTTCCAATCGTCGGGTAAAATGTGGGGTAGTTTTTTTGGTAATCCACTCATTTCAAAATGATCGGCTAAGAGGGTAAAGCCGGTTAGCAATCCGAATAAATTAAGCAGGATGTTCCATTCCCCTTCGCGTTTTTCGTTACCAAGGATATGTTCGACCAATGAAAAATCGGTAAATAGCTCCTTATAAATTAAAATTGCAGTGAGTCCAATCAATGCTACTTTTAACGTGTGGTGATGAAAAAGTGCGACCCCTAGCAGGGTTAATCCAAATAGGATAAATTCAATTGGAATGCCAAATATCGAGTAACCACCTGTTATACCCACTTCAGATACACTTAGGAGGAAAGAATGAATCATGGAGTAGGTGTTTTTTCTATATAGATGCTGGATGATGGGAAAGCGAAATCAGAATTGTTAGCACGCACAATCTCCATGATTCTGAAATTGATTTCTTCCTTAATTTTTAGATACTCGTCGAACAAGGGGGTATTAACCAGGTAAATAACTAGTATGTCAATCGAACTACTCCCGAATGCATCCAATCGAACAGTAGGATTTTCGTATATGCTTGCATGGTTAGTAAGAAAATCTAATAGCTGACTATTTATTTTCCTAAGGTCATCAGCAGTAGTTTGATAAGTTAAAGTAATAGTATGTTTAACTCTGAACATAGTTCGGAGTGTAATATTTTCCAGCTCAGCATCCACCATTTTTTTGTTTGGAACTGTTACCAGACTTTTTTCAAGGGTTCTGATGCGGGTACTTCTCAATCCTATCGTTTCTACATTACCTGTATAGGCGCCTATTTTAACTGCGTCACCAACAATAAATGGTTTATCAAGAAAGATGGTGAACGAACCAATTAAATTTTCTAACGTTTCCTTCGCAGCAAGCGCAACAGCCAAACCACCAATACCTAAACCGCCAATAAGTGTAACAATGTTCACATTAAACACAGCAGCTAGTACGAAGAAAATACAAAATATAACGATAATAATTTTTAAGCCATCTTTAAAAAAGGGAACAAGCTGGTCATCGAGTTTAGATTCTGTTAAGGAGGCTCTGTAAATTAAAATCATCCCAAAAAAGTCGACGATTCGCAAAAAAATCCAGGTGATAGAAAGTACGAGCAACATTGCATACGACTTATTCAAAACCATTCTAATGCCGAACTCATCACCGGAGCGCACATTCCATGCTGCCGGAAACTCTATTTGTTTAAATGCAATAAAGCCAATTATGAGTAGGATGAATACTGAAAAAGGTTTTTTAAGTAAATCATGAAAATTATCTGAAGTAACTCCTCCAGAGTATTTTTTTACCAACTTAAATATAAAGACAGAAAATAATTTGGAAATTAATTGTTTAAAAATTAATCCAACAATTAATATTCCGGCAAAAATTAAATAGGTCTGAACAGTGTTGCCGAGAAAAGTTCTGTATAAAAACTCTTCAGAAATTCCTTGATCCATTACTTTAATTTTTCGAGTGCTATAGAGAATGAGGTCTCAGCGATTCTTGTTTTTTGAGGATGCTTTGTATATACTTCTTTAAGAGCATCTGCAATAATTAACGAAACATCGTCAAAAATATTTTTATCGATAACTTCTTTTTCACCTGAAATCAGGAATGCAAATACGCGTGCCATTCCACAATTGGAAATAAAATCGGGGATGAGTGATACCTGTAAATCGGTATAGGTACCGGTAGGACCAAAGAAAATTTCAGGGTCATCAAAAGGAACATTTGCACCACATGAAATTACTTCCAAACCGGATTGAATCATTTCATCAATTTGGTCACGGTTCACTAATCGGGATGCTGCAGCAGGAATAAAAATGTCAGCACCTATATTCCATATTTTTTTATTGATTTCAGATGTAGGAATTAAGTCATCAGCTTTGAGTTGATTACCGTCACGTTCAAGAAATAGTTTTTCAATTTCGTCATAACTAAAACCTGATGCATTAAGGAGTCCACCATTACGATCGATGATGCCGGTAATGAGTGCTCCGGCTTGTGCTAAGTATAAACCTGCTGCTGCTCCTACATTTCCCCATCCCTGAATAATTACTTTTTTGCCTTTAAGGGATCCACCAAAAATATCGTAATAATGACGCACCGATTCTGATACACCATAACCGGTGATTAAATCAGCAACGGTATAAATTTTATCTCCGGCCGGAGCATATTGTTTGTTGGAAACAGGAAGGATAACACCTTCGCGAAGTCGAGCTATTTTCTCCCGTTTTAGTTTTTCATCTCCGCCAAGGTGACCATTCACCACACCTTCCTGAGGATGAAGCAACCCATAACGGGAGGTAATTTCTATAACATCATGAATTTCATCTACATTGAGATCGCCTCCGGTACCATAATATTGCTTCAATACAGGTATTACCGCCTTGAACCAACGTTCCAACACTCCTTTTTTACGGGGGTCGGCAGGGTCAAAATTGATCCCCGATTTAGCGCCACCAATGTGAGGACCGGCAACGGTAAATTTCACTTCCATGGTTTTGGCAAGTGACATAACCTCGTGTTTATCAAGGCCTTTCCTCATCCGGGTGCCACCGCCGGCAGCTCCTCCTCTGAGAGAATTAATAACGATCCAACCTTCAGCCTCGGTCTCCTGATCTTTCCATTCGAAAACTATTTCAGGCCTCTTTTCTTCAAACCTCTTTAATTCTTCCAGCATAATTTTTAAAAGTTGGGCAAATATAGGAAGATCGTTTTTTGTATGATGAAAGTATAATGAAAAAGTGGGTAAGTAGGTGAATAGTAGGTGTTAAGTGATTTTTACACCTGACAAGTGAAAATCAGGAAATGCATTACTAATTTTAATGAATCACCTAATACTTGATCTGTATTTCACCATGGTTGAGTTCCGTAATAGCGTTGAAAATAGTTGCTATATCCGATATTTTTCCGGGAGAGACTTTTTCGGCCGCTGTTACAAAATACGATTCAATTAAGATGGCATCAGGTTGCGGTTGAGAGTAGTTGATGGTTAAATTTCCTAATGCATTTTTGTAGTCTACTTTTTTAGGGGCACTTACAATAGTAACCGGTTTGCTAAATTTAAGATAATATCTGTAGGTATCCTGACTAACAAAATCAGGATAATAATCCA
>JBBQVM010000208.1:0-6046 GCA_038211525.1 Bacteroidia bacterium
TGATTTTTAAGAAGTTTAAAATAGCGAATCGTTGCTTCATAGGTATGATTTCCATCGATGAAAATATAATCTACTTTTTTTATTTCATTCAAAAGAATTGGTAGCGTGTCGTTAAAATTACCTGTAACACATTTTATAGTAGTGAAATTATTCTGTTTGAAATTTTCAATTGCTACTTGTGCAGTCGAAGGGCAACCCTCCAACGTATATAGTGTACCGTTAGGATTTCCGGTCGATTGATACATGGCACTTATGCCAAGCGAAGTACCAAGTTCAATCATTACCGAAGGTTTTAAAAATTCGGTGAGATGGTAAAGTAATTTGCAATAACGTTTCGATTTTGCGAAGTTGGCAGCGATAGCTTTTACGAGTCGTTTTTTCGATTTCCCATCGAATGTGCTACCGGCGCCTAAATCAATCACATTAATTTCCCGCTCATCGGATAACAATTTTTTTCTTATGTTTTCAATTGTTGCTAGCTCGAGTGGATGATCCTTTTTGTAAATGCCTTCAGTAAGCAATTTAAATACAAAAGGGGAGTGTACACTGTGTTCATTACCTGCGACAAGCTGGTGCCGGAGGTATTTTACAACCATTCTAATCCCATTTTGATTAATCATCACACGTCCATCAATAAATTGGATCTCACAAATATCTAAATTTTATGGTAATTGAGGTTGTTAATTACTCAAAGAGTTTAATTCAACCCAAACTCCGCCTCCGGGTCGTAAGGTGATGAGTGGTTCAGGAGTAACAACTTTGTTGGGAATGAGATGAAGTTGGAACTTTTGAAGTATCATTGAAAGAACAATTTGCATTTCCATGATAGCGAAATTATTTCCAATACACATACGCGGACCGGCACCAAATGGAAGATAGGAATTTTTGGGACGCTTTTTTACTTCTTCCGGGAGGAACCTTTCGGGGATAAATTTTTCGGGATCGGGCCAGTAACGCTTGTCGCGATGCAATGCATACGGGCTGATAAGCACATTGTGTCCGGACGGAATTTTATAATTTCCGATTTGATCTTTTCTAATTGTTTTTCGACCTATTATCCAGGCCGGTGGATAGATACGCATCGATTCTTCAATACACATGTATAAGTATTTCAAATTTTGAAGATCCGTGAACTCAGGTGTTTTGGTGCCAATAGCCTTTTTTATTTCATCAATACATTTACTCAGACATTCGGGATTCTGCAATAGCAACAATAACGTCCACGAAAGTGCATTGGCAGTTGTTTCATGACCTGCAACAAACAAGGTCATCACCTCATCGCGCAGTTGGTTGTTTTCCATCGGAAGTCCGGTGTCTTCGTAACGGGCTTCCATAAGCATGGTAAGCAAATCGTTTCTTTCGGAGGGATTTGCTCTCCGGTCATCGAATATTTTGTCGAGTACTTTATTAATAGTTGCAATGGCGCTTTTTATTTTCAGATGCTTTGGAGCCGGTACCCAGAGTGGAAGCAGAATGGGAGTTCGGGTTCTGATATTGACTTCGCGCAAGAGAAAGCTAAGTGCATCACCAACATTTTTTGCATCCGATTTTACATCAGCATTCAAAAGTGTTTTGCCTACTATCTGCAAAGTAAGCGCCATCATTTCTGCTGAAAGATTAAAGGATTTTCCGGAGTAGTTTTTTTCCCATTGCAATAACATTTCGTCAGTACATACAGCCATTTCGTTGGCTAACGAACTGAGTTGATGTTTGTGAAATGCGGGCTGAATCATACGCCGTTGACGGAGCCAGAATTCACCTTCACTTGTTAGCAGACCGTTACCTAATAAATATTTTAGTTGTTCATATCTTAAACTCTTCGTATAGTTTCTGTTATTTTCCTGAAGTACATAATAAATGTATTCAGGATTTTGGATATAGGTAACATTTCGAATAGCAAAACGAACCGTTGTGATGTCTCCAAATTTTTCCTGCAGCTCAGCAAAAAAATCAAGAACCCGAACTCTGAGGTGTTTTAAATTTCCCAGTAAAGGATGTCCAAACGGACCGGGTGGACGCATGTTAAAAAGTAATTTGAACCAGAAACTGATTTCTTTTTTTGTACGCCGGTACAAGAATAGAATTGGCAGTAACCTGCTTGCCGGAACGAGGAAGTAACAATAACCCTTCGGTTCCCGGAATGGGTCGGCCCTTGTTCAGTTTGCCTTTGTTATCGATTGTAGCAGCAACAATGCTGTTGTGTTTACTGATGTCGTTGTTATAAACAATCACCAGGTTTTCACTATTCAATAACGAACAAAACGAAGAATAAATTCCATTGTCGTCCATTGAAATTTGCTCTTTATCAACCACTGCGTTCCAGTCTACAGTACCATCGCTGTTGATTGAAATAGCAACTACATTATCAAAATGATATTCGAGACGACGGGTGAACGATTGGCTGAAGGAGTCGTAGTAGGAATACTCGGTAGTGTATGCAGCTTCAGCAACCAGCACCGCGCCGCCATCATTACGAAGCACGATGCGCTCAATCGGATAACCTATTAAACTCAATCCCGAATTATTTCTTTCACCTCTCAAACGTATGTTTTTTTGGTTATCCATTGCTGAGGTCTGTACTTTTAATTCTTCATTCAAATTTAAATCAATGGATGCATAATAAATTCCGGCGCCGGTATATGAATCGCGATCCGAATAAAATCCTGCAAGGACAGCCAGATTATTAATATTATCAAAAGCAACACCCAAACCGGTGATCATTTTATCTCCGGAAACTTTAAAATCTTTGAATATTTTTTGCCCTGCTTTGGAACTGTACACATAATAATCTGTTTTTCTTTTCGACGACAATGCTTTTATTTTCTCCGAATTGATACCTAAAACAACCAGATCGTTGTGATCTGATAATGAATACCCGGAAATGTCGAATGTTTTTTGCGCAAAGGGAATCACTACACTTTTTTGTTCCTGCTCGGTGAAAGAGGTATCAAGAATGGAGGCAAATAATGTTTGACTTTCGTCAGATGTAAATTCCAGAAGTACAATTGCTAGTTTTTCGCGACCCTGGGAGATAATAATTTTACTTTTATCGTAATCATTTTTTACCGGTGAAAATTCAGCAACCGGTTTATTGGAGGATTGTTGTTCACCAATATTATTGATGGTAGTAAAATAGTAACTCAATTTATTTTCACTTCTAGTATACAACGACGCTGTCACAACAACATTGTCATTAAAAAAGGTAACGGCATCAATTGACATATCCGAATTACCAGGTTCAATACTTTTCTCCCACTTTAAAGTGAGTGCTTTGGTGTAGTAGGTTAATTTATATTTTCTGTATTTAAAACCAACTCTGTCGTTTTCAATATTCATACTCAGGTTGCTGGTTAAAACAAAATAGCCCTCCTCATCTTGCCCAATCACTTTAGTATAGCCAAGCGTAGTGGCATCAATATTAGATGGGGAAATTAGTAATTGTTGAGCAGTTGATACATCCTGCAAAAGGATACAAAAAACAAATAGGAGCAAAGGCCGGATAAAATTGAAATGCATATTAATTTTTAATTTCTTGATCAACGAATTAAATTTTCTTAAATTGTTTTATTAGCTTTAGCCACATCACATTTACGCTATTAGGCATTTTTTAAATTATTAATTCAATAAATAATTTTATTGTTTCGACAAACTATAATAAGCACGTAGGCCTATGGCGTTATTGATAGTAAGTTTAGGATTATAGGCTATTTTAACATTTTCAAGAGTAAGATCATAAACTAATTGTATCATCCAATGGCCGGTGGTGCGTATATTCACGCCCATCCCTGCAAAGGCTCCAAAACCTAATGATACCGGTTTAGTGCCGGCATAAAAGTTATAGCCACTATTTTGGTCGTAGTAGGGATCGAAAAGATTGATTCGTAAATTTTCAATTTCAATTTCATTATTATCGAATTTAGCAAGGGTTGCATGCAATCCTCCTTCCATAAAAAAGTTAAACCCATCACCTTGTCCGAAAAGATGCTGATAGCCTGCTTCCAGCAATAAGCGCTGTTCTTGTCCGCTAATATTAAACGTTTTAATACTATTATTTACTTGGGTTGAACCTGGAACAGGACGCGTGGTGATGGTGAAATTTCCTGCGGCTTTAAGAATGGCGGCGTTAGCATTTATAAGTACTGCATTTTTAGGATCAACGGAATAACGGCCTGAAAATCCAACCAGGAAAGCAGTTTTATAGCGCATATTAGAAGGCATATCACTTTCGTCGAAATTCCAATCTTCAGGTGGCACACCTAGGGCTTCACCAATATAATCCGGCTGACCGTAACCACCTCCGTATTGATTAATAATCTTCTGATACATCCAACTATTTTCGAAAGAATTTCTGTTTTTATCAAAATCGAACCCATACCCATCGTATAAACTGGCTGAATTACTATTAGGAAAATAGGTGCCAATATAAATTCCGGTAGCAAAACCTTTCTTACCTTTCACAAGAATCAAATTACCATCCTCATCATAACGCTCGGGCCCTTGTGCATGCAAGCTCAGGGTGGAAAGGAGCAAGAGAATAATAAGGTACGCTCTATAGCATAGGTGCAAATTTGAAACGGGGTGGTTGGCTTGCATTGATCAGCGTGTAAATATTAATAATCAAAATTAAGCACTATTGAAGAGATTTGGGGAAAAAGTTTGAATTGGTGGTTGTTTTGCCCATAATATGGACCATTTTCAAGAAATGGATGTTATTGAGCATCAATATGGATAGAGATGGCCAACAACTAGAATGGGCTAACTGATTCGAAGTACTAGTCCTATGGCAGTTTTATGAAATGCAATTAGGTGGATGAGTGAATTCCAAAAGTGAATTAGTTATAGTGCAGTTATACCTCAATAAATTCCAAAAAATCCATTCCGTTTTTGCAGAACAACGTTGGAACTAGTGGCTTCGAACCAGATATTAGTTATAAAAAAAGTCCCGGAAAATCCGAGACTTTGTGGGAACTACTGGGTTCGAACCAGTGACCCCTCCGTTGAAGACGGAGTGCCCTGAATCCTGTTTTCAGAAGGCAGACAGCTGAGCTATGTTTTGTATTTTCGGATCAACTCTTCAATACGTTTTCGGCTTTTCCAATTCTTAATTTCACGCTCCCGACTTCTGGCTTGCTGTTCTGTAAAATTCTCCTCCAAACACTTAAGGGTCCAATCATTTGCTGTACCTGTGAATCCACGATGATTCGAATTGTGCCTTCGGATACGTTCATTTATTTCATCACCGGTAAAGCCGGTATAATAGCGATCGAGAATTTTAGAAAATAAGATGTAAACCTTGAACATAAAAAAGGAAAATTAAAAAAGTGTTACTGGAAAAAAGATATGAGCCGAAAACGAAAAATAAGTTGTAAACTTTAAACATAAAAAGGGATAATCAAAAAAGCCCCCGCATTTGCGGGGGCTTGAAGTGGGAACTACTGGGTTCGAACCAGTGACCCTCTGCTTGTAAGGCAGATGCTCTGAACCAGCTGAGCTAAGCTCCCATTTTTTCTACTCTTTCGTCCAGTGACCCCTCCGTCGAAGACGGAGTGCTCTGAACCCTGCCTTCAGCAGGCAGGCAGCTGAGCTAAGCTCCCATTTTTTTGAGGACTGCAAATATAGGGAGTATTTTATTAAATACAAGATTTACTTAAATTCTTATTTAAGTGGTTGAATATCAGAACAAAACAATGAATTATCTGAAAACTTAAACGCACTTATTATAACTAATCTAACCACCCTGGACTTGTTTGCAATTAATTTTAGTAGGATAATCCCACGAGCATCATTAACTATATGTTAAGGTAACCATTGAATCATGCGACTTAGAGCTATCAAGTTCTATGCTGGGGAAGTCCATCGAATCGGACTATAGGGTATCCACTGGAATTAAATTCACTCTTTGATTATTTGAATTTTTTCTGTGCCAATCTAACTAGGAACTGCTTCACATTTAAAATTCAATAAAAGAATTAAGATATCATATCAAAGCCACAATTCAAAAATGATATTTCACAATGCTTTTGTAGAATTATATTTAAATACCATA
>JBBQVM010000209.1:0-6029 GCA_038211525.1 Bacteroidia bacterium
CTGGCGCTAATAGTTCCGATTGATGAACCACTTTTACCGTTCCTGATGCTATTTCTTTAACAGTTTTCAATACCAGATCGGCTCCAACAATCATCATTTTATCATGCAACTCACCGGCAGTTTCATTGGAATCAATTGTAACCCGTTCTCTAAAAATAATATTGCCGGTATCAATTTCATGCTTAAGGAAGAACGTGGTTAGACCCGTTTCCGATTCACCATTTATAATTGCTCTGTTAATGGGTGCAGCACCCCGATATTGAGGAAGGAGGGAGCCATGCAAGTTAAAAGTTCCCATGGAAGGTATCGACCATAGCGACTCCGGCATCATGCGAAATGCAACCACTACCATTAAATCGGGTTTCAAGTCACTTATTTGAAGCAAAAAATCGGGATCGCTTAGTTTCGTTGGCTGAAATGTTTTCAAACCTTGCTCACCGGCATATTTTTTTATTGGTGATTCCCTGATGACTAAACCTCTTCCGGCAGGTTTCCCGGGAGCCGTAACCACTGCCGAAATAGGGTACCCATTCCTGTAAAGTATGTCAAGAGATGGGACTGCAAACTGAGGTGTGCCGAGAAAAACTATATTCATTAAAGTTGAAATTTATGTATTAAAGTGTTTCTTTACTTAGCTTGGCTTATATAGTTAATTTGCACCATCTTACCTGCCATGCAAATACTAATGCCATCGATAATTTTGTAGGTAATAAATAAATTAATTCCCTCTTTTTGGTATTTGAGTGGCAGATTTAACGGTTGTAATTTATCGCCATTTTCCATCTGCAATAAAAACTGACAACCATCAAGTTCGCTGTAGTCGATAACCTGCACCAGTACCGCATCGGGAGGCACTATATTTATTTCCTGTTTTTGCCGCACTTTGCAGGACGTAACCAAAACGAAACAAGCTACAAAAAAGCAAATTGACTTTCTCAGATTTCTACCTGTCTCCATTTGTTGATTTTTAAATATAATCCAGATAATATTCCCATCATCGACCAGTAAATTATTTCAGATAGCCACACCACTTCGATACTGGAATTCCAGACATCAGCACAAAGATAAACGTAAGAAACATAAATGAAGATATTAATAAATTCGATTACAGAAGCTGCTTTGGTATTACCTGTTCCAGAAACTGCACTTAGTAGAATTACACTTACTGAAAAAAGAAACATTGCAACGAGCACAATATTATAGATACCTAAAGAATCGGAAATAAGCATTTGGTCAGAGGTGGTAATTCTAAGAATCCATTGGGGCGAAATAATTGTTATGAGGAATAGGGCTGAGGTGGTGAGCAAGCTCATGTAAATAATTCGCTTTACGACAATTTTCACTTCTTCATTTTTACGTTGACCGATTAAGTTGCTGACCATACTATTGGTTGCGGCGGCATATCCCCAGATGGGAGTCATTAAAATCATATAGGTTGCTCTGATGATATTGGAAATGGCGAGCTGGTGTTCGCCCATTCTTTCAATAAAAACAAAAAAGAGAAACCAGGCTCCCATTGATAAGGTGTTTTGAAGTACCACGGGTGAAGATATTGTTAGGATTGCCGAAAAACGACTCCATTTGGTATCGGTGAACCGGAAAAGTTGAAAGTGTTTGAATTCATGCTTGATTGCTGAATAAAACACGAGGTAAACAAGGGCAGCCAGTTCAGCAATAACAGAGGCAAGAGCAGCTCCTTTCATTCCCATTTCAGGAAATCCATAATTGCCAAAAATCAACAAGTAATCGAGAATTACATTTACGGCCATAGTTATAATTGCCGAATAGGTAATAATTCGGGTATGACTAATTCCAATATAAAAGGAACGAAAAAAGATGGAGGCCATGGTTAAAAGAATGCCATAGCTTCTGATCCCCATGTAATCATTGCATGATTTAAGGACCTTGGGCGATTTGAGGATGCTTTCGAAAAAAGAGGGGGATAAGAACACACTGAAAACGAACATCAGGATGGCCACAACTGTAAGAATCAGCAGTGTATGATCAAAAAGTTTCCCTATTTCAGCATGATTTCCTTCGCCGGCCCTTCTCGACATCAGAATTTGAGCCCCGGTGCCAAGTGCAAAACCGATCATAACCAACACAAAATAGAAGACCCCTGCAATGGCCATGGCGCCCAATTCTACCTCGCCAACCCGAGCTAAAAAGGCCGTATCGGTTATGTTAAGTACCGTTGTAGCAAGGCTTCCCAGAATAATTGGGTAGGAGATTTTCCAGATGTCTTTGTAGGAAGAATTGACTTGCATAAAAATAAAGTCTGCAAAGATGGGCAATATTCTAATTGTGAAATGGTAATAAAGTTGTAAGAAACTTTTGTATTTTCTGTTGAATTTATCATTTTTTTTCGCAACCTTTGACGTGTATGACCGTAAACTCTGATCGATTCTTAAGGACCAGATATGAAAAACGAAAATCACAGAAAAGAAATCAAGCAAATCAAAGATCACGTTAAAATCCTCAATATTACAGGAGGTATTGCCATTGGAGCGCTAGCGATAGCCGGTTATCTGATGCTTTCTGATCCTTTGAAAAAAGAAAATTTTGCTGAAAACCAACCAGTTCCAGCTTCTTTTGAAAACGTTTTAACAGTCGACCATACGACAGTTGGGGCGCAGGTTGCCTTTGTTCAACCTGACAAAAAAGAAGATGCCTCTGATGTGTCAACAGCCGCTATTATCATTAAGAAAAAACCTGTTGTTCAAACTGGCGTTTCCGAGCAAAAGAGCGAGGAAAGCTTTGTAAATAAGGAAGTTATAGCTGCTTCATCAGAAAATTTTGACAGATTAAGCAAAATGAAATCCAAGGCTTTGGATGAGGAACTGCAAAGTTTTGAAGCTAGTTGCAATGATGGCTCCTTGTTATTCAACTGGATCACCGAGGGTGGTTCTAAATATGCCTATGAGATTGAGAAAACCTATGATAAGGTTAATTATGAGGTTTTTTCTAGAGCTCCGCAACCTGAAAAGAAAGATGGCAAGAATCATTATATGGTTGAAGAGGCCACTGCAAAAGGGGATGATGCTTATTACAGACTTAGGAAAGTGATAGGTAAAGGGAAATATGAGTACTCAGAACCTGTTAAAGTGCAGTGTTCAAAACACGCAACTGCTAATACTGAAGTGGATGTGTTCCCAAATGGTTATGGTTCTTTTAGAATTGTAATTAATACTCAAGTCGACGACAGCTTCCGAGTTTCTTTATCTGATATTCAAGAGAACGAATTGGCTTTTGACGATTTTGAAGCAAAGCCGGGGAGCAATGAATTTATTCTTAGTTCCAATACTATTAGTAAGGGTAACTATATCCTTCGTGTAACTAACGGATCAATGGTTAAAGAAAAGAGAGTAGTGCTTAAATAATAGCCTTAGTTTCTATCAAAATACATCTTAAAATGGTCGATGTTTGCTTCGGTAAACATCGACCCTTCTTTTTTAAAGCCATTTTTTTCATAAAAACCAACTGCTGATACTTGCGCATGTAGGTAAATTTTTAATCCGATAGGAGTAACATGTTCCAAAACCTGATGCAGAATTTTAGCTGCCACACCTTTCATTCGAAACTCAGCTAAAACAGCAAATCGCTCCAATTTAATACCCTTATCGGTGATTCTCCATCTAGCTGTGCCTGCATCGGTGCCGGAAAATGTTCCTAAATAGTGAATACTTGATTTTTCAAATTCGTCAAACTCCTCCTCACGCGAAACACGTTGTTCCTTGACAAACACCTCCTGCCGGATTTTGAAAATTTTGTCGCACAGTACTGTATTGCTATAATTGCCGTATTGAACTTCCATCATTTGTGAGTGGTTATTTTTAGGTGGACTTCAAATTTAGTGATTTTTATCAGAACCTAAATCAATTTACTGAATCGCAATTGATTGAATTAGGACTGACGCACATTTTGATTGATTAAATCTTTCATAATATTTTCTTGAGTTTAAATAGCTTATAATAAAATATTCCTATCTTGCATTAACTAATTGTTAAGACAACTTTAATTCTCATCAAACCCATGAATTTTAAAAACTACCTATCAAAAGTATTGCTAATGGCAAGTATCATCTCTTTTTCGACCCGCTTAAGTGCTCAGGTGGTTATTAATGAATATTCGTGTTCCAACCTAACACAGTTTGTGGATGACCATAGTGATTATGGAGATTGGTTTGAGTTATACAATGCCACCGGTTCCACAGTAAACCTGGCAGGATATTACCTTAGTGATGACTCTTTGAACAACACTAAATGGGTAGTACCGTCGGGCATAACTATTGCTTCCAACGGGTTCGTGCGGTTTTGGGCTTCAGGAAGAAACGTGGTTACCCCAGCAGGATACCACACCAATTTCAAATTAAATCAAACAAAAAACAATCCTGAGTTTATAGTTTTATCTAACCCATCTGCAGTAATAATCGACTATGTAAAATTTAATCAAAAAACGCAATTGGGTCACTCCATTGGACGAACATTTAACGGCATTCCGGCCTGGAGTATTTTCATCAATCCTACTCCTAATGCTTCCAACAATATAGCAACACCATACGCTGCCTATGCCGACAAACCCGATTACAGTCAGGGAGCAGGTTTTTATCCCGGTACAGTAACACTCGCTATTACCACTACAGAACCAAATTCTGACATTCATTACACCTTGGATGGTACTTTACCTACAGGGTCATCGCCAATTTACACCACACCATTATCTATTGCAACAACAAAAGTGGTTAAAGCTATTACCATTAGTACCGACCCTGAAATATTACCCAGTTTTATCAGGTATGAGACCTTCTTTATCAATGTATCTCACACCATGCCGGTGGTATCTGTTTCCGGAAATCAGTTAACAACACTCGCCAACGGATCTGGAACATTAGAACCAAAAGGATCCTTTGAGTATTTTGATGTTACCGGCACCAGAGTTGCAAAATCTTATGGTGAGTTCAATCGTCATGGTCAGGATTCATGGGCCAATAGTCAGCGTAGTCTTGATTTTATTTCACGTGATGAAATGGGTTACAATCATTCAGTAGAGCATCAACTATTTGCTTCCACTACCAGGACCGGCTTTCAACGAGTGATCCTCCGGGCTGCAGGCGACGATAATTATCCTGCCGATCATCATGCGGCCAATCAGGGAAGTGCTCACATTAGAGATGCCTATGTTCATAACCTTTCCATTGAAGGCGGACTCGATTTAGACGTTCGTAGAGCAGCTAAATGTGTCGTTTATCTTGATGGTAATTATTGGGGCGTTTATGATATAAGGGATAATCCTGATGACCATGATTTCACCGACTATTATTATGGACAGGATAAATTTCATTTGCAGTATATTGAAACTTGGGGAAACACCTGGGCGCAATATGGTGGAGCACAAGCTTTGCAAGATTGGAATTCTTTTTATTCTACAGCAATGAGTAGTAATATGAATGATCCAATTGCCTACCAATATGTGATGGATCGTTTTGATGGAGCTAGTCTGGTAGATTATGTTTTAGTTAATGCAATTACAGTTTGTTCCGATTGGCTAAACTATAACACCGGTTGGTGGAGAGGGATGGATAGTACCGGAACACATTTGAAATGGGGTTATATTTTATGGGATAACGATGCCACTTTTAACTTTTACATCAATTACACCGGCATTCCAAATACCAATTACAATGCTAATCCATGCGATGTGGAAGGACTTACCGGTTCATCCGATCCAAAGGGACATATTGCATTGCTGAATAAATTACGGACCAATCCGGAGTTCAACCAGTATTATATCAACCGCCAAATTGATTTATGGAACACAGTTTTCAGTTGTGATCACATGATTTCTCAACTTGATAGTATCGTTGCAGTACTCAGTCCTGAAATGACCCAGCACGCTGCCCGTTGGCAAGGAACCTATGCTGAATGGTATGCAAATACACAAATATTAAGAAACTTTATTCTTCAACGTTGTAATTATATGTCGACAGGCATAATGAATTGCTACCAACTTACCGGGCCATATGACCTTAA
>JBBQVM010000210.1:0-6018 GCA_038211525.1 Bacteroidia bacterium
CATGGGGAATTGATATGAACAATATAAGACATTCAGAATTTTTCGCCAGATCGTTACTCGATTCTTATCATATATCTACTTTTATAAATTATGCTGAAACACGTCTGACTGAGCAACTGCCAGAAGATTTTGAAATATTTGATACAGATTTTGTGAAGGAGATTTACTTAGATTCCGAATTTGGAGATTGGCTCTATATGGTAAGATTTGGTTAAAAATTAATTTTAATTTTATCCTAGCTTTAAATCAAAACGTTGGCTCAAGTTTGTAATGCAAGAACCTAATAAACTGAGCCCCCCCCAGTCCAACAATTTTATTAGACTCTATTTTATACTAGAAACAATTTATTTTGTTATGTTACTGAACGTCTTCAACCATGTTAAACGTTTACTTTTCAACAACCCCTTGCAAAAAGTCCGAGGTGTTATTATTTTTGCCTAGATAATTATTTTATTTCACTTTTTAAACCCTTTTTATCATGAACAACAACAATCAATTTGCAGCAGACATAACAGATGCTGAAGAGTCACAGAAAACTAACAAAACCTTCCCAATTGAAATTATTTTTGAAAAGGATAATGAACGGGAAATGGTACCGACCATTGTAGATAAATTGGAGTTTTCTATTTGGGTAAAGAAGGAGGCAGGGGAGGAGGCCGGTAGCCGTTACCCAACGTTGTACGAATTGATCGGTGAACCGGAGTTTATCGTGCTGGATAAACTTAGTGGTATAGAGCTGACTGATGAACTCAACAGATTGCGAACTATCATGCAATCGTTTGACATCATCATTAAAACGTTTACCGTTGTTTCTGATGAGGAACTTTATCGCTTCATCACCTGTGACTTGTTTCCGATGCTTACCGAAGGTCATATTATTCTCAAGCCCGCTGTAATTATTTACAATGAATTTTGTCCGTCGGATGAGTATATAATTAAAAAAAAAGTGAGTGATTTGTTGAGAGCTGTACTCGGATTGGAGGCTTGGAAATATCAATGGAAATGTTACAAGAGGATTCTTATAAACTATAAGGAATTAAAAGCATTCATCCTAAATTATGAATCATTCGATGTTCGGTTGGTGGAAATTGAAAGATTTTATATGGATCAAGAAAGTGCATCGGTTTTTTTTAAATGCAACTTCTATGGATTAAAAAATTCACTTTTTGTGGATTATTTTGTATGGGAGGGGGAATGTCGACTACATATCAATGATGGTATTTGGTATGAAGATTATTTGACTTTGCCGATGGAATAGTAACTGATTTTAATTTTATAATTTTCTTTTGATCAGAAATTATAGTTCTTGGTGGAGTATATTAAACTAATATTTAACCAAAGATTCTAACACCTAAAGTCAGCATAATTAAGTCTGATGAGATGCATTGATTGTGAATTTAATACAATGTTATTTTGACTCTTCTTCCAGGATTTTGGTCTCTATTACATCCACATTCGTGGCATTGTTGTATTTGACTTAAAAGTTGTAGGATTTAAACCTGAGTTTGGAGGTAAAATGAACTTCTATATCTCGGTAATCGATGATCAACTAACATCCCCACATGGCCATCCTAGGATGTTTCGCAGAATGGTATTTAATGTATTGGCTCGAAATTGTGACGATCATACCAAAAACTTATTTTCACTTGTACTTGCAACCGATTTGTAATTCTCTAATCCCCATTCAAATTAAGTACGAATTAGTTCATAAACATTTATAAACGCTTAAAATCAAAAATCATTTTTATTTGACTTTAAATATAATTAATTTTGATTTTCAAATTTGCATCTAACTTTTAAAACAACTTAAAAACAATTTTTCAATGAACAATCTACCTCCATTTATGACTCAAGCAAACGGAAATTTTGAAATTTCTGAGAATTATGAGAACGGAAAAATTTCAATTAAATTCCTTAGAACTCCGCGCGATCGAGCGATGATACCATCCACTTTGGATAAAATCGAATTTTCTATTTGGGCCGAGAAAGTGCCCGGAGAACGGCCTTCCAACCGGTTTAAAACATTTCATGAATATTTTGGGAAACCTAAATTTCGGCCCGTTGATAACCTGGGTAATGAGCAATTGCCCGCGGAACTCAAAAAGTTACAGGAGGTGATGAAAGCACATCATGTTGTTATTAATACCTACTCGGAAGTTTCTGACCGTGAACTGTACAAATTTATTACCAAAGAACTATTCAGCCTGCTCACCACCGGTATTATTTATTCGTCACCGCTGAAACTTGTTTATGAAGAATTTCATCCGAATAGTGAATACGCTGTAAAAAAGGCATCGAGTGATTTTATCCGGATTTTGTTTGAGACTTTCCATGGTCCCGACCGCATCAACCACTTGAAACATACTCTCGCGAATTTTAAATAAATCAAGGGAATATTAAAAAAATATGAAGAAAATATCGGGCTTGATTATTTTGAAATGGATGAAATTTCCATGGACGGCAATTTGGCATCAGTTATTATTGAACTTGGTTTTCATGGAATAGTAAATGATGTTTTTGTCCATCTCTATGAAGGAGATTGTAAATGTTCGCTCGAACAAATTGATAACTGCTGGCGAATTACACATTGTTCACTTCCATATCGAGTCAAGTGAGTGGAAGTACGCATGACTCTTTATAGGTCCTCAAAGTTGTGTTTAACCCATATCGGCGACCACCTCTTCCCATCTTTGAGGTCACAATTTGTGACCTCAAAGTAAACTCCTCATCAATTGTTAATGGAAACATGGAATCATCAGGGAAACTCTCAATATTTCGTTTACATGCTTGATTCAATTTTTGTTTTGCAACGTCACAACTAAAAGTCAGATCTTCATTAATGAGTACTTTTTGATTTCTGAGAAGATAAATTTTTCATAACATTCCTCCTCAACAACGCAATTATCAGTCTTAACTATGTTCTGACTAACGTATATTCTGACTTAGCCAACGTACCTTTTCGATTCGTAAAGTATTTGGAGTATCTGATCTCATATAGTAATTTTAGTTCCACATTTAAAAAATTAAATTTTTAAAAATCATGTCACAAGAAAATTTGCCCGGTGACGAAGAGGAAGCTCTCCGTATCGAAAATGAATTCCTTAAATTGAAGATTATGGCAGAACAAGGGGCCAAAGATGTAGTCGTATTTCCCGGTATGGAGGTTGATCCTGAATTTGAAAATGACTGGTTAAAATTTAAGGCATCAATGGATAATGAGGTTTCAGATATTGAAGATATTCCCATTTACGATTTTATCGGAAGGCCGGATTTCTTGCATGAGAAGGAGTTGAATGATGAACAAATTATTACAGAGCTTGATAGGTTGGAAGAGTTATTGTTTGAAAAGAATATAATATACTCTGTCCTTTCCCGAATTGAGGCCCGAACGCTTTACAAATTTGTAACAGAGGTATTATTTCAGCATCCTATTCTCAATATGCCCGATTCTGAAATTGGAACGCACTATTTTTATGAGGATTTTAATCCCTATAATGAATTCGATTCGCGCATCAAGTGTGAAGAGTTTATAAATATATTTTTCTCGGACGATTTTGATAGCCATTTCCGTGATCGCTCTAAGGAAGAAATCCAAAACTTCTCAGCGCTTTGTGAATTCCATGATGCAATTAAAGAATTTAGAAATTTGGAATTTGATATTTTTAATGATACTATTAATTCAGGTCAATGCATCCGTAAAGCCACTATTAGTTTTGATGCAATGTCCAGCACTGGAACTGAACCGATTCATTATTCAGGTGAAGCAACATTTGAACTGGAATATGATAATGAGCAGTGGAAAGTAAAATTCGCTGAGTTTCCTGGTGTGAAGTAAGCAAGGAAATAAGATCTACCACACTAGTATCCTTTAAGATTCCAATGAAAAAGCATTTTAAATAGCTATTTTATTTGTTCTAAAGTAGGTGTCATTTTAAAATTACACTACATTTAAATTGTAATACTGAACATTTTATTATTGATGGCTATGACCCAAACACCAAAACATATTTCTTTTTGAATTATGTGATGTAATATGCCTACAGTAACTCTAAATCATAAAATCACATAATCATAAAAATCACAAGAATCATTGTCCAGACAATTTTTTCCCGTGACACAAGCAATAATCTTAAATCATAAAATCCCAAAAATCACAGTCCCGACAATGGTTAACGAACAATACAAATACTCCGAGCTCACTTCCAAAATTATTGGTTGTGCGATGACGGTGCATAAATACTTGGGAAATGGGTTTCAGGAAGTGATTTATCAGAGAGCATTAGCAATTGAGTTGCGACTAGCTGGTATTGAATTTAAAAGAGAATTTGAAATGCCTATCATTTATAGAGAGGCTCATATTGGAACAAGGAGAGTTGATTTTTTGGTCGCAGAGGTTATTTCAGTGGAACTAAAAGCGATGATTCAATTGGAGAATGTACATTTTGCGCAAGCAATAAATTATTTGGAAGCCTACAATTTGGAAATTGGCTTGCTCATTAACTTTGGCGAAACGAGTTTAAATTTTAAACGGCTAAAAAATAAAAAGTTCAAATCTCACGAATCACTGTAGTCATAAAATCAAAATTCAGGCTATTTTTACTTCAATTTCTTGTGATTAATTTGAGCGCAAAAATCTATACAGCAAAACATATTACTATTTGAATTATGTATTACAATATGCATCCAGTAATTTTAACTCATAAAATCACAAAAATCCCACAAATCCCAAAAATCAAAAAAATCATAGTTCAGACATTTGCTGAACTTAGAGTGTAAATTATATCTCAATTTCGGGTAATAATTGGAGATATATCAGCAGTATACATAGTTCGTCTGTTTTTTAGTTGTAACTTCATATCCTCTTATCCAAAGCAATCCGAAACGCCTACTTATTCCCAAATATTTCCAAAACAAATCGCCCTCCTTATTTGTTAACCGAAATTGCATACATCCCTTTAAATAGCTATTAACCTATAACCATCCCTCAACATGCCCTTCAAAAAACTATTTCCCCTTATCATTTTAGTAATTGCTTCTTTCCAAACATTTGCTCAACAAGTGGGGCATACGCAGGTGACATTTACAGATAGTTCAAGAAATAATCGCGCTATCCCGACTGAAATTTATTATCCTGCCACAGTGGCCGGGAATAATACTCCTATTGCCCCGGGAGTTTTTCCGATTATCTCCTTCGGACATGGATTCGTAATGACCTGGAGCGCTTATCAGAACTTTTGGGAAGATCTTGTTGCTCAGGGATATATTGTGGCTTTTCCAACAACAGAAAGCGGATTTGCTCCTGCTCATGCCGATTTTGGAGCCGATTTGAGATTTCTGATTACCGAAATACAAGCTAATGGAGCAGGTGCAGATGTTCCGCTTTCCAGTGTAGGAAGTACTTCTGCGATCATGGGTCATTCGATGGGAGGGGGGAGTTCATTTTTGGCAGCAGAAAATAATTCAGGTATCACCACAATGATCTCCTTTGCTGCTGCGAATACGAATCCATCCTCCATTACTGCTGCTCAGCAAGTCACCGTTCCTACGTTGGTATTCAGCGGTACTAACGATTGTGTAGCGCCTCCTGCCGCGCAGCAAGATCTCATTTATGATGCTACAGCTGCGTCTTACAAAACACAGGTTTATATTACCGGCGGTGGACATTGCTATTTCGCCAACAATAACTTTAATTGCGCATTTGGTGAATTAACCTGTTCGCCAAGTCCTACCATCACACGCGGAGAACAGCAAGCTGCCACTTCTGATTTTCTCAATCTATGGCTGGCCTATTATCTGAAGGGCGAATGCACGAAAGCACAGGAATTTCAGGATTCATTAGCTTCTAGTTCACGCATCACCTATCGTCAAAGTCAATCCATTGCTTGCCCAACAGGAATACAAGAGGCAGCAAATACGAAAAATAATGGGTTCACATTATTCCCAAACCCAAGCAATGATATTTTTACCTTGCAGTTTTTACTAAATGAGTCTGCAGATGTTCGTATTGAGATGGTAAAC
>JBBQVM010000211.1:0-5978 GCA_038211525.1 Bacteroidia bacterium
CTTATCTTTTCTCAATAACCAATTTAGTAACAAACGATTCCTGTTCACTCAAAATTTGCACCATGTAAATTCCTTGATTTAAATTTGATAAATCAATTTCGGTGAAAACAGAAAAGGCAGATCTGGATTCGTAGACTAATCGGCCAACATTATCATAAACATTTACCGAAAACTGATCCTCTTTGCCTCCGCCTGTGGTTATAGTGAATAATCCATTGTTAGGATTTGGATAAATTGAAAAAGGTGATGATTTAATTTCGGTGCGTAAAGAAATCACATTCGAATAGGTAAAATGACCATCGTAATCAGTCTGCTTTAATAAATAATAATTAATTCCTGTAGGAGCATTTTTGTCGAGCCATTTATAATTAGTGGTACTTAGGCTGGTGCCGGCTCCATTTACTCTTGTTAATTCTTCAAAATTGTAACCATCTCTGCTACGCATCAACGTAAAGTAATCGTTGTTTAATTCAGTGGCTGTAGTCCATTCTAATAAATTTCCTTTCGAAATAGCTCTTCCTGTAAAAGAGAGCAACTGTATTGGAAGAGGGGAGGTAATTTTTGTGTACCAAATTGGTGAAGTCCATGTTTTGTTTCCATCTGCTTCTGTAATTTCAGCATAATAGTAATAGGTACCGGTTGCAAAAGTGTGCGTGTATGCTAACGTGCCTACATTTGTTGTTGAACTTAAAACGGTAGGCAAGGCTCCACTTCCGGGAACACCGTACCATATTTTTATAGAGTTGATGATATCTCCATCAGGGTCAGAAATAGTTACGTTAAAGTTTGGATCCACTGATTGTGTAACGATGCTACCCATTGGATAAGTGGAGTTAACAGTGAATGTTGCATTCACATTATAATCTTCGGAGGCATAAAAGCGCATATTCAGCATAGCATCATAAATAGAAGCATTGGACAATGAGGTAGCAAGCACAACAGTTCTTCCTTCGCTACTTTTTCCCATAGTCGCAGAGTTGTGATTATCGAGATCAACAGTGGGTCCTAAGTGATACCCTTTTGCAAGTAGTTTATTGTAATAATTAACATTGTTTCCTGCAGCAGGGTCGGTGTAGGTGGTGTTCAGAGAATTATAAGGTCCGTTTTTAACGGCTACTCCAACAATAGCGTTATCGTACATGCTGTTGTATGCAGTATTCGCGATATTAGCGAAATCGGTGTTATTAGGATGACATAATGTTGCAAAGGCATTTGGCGTACTTGTTACCAGGTTAAATAGTGTATTGTAATCACCTTTGGCGCAATAGGTATTATAGTTGCCTGTGTTCCAACCAACCAATTGATTGACTCCATAAACTGCAACGTGCCCTCCTGTTGAAATGGTTCCCCATTCCATTCCGTAAAGCGCAACAAAATCAGTGTGGGTAGAATTATAGTTGGTTGCTTCTGTTAATCCACTCGAATATTTTGCAATAGTCATTACCGGGCCTTCATTGTGATTGTGATCAGCAATTCCCATGAAATCAAAATTTAATGCGGTGTTTCCTATGTCGTAACAACAGGTTGCACTGCCGGCACCGTTACACACATTATCAATATCGCCATCAGAATAGTCGGAGTGAGAATGTAAGTTGCCAAAATATAAATTGTAACTCGAAACCGTGGATGTGGATCCATTAATTACTGCCGCAAGTGTTGTTAAAAAATTACTGTTGCAACCGGTTCCATTCACCTCATAAATTGCAAAATAATAGGTAGTAGCTGCTAACAAACCTGTAACAGTAACAGTGGTTCCCGTTCCTGAGTAAACAACATATTCACCCGGGGTAGTAAATGAACCTGTTCCATAAACGGAATTTGCTGAATAACTAGTTCCATCGGTTGGTGGAGTAGTTACCGGTGAACCGGCTCTAATAACTACCACACAATAACTTCCATTTCCACGCGTCCAAGCTAATTGAATACTGCTGGTTAAGCCTGATATTATTATCGGAGAAGTTGAAGGGGTAGTTGGTTCTGCTAACGGCACACATGCTATGGTAGTTAGTAACGCCGTTGCCGGATTAGGAATCAAATAATTGGTGATACATCCTGAACCGTTATACTCAAATATTTTAAATTCATAATTTGTTGTAGGACTTAATCCATTAATAGTAGCAGTGGATGCACTACCTGAATAAACTATGTATTCTCCTGGAGCCATTAGCGTTCCTAAACCGAAAGTGGTATTTGAAACATAAGAGGCACCATCTGCAGGAGCTGATGTAACAGTTCCTGTCTGACTACCAATAATAATACATTCAGTTCCATTACCTCTTGTCCAGTTTAAGGTTGCAGAATTAGCACCTATTGCAGAAAATGAAAGCGCCGAAGAGGGTACCGTAGGCTCCGGATCAATGGTGCAAAGATTTGGAATTCTTATGTTGTCATAAGTAGCAAAATCAGAGGAGGAAGTGGCATGGTTCCAGGCGCATCCTAAGTATAATAAATCATTTCCTGTATAGGTGGCATCCATGGTGGTAACACCTAATTGGGAATAAGATGCAGTAAGTGGATCATCAAAAAAAGTTAAGTTGCTTCCTACAAGTAAATTCCAGTTGTTGTTCACCGGATTGTAAGTAACTTTCACCGTAAGGTAATCATTTCCATAATCAACAACAGGTGCAATAATGTTGGTCATGTTTGCATTGGCATCAATACCATTTACAAATCGCACCAGTCGGAGATTGTCGGAAGAACCGGTATTACCAAGAACAATTGCATAGCCGTTTCCGGTAAGAAAATTATTTGAAGTGCATCCCAAAACAAAAGCTACTCCGTAGTTGCTATTATCAAAACCGGAAGGATCGGTGCGTGACTGCCGCATATTAAACGACCAGGTTAAAATTCCGGTATTCGAATTTAGGACGGTATTGTATAAAGCAGAAACATCCTGGTACACATAATCACGGCCCGCGGTAGCGCTTCCCAATCGCAACTGATTTCCCGTAATAGTTGCTGCGGTATTGGCTACAGTTTCTGTTTCAGCCCAACCGGTTCCGACTACGTTATTGTTTGCGCGGTTGAAATCGTCGAGGAGAACTGTTTGTGCGAAAGATGAAGCAGCACCTTGCAACAACAGTCCAAAGAACATGCATACAAGCCTGCACTTCATGGTTTGGTGGATTTTTAATCCGTTTTATACGTTGAGGAAAAGGGTATGTTCCGTGAGGGAACGTAATGTCATACAAATATAACACAAATAGTGGTAATGGTAGGTTAAATTAACTTAAAATCCTGATTTACTGAACCTTTCCCCAAAATTCTCGTTTGATGTGGATAAAACTCTTTAATATAAGTCCAATGAAAACTAATCACTTGATATTCATTAATATATGCCTTATTTTGCTGACTGTTTCTTGTCAAAAAGAGGAGGATCCCAATGCACCGAAGCAGGGAAGTATGACCGGGAAAGTGCGGCTTGCTGATGAATTTGGAAATCTTTTGGCAGATCATGGCCAAATGATAATTACATCCACCAACGATCTAAAAGGAAATACCAACGAAAATGGATCCTTTCTTTTATATGGTTTAGATGATGGAATTCACGATATCACTTTTTCTAAAGTTGGTTTTGGAAGTTACAAGCGATTTAGTATTCCGGTTACCAATCCGGGAAATACGGTTTTAGAGGGTATTGATACTTTAGGGCAATTAAGTACTACCATAATTACAAATTTATCGTCAACTTATAATGCGCCCGATTCGTCTTATTCATTTACCTGTTCAATTTCACCCACACCCGACCAGGTGCAAAAGAGAGGGATTCGTTTATTTTTCTCGGCAAGTACAAATGTGAGTTCGGAGGAATTTTCCTATACACCGGGGCACAAATGGATGGGCACCAGTGCAACTGGTACCATTGATGGAATTAGAAAAACTGATTTAACTAACAATGGATTTAATCGCGGCGACACTGTTTATGTAATTGCTTATGGTGAATCTTTTTATTCAAACACTTACGTGGATCCCATTAACAATAAGAAGATATTTCCGAACATCAATCTAGCTCATCCTTCAAATAGTACGTTCCTGGTAGTACAATAATATTTTTTAGCTTTTATTGAAACACATTTAGTTCCCTATTTATAGGAGAGCTGAATTAATAATTTGCAATTGAAATTTTTTTCTTAATTTTCAGGAGTGAAAGAATCGCATTTGCCGGAAGAATTTATTAATCGACTCAGAGATCAACTGGGCGATGAATTAGGATTATTTTTGAAGGAACATGCTAATCCTGCTCCGGTTTCGGTGAGGATGAATCCCTTTAAACTATCAAAAAATTTTGAGAAAAATGAATTAGTGCCTTGGGCGACAAATGCCTTTTATTTACCCGAACGGATTTCGTTTACCCACGATCCTTTATTTCATGCAGGATGTTATTATGTTCAAGAGGCTAGTTCTATGTTTCTGGAGCAGGCTTTAAGCATTGCTTTCGCAGATAAACAAAAATTGCGGGTGTTGGATTTGTGTGCGGCACCGGGAGGTAAGTCAACACATATTGCCTCGTTACTTACTGAAGGAAGTTTGCTCGTGTCGAATGAAGTTATCTCATCACGTAATAAAATATTGCAGCAGAATATTACTAAATGGGGAGTTGCGAACGTGGTTGTTACTCAAAACGAACCGGCTGATTTTTCAAAACTCGAAGGTTTTTTTGATGTTATTGTTGTAGATGCACCCTGTAGTGGAGAAGGATTATTCAGAAAGGATCCGGATGCCATTGATCATTGGAGTATTGAAAATGTAACCAGGTGCGTTAACCGACAACAAAATATTCTGCATGAAATTTATCCTGCCTTAAAAGAGGGCGGTTATTTAATATATAGCACCTGTACTTATGAAGAACAAGAAAATGAGTTTCGCTTAAAGCAGATGGCCGATGAATTTAATATGTTACCTGTCGCAATTCCGTTCGATGTTCCCGGTAGTGTAAAATCGGAATTTGGAACCCGCTTTTATCCACACAAAATAAAAGGGGAAGGTTTTTTTCTTGGAATGTTACAGAAGTCGCAAGCGCAACATGCAATTGCTATTTCAAAACCCAAATCGGTCAAGAATACTGAATTTAATTTAGAACCTTATCTCGAGAATTCACAAAATTTTATTTCTTTCATTAAAAATAGTGAGGTCTATGCATTTCCTGTTTCGGTTTACCCGGAAATAAAAGTGCTCCTGGATAAATTCTTTGTAAGGAAAGCAGGAATTCACATTGGCGCCTTAAAGGGAAAAGATCTTATTCCTTCTCAAGAATTAGCAATGAGTATTGATAGTAGTAAATCAATTGAAAAAATAACTATTTCTAAAGAAGATGCGATAACCTATTTGAGTTGTGATGCAATTAATCCTGTCGGCATTAAAAAAGGATGGGCACTTATTGCCTTTGAGAATTTTACTTTAGGTTGGATTAAATCACTCGGTAACAGATCAAATAACTATTACCCAAAAGAGTGGCGCATTTTAACTAAGGTGAAGTAATAATTTAGGTTTTGTGCGTATTTTACAAGGAATTACTTTTTATTAAATACTAAAAATTAATTATTATGGATGATATCAAAAATACCTATAAAGTACTTTTGAAGGACCCTATCTTAAAAAAGGTGATTGCACACACCGGCAAATTTGAAATAGGAAAACCGCATTCAAAAGTTTATTTATCACTACTGCGATCCATCGCTAGTCAACAGTTATCTGTAAAAGCCGGCGACACAATTTTTGGAAGATTTCTTGATCTTTTTCCACAGCGAGATCCACATCCTGCCAAAGTAAAAAGAATGAATATTGAGAAAATGCGTGCCGCAGGATTATCCTATGCTAAGGCGGGATACATTAAAAATATTGCAGAATTTGAAATTACTAGTGGACTCGATTTTAAAAAACTAAAAGCATTAAATGATGATGATCTCATGACCTATCTGACTTCCATCAAAGGAGTTGGAAAATGGACTGCCGAGATGATACTCATGTTTACCTTGAAC
>JBBQVM010000212.1:0-5883 GCA_038211525.1 Bacteroidia bacterium
AATATTAAAACCCGGAATTAGCACTAAAAAAAACACAATAGCCTAGTTTTTCCGAATATTCCAACACTACGCATCATCATCACCCTCGTCACCTTCGCTTTTTAGTTCCAGGTCATTAATTAGTTCGGCAATTTTATCAGCCGGCATCGACTCATTCTCTGCAATAACATGTCCGTAAATACCTACCAGATTTTTAGCATTTAAAGGACCATTTCGGTGATTTTTTTGCAGAGATTTTGCAACAGCATTCATTAAATCGGTGTTCATAGGGAGGTTATTTTTTGGGTTTTGATGTTTGTAAGTAAGAGGCAAATTTGCCGATTTTTCAATTCAAAATTACTGAAACCATTACAAAAAAATGAACCCAAACCACTAATTTTTTCAACCAAATTGTAACCTATTGAAAATAAATAATTAAAGAGTCGGATTTTACACCTGACAGGTGTTGCACCTGTCAGGTGTAAATGAATAAAACTATGAAAAATCAATGGTTTATATATATCAATTTTATTGATGGCATAACCATTGAAACTAAACGGATGTTGATGCAATAAAATTTGGAACGAAATAAATCTCAGGCAACAATTTACTGGAGATTTATTTTCAAATATAGTTACGGGCCTAAAATTTTCAGTTGTGAATAATTTAAAATAACAATGGATTTAAGGGGAGGAATTAGATTCACTTTCAAAGAAAGTTTATTACTAGTTTATCGAAACCCTAATACAAAAAAAACAGGGAGCACTTTTTAGTGTTCCCTGTTTTACTTTTTGCAACTTAGGTTACAAACTTACTTTAGGTTTCATCTTAAACCTCTTTGTGATCCCGCTGGGACTCGAACCCAGGACCACTACATTAAAAGTGTAATGCTCTACCAACTGAGCTACGGAATCGGGTATTTGGTTTTTGGCAAGTAGGCCAAACGAGGCTGCAAAAATAGAAACATCCCTTCACTAATCAAATGGGTAACTACAAATTTATTAACATTCGATGAAAGAGCCTGAAATTCAAATTTTTAAATTGCATTAAAGGATGCTTTTATGCCTTTGTGGGGGCAAATTTGGATCAAAAAGTTTACGATAAGTGACCAATGTACGGCATTGTTTGGTGCCGAGCGACTTGGCAATTTTGATCATTTTGGGATTGAAGTCCCCAATCCACTGCAATTCCATAAAGTTATATTTCTTGTTTTTTCTAATCGCAATCGCACCTGACCATATCAACAATCCATCAACACCCTTTCCCTGATGTTCAGGCACGACCCCAAAAACCACCCCATAGAATTTTTTACAGGAGCCGGTCAATTTGAGCCATAAAAAAAGTAGTTTTTGTACAATTCCAAACTTGCCATTCATGTGCTTAAAATACTGGTTCAACTCCGGTAGATTCAACCAGGCCCCTACGGGCTCATCCTTATAATAGGCAAACCAAACCAAACTCTCATCCAGCACAGGTTTCATCTTTTTAAAAATCAATAAGGATTGTTCCAAAGTGATGTCTTTACCACCACCATGTTTCGACCAGGCCTTGTTGTAAATAGTGGTGAAATCGGCAGCGTATTTTGCTAGATTATTTTTCTTGATATTTTCTGTACGATAATCACCTACCGATGTCATTCTTAAATAGGCCTCCTCAAATCTAGAATCTACCTCGTCATCTACATTTAGTGAATAACAAAACTGTTCAAAAAAGGTGGTGAAGCCATAATTCTCAAATAGCTTTCGGTAATAAGGTGGATTGTAATTCATGCAATAAACCGGTTCGTAAAAGCCCTCTATCAGTAATCCCCACCATCTATCGCGTTCGCCAAAGTTAATTGGTCCGTCAACAGCTTCCATTCCTTTTGTTTTCAGCCAATTAACACTGGCATCAAATAAAATGGTTGCAGCTTTTTGATCTTCAATACACTCAAAAAAACCTAGCCCGCCAGTGGGTTGGGTCTCTCGTTTTGATGTTTTTGTGTTCACAAATGCTGAAATGCGCCCAATTACCTCCTCCTTTTCATTAAAAAGTATCCATCTAATGGCATCACCATTTCGGAAAGTTTTGTTTTTTTTGCGATCAAAAACCTGCTCAATGTCCTGATCAAGCGGACGAATCCATTCAGGATCGTTTTTATAAATCTTTAAGGGTAACTGCATAAAAGCGGTTATATCTTCCGCTGAAATCACTTCCTTTAATTTCATAGTGTGCGAAAGTACCCTTTTTTGCTAAATTTGTGCATCTTAAAATTAGCACTTTTGAAAGGAAAAATAGTTATCGTAACAGGAGGATCTTCCGGAATTGGAAAGGCAATCGCCCTTAAATTTGCTGCTTGCGGAGCTCGTGTGGTGATTACCGGGCGCGATATGTTTCGCTTAAATGCTGTTGGTTTAGAATTGTCTAAGTTTACGTCAGATTTCCTTATAGTGAAAGCCGATGTGAGCGTATATGAAGATTGCGAAAAAATTATCAACGAAACGATCGACCGTTTTGGAACTATAGATGTACTCATTAATAATGCAGGTATTTCTATGCGTGGCCTTTTTAATGAAACCGGTTTAGACGTGATAAAAAAAGTGATGGATACTAATTTTTGGGGAACCGTTTATTGTACCAAACTCGCTCTTCCTTTCCTGCTTAAAAGCCACGGTACTATTGTTGGTATTTCTTCAATAGCCGGTAAAAAAGGGTTACCCGGACGCACAGCTTATTCTGCTTCTAAATTTGCCATAGAAGGTTTTTTTGAAACAGTAAGAACCGAAAATCTTAAAAATAATTTACATGTTTTAATAGCTTGCCCTGGTTTTACAGCCTCAGGAATCAGAAATTCTTCCCTCGGACCCGATGGAAACCCTCAAAATGAATCACCCCGTAATGAAGCTAATATGATGACCGCTGAAGAAGTTGCGGAACACATTCATCATGCAGTGATCAAACGTAAAAGAGACCTTGTTTTATCAACTAATGGAAAACTTACTGTGTTATTGAATAAGTTCTTTCCCGGCTGGATGGATAAAGTGGTGTATAATCACATGGCAAAAGAACCCGGATCACCATTTAAATAAATCATTAATCACCAATAATTTCTTAATAAGAATATGAAAATTAAAAACTCGAACCTGTTCCTTATCCTTATTTCCCTGACAACAATCGTTGCCTGTTCATCTCCGCAAAAAAAACTTAGTGAGAAAATTGATCAGATGGAAAAAACTCTTTTTTCCGATTCTTCTATGGTACCTGATAATGCTAAAGCAAAAGAGGCGATTCAAAATTACACCTCTTATGTGGAACAATTTCCTGCCGATAGCGCTAGTCCGGGTTATCTTTTTAAAGCTGCTGATCTCGCTTCTAAAATTAATGAAACGGCTCAAGCAGTTACTCTTTTCGGAAAGTTAATTAAAGATTATCCTGAAAATAAAAATGCTCCTTACGCATTATTTTTGCAAGGTTTTATTTATGAAAATCAGGAGGGAAATGCGGTAAAAGCACGTCCTTATTATGAGGAGTTTCTTAAAAAATATCCCGATCATCCAATTGCCGGTGATGTGGCCTTTTCTCTTGAAAACCTGGGCAAAACCCCAGAAGAATTAATAAAACAATTTGAAGATAAAATTGAAGCTGATAGTATCGACGTTTCTGAAGGAGTAGTAAATTAGTTTAGGTTTTTGATTCTATGGAAAAGAAGAAACTCACTCGTAAAGATAAATTTAGCAATCAGCCTGCCGCTGTTGCTAAGGATAAATCTTCCGCTCCCATAGCCACTTGGTTACCCGGATTAATTATTGCACTCCTGGGTTTTATTTTATACAGTAATACACTCAGTCACGATTTTACGCTCGATGATTATTCCGTAATCCTCGAGAATCGCATCACCAAACAGGGTCCCTCAGCTATTCCCGAAATATTTAAAACCAGCTACCGTTACGGTTATTACTTTACGGATGATAACCTCTATCGTCCCATAGTAAAATCGATGTATGCGATAGAGTGGGGGCTTTCGCCGAATGATGCTACACCCGGCCATTGGATGAATGTGTTGTTGTATGCTTTAACAGGATTTATATTATTTCAAACCCTATTAAAATTAAGTTCTGGAAATCTACTGTTTTCTTTCCTGGCCTCCATTTTATTTATCGCTCATCCGGTTCATACCGAAGTAGTGGCAAGTATTAAAAGTCGCGATGAAATTATGGCTTTTCTTTTTAGCATCTGGGCACTTAATCAGTATATCAGTTACCTGCGAACGGGTAAAATAACGACTATTCTTCTCGCTGCTTTTTTATTCACCATTGCACTGTTATCGAAAGAATCGGCAATTACCTTCCTGGCAGTTTTCCCTATTGCAGCATGGTTTTTTACTCCTTCAAAACCGTCCCACTTCCTTAAAGCAATGATACCACTTGCCTTGGTTGCACTGCTTTTTATGATTGTCCGAAATTCTATCTTAGGTCAAACTATGCCGGGTGATTTTTCTATTGCTGATAATCTTCTGGAAGCAGCCAAAGATCCCATCACTAAAGTTTCAACAGCAGTGCTTATACTCGGATTATACATCAAAATACTGATATTCCCTCATCCATTGGTTTTCGATTATTCCTTTAATCAAATTCCATTGATTGGACCCGGTGCTCCCGGATTCATTTTAGCTGCTATTTTTTATGTTGCAATTTTAGGTTTTGCTATCTGGAAATTCAAATCAAAAGATTTTTTTTCGTTTTCCATTCTGTTCTATCTTATCACGCTATCAGTATCATCTAATCTCTTCATCACTATTGGCTCCTCTATGGGAGAACGTTTTCTTTATGCTCCATCCTTAGGTTTTTGTATGGCGGTTGCATTGCTGATTATGAAATTAGCAACTTCAGAAAATTCTCACGATTTGAAAAAAGCATTGATAGGGAATAAACTAGTGTTGCCAATCCTTTTGGTTTTACTTTTAGGGTATTCAGTAAAAACTATGTCGAGAAATCCTGTGTGGAAAGATAACCTAACGCTCTACTCGCACGATGTTGCCCTTTCACCAAACAGCACTCGTACACATTATTACTTAGGCAATTATTTGGTTAAACCGGAGTCCTGGAAGGGTAAAAGTGAACTTGAAAAAAAAGAGGTGCTTCGTCGTGGAATTAGTGAACTAAAACGTTCCATTGAAATATATCCCGGATTTTCAGATGCTTTTACACAACTGGGGGTAGCTTATTATAAATTAAATAATTTAGATAGTGCCATGATTTATTACAAACAAGCGCTAGTACTAAATCCCAATTTTGCTACCATTCATAATAATATTGGAACAGTATATTTTGCACGACAACAGTATAATGAAGCGTTACAGGCTTTTGTGAAGGCCACACAGCTCGATCCACGGTATGCCGAAGCTTTTGCTAATGCAGGAAGTGCCTATGGGATGTTGAAACAATATGATAATGCACTTTCATTTTTATTCAACGCCATTAAATGGGATCCTAATTATGCACAAGCCTACTTTTTTATAGGACTTACTTACCGATTTAAAGGTGATGAAATGAATGCGAAAGCATACCTCGAAAAAGCCTATAAGCTCGATCCTGATTTAAGACCCAAATAGAATTGATAAAAGTCATTAGTCATTGAAAAGGGTCATTAAAAAAGGTCATTAGTCATTGAAAAGGGTCATTGAAAAGGGACATTGAAAAAAGTCATTAGTCATTGAAAAAGGTCATTGAAAAAGTCATTAAAAAAGGTCAATGACTCAATGACTCAATGACCAAATGACCAATGACTCAATGACCAATGACTCAATGACCAATGACCAATGTCTCAATGACCAATGACTCAATGACCAATGACTCAATGATCAATGACCCAATGACTCAATGACTGAATGACTCAATGACCAAATGACCAATGACTCAATGACCA
>JBBQVM010000213.1:0-5877 GCA_038211525.1 Bacteroidia bacterium
GGTACGAAATTCCCAAATATCATTTTGAAGTTTCTTGAACAACTTTGGATCATTTGTTTGTTCAGCAAGGTCTAAATTGTAAAAGAGCTTTCGAATTATCTTAGCATCCAATTGAGAAATGAATTGATCTGCTTCATCAAGAAACCTTACTTCGAAATATTTCACGAAGACTGAATCATGCTAAACGTAACAAAGATAACCAAAGTTGCCAAAAATAGAAACTATAAATTAAAAATAATGTATAAAAATCCGAAATAGGCTGACGCACAACTCTTTTACTGGTGTTAATCATCATGTACCACAACACTTTAATTCCAAACATTTCTAGCGCTCTTTTATTTCCAATTGCCGCCAATTTCTCAAAAAAAAACCGCCCCGGAATGGGGCGGTTGGGGAGAGGAGACTATCAGTCGGCTTTTCGGGCTCCTACCAGGAGGAAATCGTTAACCTGTACTTCGGAGACGTACTTTTTTACTCCTGCAGGATCAGTGTAGTTGCGATTGATTAATTTACCCTCAATCACCACCTCGTTGCCCTTCTGGAGGTACTTTCCCATAAATTCAGCCGTTTTGCCCCAAGCAATCAAATTGTGCCACATCGTTTCGGTGACCTTTTCACCCTTGGCATTTTTAAATGATTCATTGGTAGCCAATGATACCTTTGCCAACTTATGTCCGCCATCGGTATCCTTAATTTCCGGGTCCATACCCAGATTTCCAATTAGTGTTACTTTGTTTTTTAATCCGTTCATGATTTTAAAATTTTTTTGTAAAAAGAGATTTAACTTAATTTTGAAAAAAGATCTGGTACTGTAATGTCTTGTCATAAAATGCGCTTTAAAAATTGACAATGCAAACATGGCTATTATTTTAGTCCCTAACCGTTTTAAACGTTTATAAGCGTTTATAAATGTTTAGTTAGTTTTGGTGCTTTTACTAAGATTTTATATATTTGTGCTTTCGTGTAATCCAATGTTGACTTTTTGAACCTAAGTTTTTTATTTTTTATTCTTAACTTTTTAACAATATGTTCTATCTATTCTAAATCTTACAAAATAGTAGTCACCGAACTCGTAAACAAACAAGCCGCCTCCGGTGAGTCAGGTTTGCCTGCGTTCAGGCTAAAGAATGTGATTCGAGATCTAAAGTCCAAAACACTTCTAAAACTATCACAGACTCCGTACAGTCCCTTTACCTCTTATAAATGATACACCTGCAGTCCCAAATGAGGAGGCGGGCCCTTTTCAACCTTCAACTTTTAAATTATGGAGAAAATTTGTTTAACATGTCAATCAAAATTAACAGGTCGGTCGGATAAAAAATTTTGTAACGATGCCTGTAGAAATGAGTACCACAATCACCTTTGCGGGAATAGCAACAACTTTTTCGAAAAAAGTACCGTTTCTTTAATGAAGCAAAACCGGAAGATACTTACGGGGCTTTACAATAACGGAATCCGATTGATAGCCCGTGCCGACTTGGAGTGCTTTGGATTCAGCTTTAAGGGCATAACAGGACTCGAAATGGTCGATAAAGGTGGATTTCATGTTCATTGTTTCGAATACGACCTGGTGAAGCATGGCAACCGTTTTCAGATTGAAAAACAACAGCTATAAAAGAAAAAACCACACGATATGCTGTGTGGTTTTCCATCAAATGAACCCCAAAAATTTTCTATTGATCTAATTTCTTGTCTGTTCTAATTTGTTCGGCGATTTCCACCGTTAATGGTTTGTTTAAATACTTTGCAACCACAGGGTAGGTGAGTGCCCGGGCTAAATCATTCTGGTCTGATGAGGAGGATAACATGATAATGAAAGGTCGTTTTCGGTCTTCGAAATTTATTTTAATATACTCATCCAGAAAATCGAACCCGTTCATAACCGGCATACTTATGTCAAGAAAGATGACTTCAGGAATTTTATTGTTGCTTTGAACAACACTTTTTAGGGATAACAATGCAAGATGAGCTTCTGTGAAACAGGAAACCTCCTCTGCAACCCCCGACATACGAAGCACTTTATCGGTAATATAATTATCGATAGTGTTGTCGTCGATTACCCATACATACTGAAAGCGAATTCCGTTTTTCAAGATAATTAAAATTAAAGGGAACTGTTTCTCTCTTTCACATCTTTAACCCTGAAGTTGTTGATCACCCATTCACTAAAACAGTTCCCTAACTCGTGGTGTTTAATTCGAATATTTTATGTTGATAATTTCCCGTACGGATAATGATCCAGGTAATCTTTCAATAATTCCGACTCGGTAGATTTATCAAAGAAGCAATCGGCTCCCATCTCAGCACATTTTGTTCGGTATAAGTCGTGCGAGTAATTGGTGAACATAATCACTAAGGCACTCTTGTTATTTTTTTTAATTTCAGGAATCAAAAACATCGCCGATTGATTCGGAAACCCTATATCCAATATGATGATATCGGGATTTTCTGAATCAAGCATATCACGACCCTGCTCAATATTAATTGCCTGGGTTCCAATTATGAGGTTTCTGTTGTCTTGAAACATTTCTTTGAGTCGAACACCTATCAGTAGTGAATCGTCAATTATCAAAACCTTAGCAGCATTGCCTTTCATTGGGAAGCAGAATTTACAGTTTACAAAGAAAATGCAATAAAATGCCGAAAAAAATAACTGAAACCACTAAAAAAATGTCAAGTTTGTTTAAGTAAAAATGTAGCTGAAACTACTACAAATGGTGAATTAACCGGTTCGATTGTGTCAGAGCAAATTTACACAATCCCCTGCACGAGGGCGTACCGGGTAATTTCGGCATTACTTTTAAGATGGGTCTTTTCGATGATGCGCGCTCGGTAGGTGGAAATGGTGGGAACGCTCAGGTGGAGTTCTTCGGCTATTTCGCTCACGGTTTTACCGGAAGCTATTAACTTAAAAACAGTGAACTCTCTATCAGAAAGTCGTTCATGCAAAGACCGTTCATGCTTATCCTCAATTTGCAAAAGCATCTGCTCTGCAACGCCTGCACTAATGTATTTTTTGCCTGCTATAATATGATGAATAGCTTTCACCAACTCCTCTGGAGCACTCTCTTTGGTTAGATATCCTGAACCTCCTGCCTTGAGCACACGAAGGGCATACTGATCCTCGGGATGCATGCTCAAAATCAACACCGGCGTATCTAGTCCTCCTGCTCGCAATTCTTTAATAACCTCTAGTCCGTTCTTTTCGGGCATACTAACATCACTAATGATGATATCAAATTTTGAACTAGTGGCAGCTTCAATCAATTCATTGCTGTTGCTGACCTCTTGAATTACTGCATCCGTAAAGAACTCAGATATTATCTGACTAATCCCTTTCCGTACAAAGGAGTGATCATCGGCAATCAGGATTTTCATAATTGCGCTGTTTCAGGTTTAAGTGCAGGGAAAGTAAGTTGCACCTGTGTCCCTTTTTTGATGCTGCTGGTAATGGTTAACAACCCATTCAGCATTGCTGCCCTTTCTTCCATACCAATAAGACCAAGAGTGGATTTAGGAGTTGAATGCTCCTTCACAAATCCTTTCCCATTATCGGTTATTGTTAATACTATATTCTGGTCAACAAATTTCATCTCAACCACCACCTCTCCGGCATGTGAATGGCGCGCGATATTGGTAAAAGATTCCTGCAAAATCCTGAAAACGCCGGTCGCAGTTTCAGTACCAATAGCAATTTCATTCACCTGATTATTAAAAACACATTTGATCTTGGTTCTTTTTTCAAACTCATTACATTGCCATTCAATTGCAGGTATAAGTCCAAGGTCATCCAAAATACCCGGCCGCAGATCACTCGAAATTTGTCGTACCGAACGAATGGTTTCATCTACCAACATCATCATTTCTGTGAGCTTTACGCTGATTTCAATATTTTGATCTCCAAACCTCCTGTTCATAAAAGCGAGATCCATTTTTAACCCGGTAAGCTGTTGCCCCAACTCGTCATGAATTTCTCTGGCAATATGCGTTCGCTCCTCTTCACGAATTGTTTGAAGGTAGGAGGATAGTTGTCGTAACTGATCATTTTTAGTGCTCAACTCCTTTTCAGCCCGCACCCGTTGACTAATATCTCGACTGGTTCCCGTGAGCCAGGTGTTGCCGCTACGTTCATCATGGTTCACTACAGCGTGGGTAATTACATTCACTAAAGTGCCATCTTTGGTGATGATGGTGGATTCGTAATTGTTGTACTGACTGGTCGATAATAGTGCATCATAAATATGCTGATTGACCCGTTCCTTGTCTGATGGCCCAACAAAATCAATAAATTTTTTCCCAATAATTTCTTCAGGCAACATACCCATGATATCTTTTGCCGCATTGTTTACAAATACCAGTGTACCGGTTTTGTCTATAGTCCATATTAAATCAATAGAAGTTTCAACCAGCTCACGATATTTTTGTTCACTTTTTAAAATGGTCTCTTTAGCCAAAAAACGATCAGTAGTTTCTTCACCACATAGAATTATTCCTATCACCTTTTGATCTTTCATCACCGGTGAATAGGTGATTTCGAGGTAAACCGATTTTTGTCCGGGAAAATCATAACGTTCCTCAAACCGTACGATGTTTTTATTCAAAACTTCCTGAAGATGTTGGTTGAAAACAGTCTTTCTTTCTTCCCATACCAGTGAATTGTAAAAATCACCGTTCTGCATTTCACGATTAAAGAACCTTTGCACCGATGCTGATGCATTTTTGTTGAAAGCCTTAATCCTGGTATCAGTATCCATCAACACAAAGGCCTGGCTTGTAGATTGAAAAATAGCCTGGAGGTTGGCCTCAGACTCTTTAAGGATTTTTTAGGTTTCAACTCGCTCTGAGATGTCATTTGAAATGCCAATGATGAACGATGGACGACCGTTATCATCTAACATAAACGATTGGGTTGTTTCTCCAACAACTTTGCTGCCATTGGGATGTTCGGTGCTGAATTCAAATTTGTACTTGCCCTGTTTAAGTATCTTTTTACAGATAAAATCAACATCATGCTTCTCACCGGAAAGGCCAAGCAACTGATTGTTCATTTTACCTATTGCCTGCTCAGTATCAAAACCGAACAGTATCGTAGCGCCCTCGTTCCAATAAATAATTTTGCCGGATATATCGGTTACTACAATGGCATCGGTCACATTTTTTAAAATAGTAGCCTGAAACAAAATCTCATTTTTTGCCAATATATTTCCGGTAATATTCTGAGAAACCAAAATGGCTCTGAACAACTCACCATCACTGTTACTAATTCCGGCTGCAGAGATCAGATAAGATTCCTGAGCTGTTTCCTGGTAAAACCGGGTTTCGCTTCCGCTGAAAACTTTGTTGATATTCTGAATAAAATTATTTCGGTTTTTTTCATCCAACAGTTCGATGTAATTCTTACCAATCAACTTTTCCGACGATAAACCCATCTTTTTAAGCTCCATACCATCAATATAATGTATGGTAAGCGCCTTGTCGATAATGGCAATAATTCCATTAGGGTAATTAACTGCCAGCTTGCGAAGTTGTTGTTCACTTTGCACCAGTTGCTCCATGGCAAGATGTTTCAAAGTAACATCATTCACCAGTATAATTCGGGAGGAAATTTCGTTGATCTTTGCATCTTTCAATACTAAATCTACAATGCACTCAGCACTGTTAGGTTTGAGATGTTTTCTATCGTATAGGTGATGGGCAGTTTTAAGTTTACTAATTAATTCGGAACCCCCATCGTTCAATTCGGTTGGATCGAAAATTTCCAGTACCGTTTTGGATAAGAAAGCTGCTTCGGTGAGGCCGTAAAACTCAGTTGCGGCCCTGTTCACCATCGTGAAACGCAAATTGTTTACGTTGAAAATGAGTAGCGGATTTGGATTG
>JBBQVM010000214.1:0-5866 GCA_038211525.1 Bacteroidia bacterium
GCGCCTCTGCGTTCAAACCCTCTCCTCGCGTGAACAGATCTTATTACCTTTGCCCGAATTTAAATGAATCACTAATGATCCGTTACTTTGCGCGACTGGCTTACAAAGGTACCAACTATTCCGGTTGGCAAATACAGGAAAATGCAGTTTCTGTTCAGGAAAAACTTAACCAGGCGCTTTCTGTTATCCTAAACATTGATATTCTGACCACCGGTTGTGGTAGAACGGATACCGGTGTGCATGCCAAACAATTTTATGCCCACTTCGATTTTCCGGAACAGATTCAAAATATCCCTAAAATAATGCATCAGCTAAATTCCATCCTTCCTAACGATATCACCGTTTTTGAGATCATTGAAATGGATAAAAATGCACACAGTCGTTTCGATGCTATTTCACGAACATATGAATATTTTTTATCGCTTAACAAAAACCCGTTTACAAAAGATTATTCCATGAATGGATTTATGCAACCGGATATTCATTTAATGAATGAGGCCTGCACGCAGTTGTTGTTGCATACTGATTTTAGTTCTTTCAGTAAATCGAATACTCAGGTTAAAACTAATATCTGTGCTATATCTCATGCATCATGGCAATTAAAATCGGATATGATGGTGTTTACCATTACCGCCGACAGATTCCTTCGCGGCATGGTACGAGCCATAGTGGGTACATTGCTGGATATTGGAACAGGCAAAAATTCGCCTTCCAAAATGGTGGAAATAATTATCAGTAAAAATAGGAGAGAGGCAGGTACTTCTGTTCCCGCTAATGGATTGTTTCTCTCCTCCGTTATCTATCCCTATTTAACACCCGTTAACTCCACTAATTTCCCTGCCTGATTTTATGAGCAACGTAACCGGTAAGGCGTTCGATTTCCCTATTCTAAAAAGAGTTTTTGAATATGTAAAACCCTACAAAAGTATTTTTCAGTTAACAGTTTTCCTTACAATTGTAATGGCTTTGCTGGGGCCTGTTCGGCCTTATCTTGCTCAATTAACACTCGATAATTATGTAGCAAACAGCGATTATCCCGGATTAATAAGAATGACTGCCTTTATGGTGGTTGTTTTAGTGGTGCAATCGGCTTTGCAGTTTCTTCAAAATTACCAAACGAATTTGCTTGGACAAAATGTGATTCGCGATATGAGAACCAGATTGTATCGGCACATTCTCGATTTTAAAATTTCGTACTTCGATAAAACACCTATAGGAACTCCCGTTACAAGAACTATTTCTGATATGGAAACTATTGCAGAAATTTTTTCCGACGGATTGATTGTCATTATCGGTGATATTTTGCAACTGGTGGTGATTATCAGTTATATGTTTTACATCGACTGGCAATTAACATTAGTGAGTTTAAGCACCATTCCGGTTTTACTGATAGCAACAAATGTTTTTAAAAATAAAATAAAATCCACCTTTAATGATGTCCGTACTCAGGTAGCTGCACTTAATGTGTTTGTACAGGAACATATCACCGGGATGAGAATTGTTCAGATTTTTAATCGCGAGAAGCAGGAGATGGATAGCTTTAAGGATATTAATAAATTGCATAAAGATGCCAATGTGAGATCGGTCTGGTATTATAGCATCTTTTTTCCTGTAGTTGAAATTTTATCCGCTATTTCCATTGGTTTAATAGTGTGGTGGGGAGCCGGTGATGTAATTGCTAATAAGGCCAGCTTTGGAACCGTTGTGGCATTTATTATGTATATCAACCTATTGTTTCGACCCATCAGAGAACTGGCCGATAAATTCAATACACTGCAAATGGGCATGGTGAGTTCTGAAAGAATATTTAAAGTTTTTGATACCCCTTCTGGAATAGGTGAAAATGGAACCCACTCTGCTGAAACCATGGTTGGGAATGTGGAATTTAAGAATGTATGGTTTGCATACAATGACGATGAATGGATCTTAAAGGACGTTAGCTTTAAAGTGAATGCCGGCGAGGCACTTGCTTTGGTAGGAGCCACCGGCGCAGGAAAATCTACGATCATAAATTTAATGAACCGGTTTTACGAAATTAATAAAGGGGATATTCTGATTGATGGAATAAATATTCGTGATTATAATGTAGAACAATTACGACAAAAAATTGCCATTGTTCTACAGGATGTATTTCTTTTTTCTGATTCTATTGCAAATAATATCTCACTGGGTAATCCCGATATCACCAATGAATTGATTGTAGAAGGCGCCACCAAGGTAGGTGCAAATGTTTTTATTAATAACCTTCCTGGTACCTATGATTTTAATCCGGGTGAACGTGGTAGCATGCTATCAATGGGGCAGCGACAATTGATCGCTTTCATTAGGGCCTACGTGTACAAACCGGCTATCTTAGTACTCGACGAAGCTACTTCTTCTATTGATTCTGAAAGTGAAGAACTCATTATCAAGGCAACTTCCGTTTTAACTAAAAACAGAACTTCCATTGTTATTGCACACCGATTAGCTACTATTCAAAATGCGAGTAAAATTATTGTTCTCGATCATGGCGAGGTAAAAGAGGAGGGAACCCATTTTGAGTTGTTGCAGAAAAAAGGATGGTATTTTAATTTGTATGAAATTCAGTTTAAAAAAGAACACTATGCTGCTGATAAACAGTAGTTTATGACTGCAACATTTTTTACTCAATTAACAATCGATTAATCTAATAGATTTCGCTATTCCAAAAGATTTAAGATCTTTGTAAAAACCAATTAACCAACTAAAATTTTAAAGCTATGGGATTTATTAAAGAATTTAAAGAATTCGCAGTACGGGGAAATCTCGTTGACACTGCAGTTGCATTTGTAATGGGTGTAGCCTTCGGCAAAATTGTATCTTCATTCGTTGAAGGAATTGTGATGCCGCTGGTAGGAATGTTAACGGGTGGTGTTGACTTCTCCAATAAAATATATGTACTTAAGGATGCTGCTGCAGAAGTTACTAATCCCGATGGTTCTGTCACTGCTGCTGTTGCTGAGGTTTCATTAAAGTATGGAGCTTTGATAACCAACTTCATCGATTTTATTGTTGTTGCTATGGCTGTGTTTATGGTAATTAAAGCAATCAATTCTATGAAGAAAGCTCAGCCTGCTCCTGCACCTGCCGGACCAACTTTAGAAGAATCATTATTAACTGAAATCAGAGATCTCCTAAAAAAATAATTTATTTAATCAAGCGGATGGAATTTACTATTCTGTCCGCTTTTCTATTTTAAAATTTAAACAAAAATTTATGAAAAAAATTAGTATTTTATTCGTCGCTTCACTCTTCACAATAAGTTCTTTTGCTCAAGATGCAGCAGTTGATACTTCTTGGAAGAAAAGTGGAATCATTGGAATTAATTTTAACCAGGTAAGCCTAAGTAACTGGGCCGCAGGTGGACAAAATTCTATTTCTGGAATAGCATTATTTAATTATAACGCTAATTATAAAAAAGGAAAAAATTCCTGGGATAATGTAATCGACCTTGCCTATGGTCTTACCCAAAATGCAAACGATAAAGCAATTAAAAGTGAAGATAGAATAGATCTTGCCAGTAAGTATGGTCGTCAGGCTTCAGCACATTGGAATTATTCAGCATTATTAGGTTTTAAATCGCAGTTTACCGAAGGTTATAATTACCCAAACGATTCTGTGAAAATTTCAAATTTCCTGGCTCCGGCTTATATTACTCTTGCCCTTGGTATGGATTATAAACCAAATGATAATTTCAGTTTGTTCCTGTCTCCAATAACAGGAAGAATCATAGTTGTTAACGATAAAAATCTAGCTGATGCAGGCGCATTTGGTGTTGACCCTGCAGAGTATGATGTTTTTGGAGTCAAAGTAAAAGATGGCAAAATGGTTCGTTTTGAATTTGGTGCTTTGCTCAAAGCTCAATATGAAAAAAATATCCTTGAAAATGTGAAACTCCAAACTAAATTGGAATTATTCTCTAACTATCTCGAAAATCCACAAAACATTGATGTGAACTGGAATGTATTGCTTTCAATGAAAGTAAATAAATTTATTACTGCTACTATCTCAACAGAGTTGATTTACGATGATAATACTATTATCACTAAAGATACCAATGGTGATGGCATTATTGATGAAGCCGGACCTAGAACTCAGTTTAAAGAGGTTTTAGGAATTGGTTTGGCGTATAAGTTTTAACAGACTCCAAAATAACAAAGGCGGTCAATTAATTGGCCGCCTTTGTTATTTTATTATTTTCCAAACAACCCACCCAAGGCTCCTCCAATTCCGCCTGCTTTTCCTAGTGCATCTTTAACTCCACCTCCAAACATTCCGGCAATTTCATCCATTGATGAGCCATCTCCATTTTTGTCTAGCAATTTGTGAAAATCTATTCCGCCGGCCTTACCACCCGAAAGTGAATTAAGGATGCCATTTAAATCTACACTTTTATCATTTGGATCGTTTGTTTTTGAAACCAACTTGCTTAAGATCATCGGAAGCATAGAGGAAACCATGGATCCGGCTTGCGATGAGGTTAACCCAAATTTAGCCGCTAATTCTGAAGCCACATTTTGTGTTAAGTTTGCTGCTACCGGACTTTGATTTACTGAGGATTTTCCGCCAAGTAAATTCATTACTTCCTTGAAATTGCCCGATGCTAATTGCGATTGTAAACCGGTTACAATTGATGATGTTGCTTGATGAATAGCCTCTTCATTTTTTTCATTTGGAATGGCAGGGTTGTTAATGATGGCTTCTCCTGCGTTTTCCTTTACGAGATTCAATAGTGTTTCAAACATGATTATGGATGTTAAGAATAACTGATTTGTTAATTATTTATTTTTAGAGATAATGGAGAAAATTTAAAAATTTTCGCTTTTGCAGATAGTTTAAATCTTGCTCGTGATCGTAAGCTTCTTTCTCGAAAATAATATTTCTATAAGCTGCCTCGTGTGAGAATTGTTGAATCAAATTATAAAGATAATTGATGCCATAAAACAGATAGAAGGGGAGGATCAACAATTCAATTTGCTGTCGCAGATGTATTCTTTCGTGATTCAATAAGGTCTCGTTCTGACTGTCCTTTCTGCTTTTTAAAATGATGAATGGCCACAACGCCATCCCGCTTCGCTTCATCATTGGAAAAACAACTACAAACATTTTTAGGAATTTTTCTTATTGGAAAATGCGCCTTCAAAGGCACTCTTAAGATCTTTAGCTAATCCCTCTGTTCGGGTTTTTAAGTCGCCACCAATTTCCTCCAGTTGTTTTCTAATACTCTCTTCCAAATTATTTCCTGCCAAAATTTTATCCATCTGTGTGTGCATCACACCTGGAATGCGTGCCTTTAAATAGGCAGAAACAAGTTGAACGCAATTTTCAGCTTGTGCATCAGTTAATCCGGCTTTTTGAGTAAATTCATTTTTTAAGTCTTCCATTTTTTAGAAATTTTGTAGTGTGGTTTTTTTATTTTAATTTTAATTGAAGAATATTGTTACTCCAATGCTATTTCCTTTAAAAAAGCATATAAAATTAGCCAATAATTTAGTAGTAAAGGTGAATTTTAAATGAACCGGTAATAATATTTTCATTAAACTTAAACAGAATGTTAGTTAAAGTGTTTAATCTTAGTTGAACTAATTATTATGATACAATTCCATCCAACTTTATTGCTATTACTGGCTTTCGGTAGCTTTACAAGCGCCTGTTCCAGTAGTCCCGACGTAAATTTAAATAATCAAAATACCGAAATTTCTGATATGAATACAACCTCCTCCTCCGCTTCAACAGATACTGTTACCCTGGGAAGCGGTTGCTTCTGGTGCTCTGAGGCTATTTTCCAATCCCTAAATGGTGTCGAATCTGTTGTTTCCGGCTATTCCGGTGGTTCTGTTGCAGAACC
>JBBQVM010000215.1:0-5855 GCA_038211525.1 Bacteroidia bacterium
CAATCGACAGTACTCAGGGGGGAGGTCGATGGATGAAAATCTCTTTAAAATAAATTTGGAATTACTTTTAAAACTCCAATGCAACTTTTTGTTCGCATTTATACTCCAATGATAATAAAAATTTTGATTGCAAAAAAAAAATCGAAATAGTTATGAACAGGTTATGAACAATTAGAATTGCAACTGTAAGGCACTTTCTGATATTAATAAATTGAAGCCACCTACAAATAAAATCTCGTTTCCACAAAGGGCTTTTCGCCCTCCTCCCTTGGTAATAATTCGTTGCTTTAACAAAACTCGTCTGCGGGAGTGGTTGGTGTGGGACTCTACATTTTTGAACCCTATTTTGTACCTAATGGCACAAAAATTTCTTATACTGATAAAAATTTATCGGCACCAATTCGCAAACCAATACTCATCCTTAAAAAAACGAAAAAATATTTTCAGCTAACTGGTGAATTATTTTCTAAGTATTTTTTTCATTTGCAGTTGCATGTTGGCGGCTTCTTTGGCGGCTTTAATGGCAAAGTCGGGGCCGGAGGAGGCGTAGAGGATGTTGCGGGAGGAGTTCACCAATAAACCGCAATCTTCATTCAACCCAAACTTACAAACTTCTTCCAAACTACCACCCTGTGCACCTACTCCGGGAACGAGGAGAAAATGGTCGGGGACAATTGCTCTTACCTCTTTAAAAAGTTCACCACGAGTGGCACCAACCACATACATCATGTTTTCGGCACTGCCCCACTCTTTCGATTTTTCTAATACCGTTTCAAAAACTCTCTTTCCATCTTTTAATTCATCCATTTGAAAGTCGAGTGCTCCTTTGTTGGAGGTGAGTGCCAATAAAATTACCCATTTATTTTTGAATTCAAGAAAAGGGGTAACAGAATCTTCACCCATGTAAGGAGCAACAGTTACCGAATCGAAAGTATACTGTTCAAAAAATGTTTTCGCATACATGGAAGAGGTATTGCCAATATCACCACGTTTGGCATCGGCAATAGTAAAAATATTTTTAGGGATGTATTCTAAAGTTTTCCGCAGACTCTCCCATCCCTTTACACCCCTACTTTCGTAGAACGCGATGTTGGGTTTGTAGGCCACACAAAAATCTTTTGTTGCGTCGATGATGGCTTTGTTAAATTCAAAAACCGGGTCTTCAGATTGTAAAAGATGTGTAGGGATTTTTGTTATATCCGTATCCAGTCCAACACATAAAAATGATTGTTTGGATTTTATCTCTGCAATGAGTTGGCTTCGGTTCATGATTTTTTTTTACAAGATGATTGGTTACACGAAGCTACAAATTACGAATAAACTACGAATTACGAATAATACGAATATACAAATTACGAATTTAATACGAATATACAAATTACGAATAAACTACAAATTACGAATAATACGAATATACAAATTACAAATAAAATACAAATTACGAATTAAATATGGATATACAAATTACGAATTAAATACGGATATACGAATTACGAATAAACTACAAATTACGAATAAACTACAAATTACGAATAATACGAATATACAATTTACCAATTACGAATTAAATATGGATATACAAATTACAAAGAGCATTCGTTTTAACACGGTGAAGTTAATTGAAAAATCCTAGCTCAGACTAGCTTCTTTCATTTTCTCAGCATTTTCGGCCATTTGCAAGGCGTCGAGGAATTCCTGGATATCGCCGTTCATAATAGCGGTAAGGTTATAGTTGCTTAACCCAATGCGGTGATCGGTGACACGACTTTGAGAGTAGTTGTAGGTGCGTATTTTTGCGGAACGATCTCCTGTGGAGACCATGGTTTTTCGGCGCTTAGAAACTTCCTCCTGTCTTTTGTTGATCTCAATTTCGTATAGCTTCGATTTCAACATCTGCAAAGCAATTTCACGGTTTCCATGTTGTGAACGTTCGGCCTGGCAGGTGATTACAATACCTGTTGGAATGTGCGTCATCTGCACTTTCGTTTCTACTTTATTTACATTTTGTCCGCCGGCACCACTCGAGCGTGCTGTTTGAACGGATAAGTCGGCAGGACTAATTTCTACTTCATAATCTTCATCGGCTTCGGGTAGCACTGCAACGGTAGCTGCGGAGGTGTGAACACGGCCTTGTGTTTCGGTTTCGGGTACTCGTTGCACGCGATGCACACCACTCTCATATTTTAATATGCCATAGGCGTTATCACCGGTTACTTCAAAAATAACTTCTTTATAACCTCCTGTGTTGCCCTCATTGGCATCTACTTCCATCACCTTCCATCCTCTTGCTTCGCAGTAGCGCGTGTACATTCGGTAAAGATCGCCTGCAAAAATACTGGCCTCATCACCTCCTGTTCCACCACGTATTTCAACAATGGCATTCTTGCTGTCTTCAGGATCTTGAGGCAACAACAACAGACGAATTTCTTCCTCCAACTCTATCTGTCGTTTTTCGTTTGTTTCCAGTTCTTCTTTTGCCATGGAACGAAACTCCTCATCTTTTTCATTCACCATTACATCTTTGGCACCGTCAATATTTGCCAAAACACTTTTGTATTCTTTATAAGCTTCAACAATTTTTTCAATGTCGCGGTACGATTTTGTTAGCGACTTATATCGCTTACGGTCAGAAATAATTCCGGGATCACCCAATTGAGTTCCCATTTCATCGTAACGATGCTTGAGCGATTCGAGCTTTTCTATTAATGAACTCATTTATTTATGATAGATGAAATATTTTTTGAACGATACTGTTTTTACGAATGAAAGTTGAACAATTGTTGGTACTAAAAATACCAACTTATTGTTTTTTTTATTGATAAATAAAATTTCCGTTTGGAGTTGATATAGTTAATTTTTTCGACTCATTCTTCTCACATCGTCCAATAATTTTGGCATTGATGCGGAAGGAATGGGCGATAGCGATGATGTGTTGTGCGATAGATTCATCTACATAAAACTCCATACGGTGCCCCATGTTAAATACTTTATACATTTCCTCCCACGATGTTCCTGATTGCTTTTGAATCATTTCAAATAAAGGAGGAACGGGGAATAAATTGTCTTTAATGATGTGCAGCTTATTCACAAAATGGAGGATCTTTGTTTGTCCGCCGCCGGAGCAATGCACCATTCCGTGAATACCGGTTTTTATTTGGGTTAGTATTTCTTTCACCACGGGTGCATAGGTGCGAGTTGGAGAAAGCACCAGTTTACCGGCTGTAATTTCTTCATCAACACCTGAAAACTCATCCTTCACATGCACGGTATCCGTTAGTTTCATTCCACCTGAATAAACCAGGTGATCCGGAATGCCGTTATCAAACGTTTCGGGATATTTTTCAGCGAGGTACTTCGCAAAAACATCGTGACGTGCCGAGGTGAGACCGTTACTTCCCATGCCGCCATTGTATTCCGTTTCATAAGTAGCCTTACCAAACGAAGCAAGTGCTACAATTACATCGCCTTCGCGGATGTTGCTATTGGAGATGACCTCTTCGCGTTTCATCCTACAGGTAACTGTTGAATCAACGATGATCGTTTTAACCAGGTCACCCACATCGGCAGTTTCTCCACCGGTAGTATGAATATTCACACCATGTTTTGCCAACTCTGCTACCAGATCCTGGGTACCGTTAATAATAGCGGCAATTACTTCACCGGGAATTAGTCGCTTATTTCTTCCTATTGTTGAGGAGAGCAAAATGTTATCGAAGGCACCTACACAAAGCAGGTCATCGATATTCATTACCAAAGCATCTTGTGCAATCCCTTTCCATACCGAGATGTCGCCGGTTTCTTTCCAATAAGCGTAGGCCAGCGACGATTTAGTTCCGGCGCCGTCGGCATGCATGATGTTGCACCATTTTGGATCATTACCTAAGTAATCGGGAACGATTTTACAAAATGCACCTGGAAATAAACCCTTATCAATGTTACTTATAGCATCGTGAACATCCTCTTTGGATGACGAAACACCACGTGCCATGTATCGCGACTGATCGTTCATAATAGTATGGATAGTCTGATAGTCTATAAACGGGGAAAGCATTCACCCACGCCGTAGCGGAGGTGAATGCTTTCCGTTATAATTAATTACTGAGCTACTTTTTAGGAACGAAATCGGTGCTTAACACATTAAATTCGGTTCTACGATTTTTCTGGTGTCCAGCTTCTTTTTCTTCGTTAGTTGCCATTTTAGCAATTTGCTCGTCGGTAACAACGGGCTTAGATTCACCAAAGCCTTGTGAGGTCAACCGATCTTTATCTACACCGTTTTTAATCAGGTAATCAACAACCGATTTAGCACGACGATTAGATAGATCAATGTTATAAGAATCGGTAGCACGTGTATCAGTATGTGATTCGATGCGGATAGTGATAGTTGGGTTTTCATCAAGAACTTTAATTAAACCATCAAGTTCTTTCTTAGATTCTGCACGAAGGGTTGCTTTGTCGAGATCGTAGAATATTTCTGGAAGCTCGATTGGTTTAGCAGTAGACTTCAATGGGAAATCGAAATCGCCGATAAAATCTTTTGATTCATCAATACCAACAGTTGAAACTTCGAGGAATTTAGTAAGGTAACCGGTATAAGAAGCCGACACCTTATATTTAACTTGTGGTTTCAAGTCGTAACGATACATTCCATCGGCACCTGTTTTCACGCTAAGTGAAGTACCATCACTTCCGAATAATTCAACAGTAGCACCTGCAATACTCTCTTTAGTATCGGTATCATAAACACGACCACCAACAGAGAACATCGGAGGAGGAATACGGAAAGAGTAGATATCATCAGCACCAAGACCACCTTCACGATTAGAGGAAAGGTAACCGGTCATATCAGTATCGAACATAATTCCAAAATCATCACCGGGAGAATTCATTGGTGAACGAAGGTTAGTAACATTTCCCCATGATCCACCTTCTTCGGTAGCTGAGAAAATATCAAGACCACCCATTCCGGGTTGGCCATTACTTGAGAAATAAAGTTTGCCATTAGCAGCAACGTAAGGATACATTTCGGTACCACTAGTATTAACAGCACTTCCTAAATTTACAGGAGTACCCCAGTTGCTTGAAGCAGCATCCCACTTAGCCATAAAAATATCTTTATCACCAAGAGTGCCCGGCATATCGGATACAAAATAAATAATCGAACCATCAGGACTTAAGGCAGGATGGCCGGTAGTGTAATCTTCGCTAGCAAAAGGTAATGGCTCAGGATCGCTCCATTTAGCATCTTTAAACATAGATTTATAAAGACGGCACAAACCTTCTTTACCTTTCATTTTCTGACATCTTGTGAAATACATCACATTATTTTTAGCATCCCAAAAAGCGGCACCATCAGATGAAGAGGAGTTTACCGGAGGAGGAACTGCAACTGGAGTACTCCACTTTCCATTATTATCCATGGCAGTAGTAAAGAGGTCAAAGAATTTTTCGCCATACCAACCATCATTACTTCCACCGGTTGATTCCATACGAGAAGAGGTAAAGAACATACCGTTAGGGCTATTAGAAGGAGTTGGTGAAAAATCGAAATATTTAGTGTTCAAGGCTGCAACATTTTCAACCACCGCACGGGTTGGCTTATCTTTCCATCCTTGAGCAGCAGTAGTTGCCTGAATAGCGGCGTCTACTGTATTATCATCAGGAACTAATACCTTGTAAGCATTGTATTGAGCAATTGCCTCATCGTAACGACCGGTAGATTTTAATGATTCAGCATAACGCAGCGTAGCTTGAGGATCTTTGTTGCCATCGTTAACAGCTTTTTCATACCATCCACTTGCTTCTTTCCAGTTACTCACCATTCTGTACGACTCACCCAATTTAAAGGCAGTTAC
>JBBQVM010000216.1:0-5822 GCA_038211525.1 Bacteroidia bacterium
CGAGGTATTTTTCCAGTTCCGACTGAAAGGAGTTCACTTCAGGGCCATTAATGTATGCCGAAGAGGCTATCACATCTAAAACTGCCTTATCTATTTCAGGTTTAATCTTCTCGTACTGAGCGATCAGATCGACCATTGCTAACTTTCTCATCTTTCAAATAATAAGGGTGCAAAGATAAGGATTAATGATACATTTTCGAAGCAAAATGAGTCGAAACCCTACATCCATTCAAAAAAGCATTAAAAGACAATGAAAAGTATCGTATTTATATGAATTACAATTATTTGCCTCTTAAAAGGAGGGCGTTCTCAGGTTTGGGCATTAATTATTAACTTGGCAGTCTCAAATGAATGGATGCATGCGTAAAATAATTCTTTCCACCCTACTGCTGATTAGCTCCTTAGGAATTTCACTTGCTCAGAGCGGGATTCGGGATTCGGTGATACGCTTTCCATTTTTAGGTGTCAGTTACGGAGTGTATCTTCCGGGAGGCGATTTGAAGGATCGCTTCGGTACCGCTTCCATACTTAGTATTGATCTGAATTACAAAACCACTAAAAATCTCATTTATGGTATTTCCGGAGGTTTTATTTTCGGAAACCAGGTAAAACAACCGGGTTTATTGGATGGAATTAGTTCCAGCGAAAACCAAATTATTGGGCTGGACGGGCTTTTTGCCGATGTGCGGACTTATGAACGGGGATATCACATTAGTGCAACTATTGGAAAGATATTATCTTTCAAAAAACCTAACCTCAACAGCGGAATTCTCGTAACGGTAGGACCGGGTTTTATACAACATAAAATCAAGATTGATCCAATTGGGAATACCGTACCGGGCTTGAGAAACGATTATTTGAAAGGCTATGATCATCTCACCAACGGAATGGAATTACGTGAATTTATTGGATTTGTAAGTTTTGGAAATAAACAATTAGTCAACTTTTACGGTGGAATTGAGCTCATTCAGGCATTTACCTCCAACCGTAGGAGTTATAATTTTAACGAGTCGGATGTAAAGGATGATAATCGGCTCGATTTGATGTATGGTTTCAAATTAGGATGGGTTTTGCCACTCTATAAAAAGAAACCGGCTCAATATTATTTGTATTAAAAAGGATGGTTGTAATTTACTATTTAGGAGTTAAATTATATGGGATTTTAATACTTATTTCGTCTGTCTTTAACAGGAAGGCCGCTCAATGGGTTTCAGGAAGAAGAGGTTGGAAGGAAGAGATTAAAAAAACATTGAAGCAGGGTGAGAAAAGAATTCTTTTTCATTGTGCCTCGCTGGGTGAATTTGAACAGGGCAAACCGGTTCTTGAAGCCTTACGAGCGCATTATCCTGATCATAAAGTGGTACTTACCTTTTTCTCTCCTTCAGGATACGAACTGAAGAAAAATGATAGTCTGGCCGATTACGTTTTTTACTTGCCTTTAGACGGACCCTTTAATTCAAAAAATTTCATCGATTTAGTGGAACCTGAAATGGCATTTTTTGTAAAGTATGAATTTTGGCACTTCTACGTTAAAGCATTTAAAGATCGAAAAATTCCGATTTATTTTGTCTCTTGTATCTTCCGTCCCTCACAAATATTTTTTAAAAAGTACGGCGTGTTTTTTGAAAAAATTTTGAGAAGGGTGACACATTTTTTTGTTCAAAATCAAACCTCGTTGGAGCTACTCTACAACCAGGGAATTCCACAGGTAACAGTGACGGGTGATACCCGTTTTGATCGCGTATATTTCAACAGCAAAAACACTAAAGATCTTCCTGAAATAAGTTTATTTAAAGGGAAAAATAAGTTATTAGTAGCAGGCAGCACCTGGAAAACGGATGAGAAATTAATCGCCTCCCTTGCCGCTGAAATAGAAAATGAATTTAAATTAATTATTGTTCCACACGAAGTAAGTGAGAATAAAATAAAATCCATTTTACAAAAATTTGACAGCACTGCTATTCGCTATTCGGAGTGGGATAAAAAAGCTACCTCAGCAAAGATTCTGGTTATTGATAATGTAGGTATGCTCTCCTCTATTTACAAGTATGCCGATGCGGCTTACATTGGAGGAGGATTTGGTAAAGGAATTCACAATATTCTTGAAGCAGCAGTATTCGGAATTCCGGTTTTTTTCGGACCTAAGTACAAAAAATTCCGCGAGGCCATGGAGCTCGTTCATTGGAAAGGTGCCTTTAGTGTTAAAAACGAAAAGAACCTGATTGATAAATTTTCTGAAGTAACCGGCGATGACAAACGCATGGAAAAGATAAAAGAGATCAATTTCCGCTACATTGCAAATAACAAAGGTGCGACAGATTTGATTATTAATTATCTTAAGATGAACTGAAAAAGTTGGTTGTTGGCAGCCGCAATGCGCAGCGACCAATGACTATCTTATCAGATTCACTTCTCCATTATAGGTATGCTTTTCTCCGCCTTTAGTTTTTATTTGAAGGTGGTAAACATAGGTTCCTTCAGGTGCTTTGGATCCATCCTGAGTGGTACCGTTCCAGTTGTCGTTTTCATCTTGACCGGCAAAAACGAGTTGTCCCCAGCGATTGAATATTTTCATGCTATAAGCAGCCACGTCTAAATCGTATCCGGAATTATAAAATACATCGTTTACGCCATCACCGTTAGGAGTGAAGGCATTCGGAATGTAGAATGGATTAATGACAATTGGTTGCTCGGTAATATCTTCGCATCCCGCTATGTTAGTCACTCTCAACATCACTTTGTAGTCACCAATTTCATTGTAGTAGTGACTTGGATTTTGTTCGAATGAGGTAGCACCATCACCAAATTCCCACAACCAACTTACTGCATATTCAGAACGATCGACAAAATTAATTTTACCGTTGAATACGTTCGTCACTTTAGGCGTTGATATAAAATCGGCAACCGGCAATGGGAAGAACATGATGTCAACAGGATTGGTGCTGTTGGAAGAGCAACCTGCAGGTGTAGTGATTGTTAGTGAAACAGTATAGGTTCCAGGAGTGAAGTAGAGATGCGAAGGATTTAATACTGAAGAACTTCCTCCATCTCCAAAACTCCAATTGAAGGAGGATCCTGGATCGTATTGGGATAGGTTGGTGAAATTAATTGCAGGAACGGAACAGGTAAGGCTGGTATCGTTAGTAAATGAAATCACAGGTAATGCGTTCACCACCAAATTAACTGCAGGTGATGTTCCCTGACAACCATTATTATCGATAACTGTTACTGTATAAATTCCACCGATACCGGTTACTGTTGATGGTGTACCGGCAGTATTTGACCAGGTATAAGTAGCAAATCCTGAAGTAGCATTTAAGGTAGTTGTTTCCCCATCGCATATTGCCAAATCGCCGGTAATAACAGGTTGAGGCAATGCATTTACAACAATGTTTGCATTTCCTGAAACGGTGCCTGCACAATTGGCATCGGAAACTGATACCAATGTGTAGTTGATAGTTGCTGAAGGTGAAAGTGTAATGGTGGTAACATTGTTTGCTGACACTTGCGTAGCTGAATTTACTGTGCCATTGTTATACACATAATTAAAAGGACCTGCTCCGGTAAAGTTGATTGTTACAGGAGTAGATTGTCCAACACAAATGGCAGTGGACCCAACAATACTTGCAGTTGGTAACTGGTTCACTAAAACTGAAGTGGAGGTGCTGTTGATACAGCCATTATTATCGGTAACGGTTACCGCATACGTGCCGGCTGCACCTGTTACAAAGGTTGATGAAGTAGATCCATCGGACCAGACATAGCTTGAATAATTACCAGCATTCAATGTGGTGGTAGTTCCCTGACAAATTGCAGTAGCTCCAGTAATTATTGGTGTAGGAAGTGCGTGAACAACAACTATGGAAGCGGTGGCTGCTGAACAACCATTTGCATCGGTAACCGTTACGGTATAATTGCCGGCAGCAGTTACATTTATCACTTGTGTGGATGCGCCATTGCTCCAGGAGTAACCGGTATAACCGGTTCCGGCATTCAGGTTACTGTTATCACCCTGACAAAGATCAAGGTCACCGGTAATTGCGGGAACAGGTAATGTATTAACCAGTAAATTTATAGTGGTGTTATTCTGACAGCCATTCGCATCAGTAACAATTACAGAATAATTTCCTGCAGTGGTGGGAGCAATTGTTTGCGTAACAGCACCATTCGACCAAAGGTAATTGGAGTATCCCGCACCGGCATCAAATGTTGTTGAGGTACCTTGGCAGATAGCGGTGATTCCTGTTATGCTCGGAGTTGGCAATTGGTTAATCACCATAGTAGTGGAACCCGAACCTGAACAACCAAATGCAGAGGTTACTGCTACCGAGTAGCTGCCTGCAGTATTTACTGAAATAGAGGAGGTAGTTGCTCCGGTATTCCATAGGTAAGAACTATAAGTGCCGGGAACGATAAGTGTGGTTGATGTGCCCTGACAAATTCCTGTTCCGCCGTTGATGACAGGAATTGGATTGGGATGAACAGTAATGTTTGTTGAAGTAGTAGCGGAACAACTGTTGGCATCGATAACCGTTACGGAGTAATTTCCTCCGCTGGTAACATTCAATACCTGCGAGGTAGCACCATTGCTCCATAGGTAGGAATTAAATCCTGCACCTGCATTGAGGTTACTATTGTCGCCCTGACAGAATGCAGTAGTGCCAGTGATAGCAGGAAGAGGCAATGCATTTACCACTAAAGAAATATTGGTGTTATTGGAACAGGTATTAGCATCGGTAACGGTGACCGTATATGTGCCGGCTGTTGCGGGAGTAATTGTTTGACTTGTAGCACCATTTGACCAGAGGTAAGAAGTGTAACCGGCACCTGCATCAAACAGCGTACTTGTACCCTGGCAAACAGCAGTTACTCCGGTAATTGAAGGAGTAGGAAGCTGATTTATTACCATAGTTGATGAATTGGTTCCGGAACATCCGGCAAACGTGGTAACAGTTACGGCATAGTTACCTGCTGTGTTTACGCTGATACCGGGAGTTGTTGCACCGGTATTCCAAACGTAACCGGCATAGGATCCGGGGACGTTTAAGGTGGTGGATGTTCCAATACAAATTCCGGTTGGACCGGTGATGACCGGAATAGGATTCGCATTTACAGTTACCAAATCATTATCACTTCCCTGGCATCCCGCAAAGGAGGTAACGGTAACCGTATAAACGCCGCCTGTTGAAACACTAATACTTCTTGAAACGGCACCTGTATTCCAAAGATAAGCGGTGTAACCGATTCCTGCATCCAGCGTTCCTGAGAGTCCCTGACAGAACGTATTGGTGCCGGTAATAACAGGAGTTGGAAGAGGATTAACGGTGATATTAGTAGCGGCAGGTGCTGAACAACCATTGGCATCGGTAACGGTAACAGAAACCGGTCCTGCAGCACCGGTGTTAATTGTTTGAGCAGTACTGCCGTTACTCCACAAATAAGAGCTGTATCCGGCGCCTGCACTCAGTGAGGTAGTAGTGCCTTGACAAATAGTGGTAGTTCCAACAATTACCGGTGTTGGTAATGGGTTAATCACCAACGATGAAGTTGCTGAACCCGTACATCCCGCCAAGGAGGTAACGGTTACAGTGTAGTTGCCACCATTAGTTGTATTTATAGTTTGAGTTGCTGCGCCATTGTTCCACTGGTAGGTTGAATAACCTGCACCGGCATTTAACGTAGCGTTGGCTCCAATACAAATTCCGGTTGGGCCTGAAATTACAGGTGTGGGAAGAGGATTGGCTGTAACAATTGTGTTAGTTGATGCAGTACAGCCAAATGCATTGGTTACAGTAACCACATAATTTCCGGAAGTGGTTACA
>JBBQVM010000217.1:0-5809 GCA_038211525.1 Bacteroidia bacterium
CTGGCTGATGTTACCGAAACCAAACTGAACGATAAAGTTAAGGCTAAGGACCTTTTTGAAATGCTTCTCACCAAATATCCGGGATCCCTTTTTGCTGTTGATGCCCGAAAACGGTTCAGAGCGCTTAGAGGTGATGGTGTAAATTGAAGCTGTAAACAAATCAAATAAGTGCCTCCCTGCTATTTCTGCAAGTTTATTGTCAAATATGTATTTAATTTTCAGTTTAAATAGTAACTACAGTTTTTGGAATCTAAGTAAAATAGTATCTTTCGAAAAAATAACAACGGAGTTTATATGATTATTTACAATGTTACCGTCAATATTGAAAACGACGTTCACGATGAATGGCTCAAGTGGATGCAGGAAATTCATATTCCGGAAGTGATGGACAAGGGTATTTTTAAAGAAAGTCGTATGTTCAGAGTGTTGGCTGATGAGGATTCAGGCGGTACCACTTATGCAATTAAATACACCTGCAATAACATGGAGGAATATGAAAAATATCGCGACGAATTTGCTCCCGCTTTGCAAAAGGCTGTTGCCGATAAATATGCTGATAAATTTGTTGCATTTCGGACGTTGCTTGAAACTGTTTAATTGAATGAAACTTAAAGCACTCTTTTTCTTTTTGCTGACCGGTTATTCGGTCATGGCACAAAAACCAATTTCCCCTGATGAGATGTTCAACAGGATGATGCAAGGAATTGAGCAGGTAAGAACTGCTACCTATCTTTTGGAGGTACAAGAAAGGGTTTTCACAAAAAATTCCACGAGCAATTACATTGTAAAACTGCAAACTGAACCTTTGAAAATTTACACCTATTGTGTAAAACCAAATCCGGGAGCAGAGGCGCTTTATGTGGATGGAAAAAATTCTAATAAAATTCTAATTAACCCGAATAGATTTCCTTACATCAATATCAGTTTATCGGTTAACAGTATGTTGCTTCGAAAAAATCATCAGTATAATATGAAGCAGCTTGGATTTGATTACCTGCATGATTTACTTGGAGAATATGACGTTAAATTGGGGAAAGATTTTCGGAAAAGATTTTCAACTGTAGGAACCATTCAATATAAAAATAAAGAATATTATCAATTGGAGATATTAAATCCCGATTTTGGATACGTAAATTACACGGTAGTTAAAGGCGACAATGTTTCGTCCATTGCACGAAAATTTTTATGCAACGATCACATGATTCTCGAAGTAAATCCTGATATTAGCGATTACGATGATGTTTCCATCGGACAGGTAATTAAGGTGCCGAATAGCTTTGCCAAAAAAATAACATTTTATATTGACAAGGTTCACTTTCTTCCATTGGTTCAAATTATTTATGATGAACAGGGATTCTACACCAAAATAGAATTTTCCTCTTTCGTATTTAATCCAATGATTAAGGATGAGGAATTCACCAAGGGCTATCCTAAATACCATTTTTAATGCATTCACCCATCAGGCCATTAAAATCGCTCGGACAGCATTTTCTTAATAGTCCTGAAACAGCAGCTCGTATTGCAGGTTCCCTTAGTTACGATGCCTCCTATAACACAGTTCTCGAAATAGGTCCCGGTACGGGAGTGTTAACAGAGCATCTGATAAATTGCAATAAAAATTTATTTTGCATTGAAGTCGATGACCGATCCATTTTAGTGCTTCAAAACAGATTTCCTGAATTAGCAGGACATCTTATCCACGACGATTTTTTAAATGCACCTTTGAATGAGCTCAACAATGAGCCCTTTGCGGTGATTGGCAATTTTCCATATAATATTTCTTCGCAAATTCTATTCAGGGTATTAGATTATTACGAACGTGTTCCTGAATTGGTAGGCATGTTTCAAAAGGAAGTAGCTCAAAGAATTGCCTCTGGGCCGGGCAACAAAGAATATGGAATTTTGAGTGTTTTACTTCAGGCACACTATGATATTGAATATTTATTTTCGGTACCACCGGAATTATTTATTCCACCACCTAAGGTACAGTCTGGTGTTATTAGAATGAAATTGAAGAAGGACCACCTGTTGCAATGCGATCCGGTTTATTTTAAAAAGCTGATCAAAACAGGTTTTAACCAACGAAGAAAAACGTTGAGGAATTCTATTAAATCACTTTTACCCGTTGACCGGGAGAACATCCCCTACCTCGACAAACGGCCTGAGCAGCTTCACTACACCCAATTTGTGGAACTCACCAATATCCTTTCGGGAAAAATATAAGTTTTAGGGTTAGATTTTTATAAAAAGAAGTACCTTTGCCATGCATCTATAGCTTGTTAGGTGAGGTTACTGAATGAAAAAATGCTGCTGCCCGGAAATGTCGAGAGACGCCAATGGGTATAACAGGCACTGTCGGTATAAGGCTTTGCATAACGCAGCTTCGCGACGTACGTCGGGATAAGTCATTTTGAACTAAAACTCAACGAGGGGCTTAGGTTGACAGAATATCACTGTATGCTGCTGCATGCTTCTAACGGAGCACCTTTTTATCAAACGCATTATTTTTCTGAATTCGCTTCCATGGCCCTGCATGTTTTATTGATGTAGCGAAAAAATGGAGTTAGAAACCACTCAATCTGATATCCAGGCACTGCTGGAAACCCGGAATAATCAAGGGTTAAAAATTCTTTTGGAAGCATGGCTTCCCGAGGAACTGGCACTGCTATGTGAAAGTTTATCTGATGATGATCAGGTTCAAATTTTCAAAGCTATCGATCGCGACAGAGCCTTCGGCACTTTTGAAAACCTGGAGTTAAATGATCAGAAGTCGTTAGTAGACCGATTACCCAACCGATTGGTATCACTCATTTTGAATGATATGTCGGCGGATAACCGTACGGCACTTTTAGAAGTTTTAGGTACCGAACAACTCAATGTAATTTTAAAATTGTTGACTAAAAAGGAGCGGAAAATAGCCCTTTCACTTTTAGGTTACCCTGAAAATTCTATCGGTCGTTTGATGACGCCGGAGTACATGACCGTACGCCAAAACTGGACGATGATTGAGGTTCTCGATCATATCAGAGAAAATGGCGAAAATAGTGAGACACTCGACATCATCTATATTGTGGATGAGAAGGGATACCTGATTGACGATATTAAGATTGGTGAATTTTTGCTTGCTCCATTAACACATAAGGTGAGTGAAATAATGGATGGTAAAAAGGTTTCACTTCTGGTAACTGATGATGAAGAGGTTGCCATTAATGTTTTTACTGAATTTAATCGTGTAGCCCTACCCGTTACCGATTCGCATGGTATTTTGTTAGGTATTGTTACCATTGATGACGTTTTGGAACTTGCCAAGAAAGAGGATACGGAAGATATTCAAAAATTAGGAGGTGTGGAAGCCTTTGAAGAACCTTACATGGAAATGCCCGTTTTTAAGATGATTGGAAAACGTGCGCCATGGTTGGTGATTTTATTTTTTGGAGAATTATTAACCGCGTCGGCAATGGCCTTCTTCGAACATGAAATTGCACGAGCCGTTGTACTTGCACTTTTTATCCCTCTCATTGTCTCCAGTGGAGGTAACTCAGGATCGCAGGCAGCCACACTTATTATTAGAGCAATGGCACTTGGCGAAGTAACTATTGCCGACTGGTTTCGAATATTAAAGCGTGAAATTGTTTCAGGATTATTTTTAGGAATTATGCTGGGACTGCTTGGCTTTATGAGAATTGCGGCATGGTCGATATTTACAAACTTATACGGTCCGCATTGGCTATCGGTTGCTATCACAATTGGTATGTCACTCACAGGGGTGGTGCTGTGGGGAAGTTTGATGGGATCAATGTTGCCGCTTTTACTCAAGCGTCTCGGAGCCGATCCTGCTACCTCCTCTGCCCCATTTATTGCCACACTGGTTGACGTTACCGGATTGTTGATTTATTTTAGTTTGGCGGCTCTTATTTTGAGAGGTACCTTATTATAGCATTCCGATGAATAAACAGTTACTATTTATCGACTCAGTTCACCCTGCTCTCAATTTTCAGTTGGAGCAAAATGGCTGGGAGTGTATTGATGGTACCGATTGGGATCGAAATAAAATATTGAGTGAACTTTCAGCTTTCTCAGGAATAGTAATACGCAGCAGAATTAAAATTGATCAGGAAATTTTGAAACATGGCACCTCCTTAAAATTTATTGCTCGTGCCGGTGCAGGAATGGAAAACATTGATACTGCATTTGCTCAATCAAAAGGAATTGTTTGTTTAAATGCACCTGAAGGGAACAGAAATGCTGTTGCTGAACATGCTACAGGAATGTTGCTGGCACTGCTTAATAATTTGGTGGTGGCTGATAAACAGGTGCGAGATGGCCACTGGCTGAGAGAGGCTAACAGAGGAATTGAGCTGGAAGGAAAAACAATAGCGATAATTGGTTTTGGAAACACAGGAAGCACCTTTGCAAAAAAACTTGTTGGGTTTGATTGTAATATCTTGGTCTATGATCCCTATGCAGAAGTTGATACTAATTTTTATAAAAATGTTAAGCAGGTGACGATGGAAACTATTTTTGCTTCCGCAGATGTTGTTTCGTTTCATGTACCATTAACAGCAGAGACCGATCAAATGGTTTCCACAAGTTATATCAATAAATTTCAAAAATCTTTTTACCTGATCAATACGTCACGCGGAAAAGTTGTTTCCACTAATGATGTTGTATCGGCATTAGAAAATAAAAAAATAACAGGTGTAGCTTTGGATGTGCTCGATTTCGAAAGTTTATCTTTTGAGCAGCTTTCACAGGATCAGCTACCAGCTTCTTTTTCAAAACTAATCTCCTTCAGCAATGTAATTCTTTCTCCACACATTGCCGGGTGGACGATTGAATCGCATCGTAAAATTTCTGAAGTTTTGGCGAGTAAAATACTTCAGTTACCCGGCTAATATTTTGCAATTTAATTTCAACAAAGAGCATTTCTCTGCTTGAAATATTTTGTCAGGTTAATGTTTCATTGTTGGCTTTCTTAATAATAAAATAGCCAACAAAACTTGCAAGTACTGATGCAAGTAATATCCCAAGTTTCGATTGAGTAATTAACTCTTCATTGGAGAATGCTAGTCCGGAAATAAACAGCGACATGGTAAAACCAATTGCGGCAAGAAAAGAAACACCTACAATATGAGTTTTATTCAAGTCGTTTGGAAGCACAGCCCATTTAAGTTTAAGAAACAGGAATACCATTACTAACACTCCTATTACTTTTCCTGCAATTAATCCCAAAAACACCCCATAAGTTACCGGCGACAATAGTTGTTCCATTACATTTCCTGAAAGGGTAACACCTGCATTTGCTAAGGCAAAGATGGGCATTATTACAAAAGCCACAATTGGATGCAGGGCATGTTCCAATCGTTGCAAGGGATTCAACGCTTGCTTAGAAGCAACCTGAATTTCCTGCAAAATATGCATTTGTTCATTGGTAACTGTAGGCATGTTATTGGGTTCAGCCTTTTTGAATTTTGAAAGCAAATAATTTATTTTTTCATTAAAATGCAATTCAGTAATTTTTACATTGGCCGGAATCGTAAACGCAGCCAACACCGCAGCGATGGTAGCATGGACTCCCGACATCAGGAAAGCCAACCATAATCCACCAATACCTACTACGGCATAAAAGAGTGTACTTCTTACACCTGCAAAATTAGCGGCTATTAAAATGAGTAAAAATACACCTCCGGTTAAGAGGCTCGTTAAATCTATTTCTGAGGTATAAAAAAAAGCGATTACTAACACGGCACCCAAATCATCGGTAATTGCCAAGGCGGTCAGAAATATTTTAAGTGATACCGGAACTTTA
>JBBQVM010000218.1:0-5796 GCA_038211525.1 Bacteroidia bacterium
ACTCATGGTGTTCATGAGTGCATTTGTTGGAGCTTGCGTAGGCTTTCTCTGGTTTAACGCTTATCCTGCGCAGGTCTTTATGGGTGATACAGGTAGTCTGGCACTGGGAGGAATTATTGCTGTGTTTGCAATTGCCATCCGTAAAGAATTATTGATACCGATTATTTGCGGAATTTTTTTGGTGGAAAATTTATCTGTTATGGTACAGGTGAGCTATTTTAAATACACGAAAAAGAAATATGGTGAAGGGCGTCGAATATTTAAAATGTCTCCTTTGCACCACCATTACCAAAAACTGGGATACCACGAATCAAAAATTGTTACACGTTTTTGGATTGTTGGAATTATGTTGGCAGTATTGAGTGTAGTAACCTTGAAGCTACGTTAAGAAAATGAACGGAAATAATAAATTAGTCATACTGGGTGCCGGCGAAAGCGGATATGGTGCCGCTGTGCTTGGAAAAAGCAAAGGGTATGATGTATTTATTTCTGATATGGGAGAAATTAAAGAGCAATACAAAGATTTGATCATTGCAAATAATTTCAGATACGAAGAAGGAAAACATACTGAAGAAGAAATTTTATCAGCTAAAGAAGTAATTAAAAGTCCGGGTATTCCAGAGAAAGCACCAATTATAAAAAAACTGAAGGAGAAAGGGATTCCTGTAATTTCAGAAATTGAGTTTGCAGGAAGGTATACCAATTCAAAAAAAATATGCATTACGGGCACCAATGGAAAAACTACTACCACTCTGCTTACCTATCACATCCTGCAAAAGGCAGGATTAAAAGTAGGACTGGCAGGTAATGTTGGAAAGAGTTTTGCCTTACAGGTTGCAGAAAATGATTACGATTATTATGTGTTGGAGTTGAGTAGTTTTCAACTCGATGGTATGTTTGATTTTAAGGCGGATATAGCTATCCTACTCAATATCACTCCCGATCATCTCGACAGATACGAATACAAGTTACAAAATTATATAGATTCTAAATTCAGAATTGTACAAAACCAAACTGCATCCGACACATTTATTTATTGTGCCGACGATGCTTTTTCAATTGAAGAAGTTAATAAAAGAAATATCCCAGCTGTTCATTATCCATTCTCTATAAAAAAAGAAGAGGGTATGGCTGCATTTGTAAAGGAAAACCAACTCAACATTAATATACAAAACCAAAACCTGCATATGTCAATATTCGATCTCGCTCTTCAGGGCAAACACAACATTTACAACAGTATGGCATCAGGTATTGCTGCCCGGGTAATCGACATCCGTAAAGAAACTGTAAGAGAAAGTTTCTCGGATTTCAAGAATATTGAACACCGACTTGAACATGTAATGACGGTTCATGGAATTGAATTTGTTAACGATTCAAAAGCAACAAATATAAATTCAACCTGGTATGCATTGGAATGTATGGACAAACCAATTGTATGGATAGTTGGTGGAGTGGATAAAGGAAATGACTATGAAATTTTGAGAGAGTTAGTAAAAACAAAAGTTAAAGCAATCGTTTGTCTTGGTGTTGATAATACTAAAATTCATGAAGCATTTGGTGACCTTGTCAAGGATATAGTTGATACGCAATCGAGCGTTGAAGCGGTTAAGTTGTCGTATGAAAAAGGTCGTAAAGGAGATGTGGTTTTACTATCTCCTGCCTGCGCTAGTTTTGATCTGTTTAAAAATTATGAAGATCGAGGTTGGCAATTTAAAAAAGCCGTTAAAAGTTTATAATTAGTATTAATAATTGAAAATAGATCATTCACATGAACCTGAGTTGGCTCGAAACATATTTTAGAGGAGATAAAGTAATCTGGCTTACTGTTATCCTGCTTTCTATATTTTCAATTCTGGCAGTTTATAGCTCCACCGGAACGTTAGCCTATAAGTATCAGTCGGGAAATACAGAATATTACCTGATTAAGCATGCATTTATTCTGTTGTTTGGTTTCGGATTGATGTACGCTGCACACTTACTTAAGTACACTGTTTACGCACGGTTCTCCAAAATTTCTATCATAATTGCAATACCGTTATTATTGTTAACTCTTCTTACAGGAACTAATCTGAACGAAGCCAGTAGGTGGTTAACACTTCCAATTATCAATCTATCTTTTCAGACTTCGGATCTTGCTAAGCTTGCGCTGATATTATTTGTTGCGCGTATGCTTTCTAAAAAGCAAGATAATATCAAAGATTTTAAAACTACATTTCTTCCTATAATGGGAACCGTTATGTTAACTTGTGGGCTAATTTTGCCGGCTAACTTTTCAACTGCGGCAGTTTTATTTGCCACTTGTGTAATATTAATGGTGATAGGAAGAATTCGTATCAAATATATTTTAATGTTGATGGGTGTGGGCGTCCTTGCCTTTGGGATGTTTATTGGAGTTTCCAAACTAATTGGATATGAGGGTAGAATTGGTACCTGGGAGAAAAGAATTCACTCATTTATGGATGCAGATGGAGAGGGCAGTTACCAATCGCAACAAGCAAAAATTGCAATTGCTTCCGGACAATTACTTGGAAGAGGGCCAGGGCATAGTAGCCAACGTAATTTTTTGCCACATCCTTACTCAGATTTTATTTATGCTATTATTGTTGAAGAATATGGTTTAGTAGGAGGTGCCTTGATAGTAATTTTATACCTCATTCTCTTTTTTCGAGCAATAAAAATAGCGCAAAATTCTCCGAGGGCCTTTGCCACTTTTCTGGCTGTTGGTTGTGCCTTCAGCCTCACCTTCCAGGCAATGATAAATATGGCCGTTGCCGTTAATTTATTCCCGGTTACCGGACAACCATTGCCCATGCTAAGTATGGGCGGAACTTCTATTTGGTTTACCAGTATTGCTATTGGAATAATATTAAGCGTTAGTCGTGATTATGAAAAGGAAGGAGGTTTGAAGCCGGTTGAAGCCTGAAAGGAAAGTGATTATTAGTGGTGGTGGTACCGGAGGACATATTTTTCCGGCTATCGCAATTGCTAATGCATTGAAGTTGATTGATTCCGATATTGACATTTTGTTTGTTGGTGCCGAAGGAAAAATGGAGATGGAAAAAGTTCCTGCTGCAGGTTACAAGATTGAAGGACTTCCTATCACGGGACTGCAAAGAAGTATGAAAGTATCGAACCTTGTTTTTCCTTTTAAAGTGATGTCAAGTTTACTGAAAGCCAATAAAATAATAAAGCATTTCAATCCACAAGTTGCCGTTGGTGTTGGAGGATATGCAAGTGGTCCGTTGTTATATATGGCCACACAAAGAGGAATTCCGGGACTCATACAGGAACAAAACTCCTTCCCGGGAATTACGAACAAACTGTTGGCTAAAAAAGTAAAAAAAATATGTGTTGCCTACGATAAAATGGATCGGTTCTTCCCAGCTGATAAAATTATTATGACGGGCAATCCTGTAAGAGAAGATATGGTAATTATTGATGGGAAAAAAGGAGATGCAGCTAAGTTTTTCCAACTGATTGAAAACAAACCAACGTTGCTGGTGGTAGGCGGAAGTCAGGGAGCAAGAAGTATTAATTTGGCAATGAAAGCGCATCTTTCAACGTTAGCTGATTCAGGTGTGCAGGTGATATGGCAGTGTGGAAAATTGTTTTATGACACAGCCAATGAAGCTGTTAAAAAACTGAATTCGCCCTCGATAAAAGTTTATGATTTTATTTCCAGAATGGATTTTGCCTACGCTATGGCCGACACTATTATTTCGCGAGCAGGTGCTAGTACCGTCTCTGAATTGTGCATAGTTGCTAAACCTGCAATTTTAGTACCGCTACCAACTGCCGCCGAAGATCATCAGACTTGGAACTGCAAATCACTGGTTGATAAAAATGCTGCCTTGCTGGTTAAAGATAATGATGTGATGGATCAACTGATTCAGACGGCCTTAGAATTAATAAATGATTACGATAGAAAAGCTGAGCTGAGTTTGAATATTTCAAAACTGGCAATCAGAAATTCTGCAACCATTATAGCTGAACATGTTCTTCGGTTAATTAATAATTAAACTTATAAAAATAATTAAATAGTGCTGCAACTGCAAAACATAAAATATATTTATTTCCTTGGAATAGGAGGAATTGGAATGAGTGCGTTGGCACGATATTTCAAGGCTGCCGGCAAGGTTGTTTGCGGATACGATAAAACTGCTACTGAACTCACCAATGAACTAATTAATGAGGGAATTCCTGTTCATTTTGATGATGCACTAAATTCTTTACCTGATTTTCTGTCTGGAATGGGAGTTAATCCTGAAGCAATAATTGTTTTTACGCCGGCCATACCGAAAACAAATGTGGAATTTATCCATTTGAATGAATGCGGTTACCGACTATGGAAACGTTCGGAAGTGCTAGGGTTGATTACTGATGAAGCTAGAACAATTGCTGTAGCAGGTACACATGGCAAAACAACTACTTCTACCATGGTAGCTCACATTCTCAGGCAAAATGGTGTTGAGTGTACTGCTTTTTTAGGTGGGATATCGAAAAATTATGACACCAATTTATTACTGTGTGAGCACCCGGCAGATGACGAGGTGATGGTAGTAGAGGCCGATGAGTTCGACAGATCTTTCTTAACACTTCACCCCGATATTGCAGTAATTACTTCTATGGATGCCGATCACCTGGATATTTATGGTGATCACAATTCATTAATTTCATCCTACAAAGAATTTGCTTCGCAGGTAAAGCCTGATGGCACGCTAATCTATAAAGCAGGATTACCTTTGCAAAATCAACCTACTAACTTCATTACCTATGGCACAAGTGATTCCGCCACATTTAGTATTAAAAATGTACGAATTATAGACGGCAATTATGTTTTTGATGTGCAACAAGGTGGTGCTCTAGAAAAAGATTTCAGAATGCAATGGCCCGGAAGGCACAATGTTGAAAATGCTTGTGGCGCCCTGGCGGCATGTCGTACTTTCGGCATTTCATATAACGGAATTCGTAAAGCATTGGATTCTTTCCAGGGAGTGAAACGGCGGTTCGATTACCAGATAAGAACGAAACAGGTAGTATTTATTGATGACTATGCGCATCATCCTGAAGAATTGAGAGCCACAATCGAATCGGTGAAGGAACTTTATAGCGGAAAAAAAATATTGGGCATCTTCCAACCTCACTTGTTCACGCGCACCCGCGATTTTGCCGATGGCTTCGGTACCAGTTTGTCACTGTTGGATGAACTTATCCTACTCGATATTTATCCCGCAAGGGAACTGCCTCTTCCAGGGATTACCTCTCAGATGATTGCTGATAAAGTAACCATCAATAACAAAAAAGTAGTTGCGAAAGATCAGTTGGTAAAGGAGGTACTTGAATCGGATGCTAACGTAATTCTGACTCTAGGAGCAGGCGATATCGACCAGCTCATTCAGCCATTAAAGAATGCCCTTGAACAAAAATATCGTAAACAACCTGCATAATGAAAATCAATAAAAAGATAGTCAAAACAACGCTCTGGTCACTCGCCGGGCTGGGTTTGGTAGTTTCTTTGGGCTTCTCGAGCCATGAGCAAGAGACTCAAAAATGCAATGGGTTAAGGATTAAAATTGCTGATGAAACAGGCCACTATTTTATTGAACCCAAAGATATTCTGGATGTTCTAAACTCAAAAGGAAGTAAAATCAAGGGCAGTGCCATGCAGGATATCAACATTTCACTGTTAGAAAAAATAGTTTATACAAATCCGTTTGTAAGTAAAGCAGAAGTATATTCAACGATTGATGGTTATGTGAATATTGACGTATGGCAGCGGAACCCTGTCATGCGAAT
>JBBQVM010000219.1:0-5783 GCA_038211525.1 Bacteroidia bacterium
ATTGCCATGTTGTTGAATAATGGTACGGGGCTCTTTTCAAAATTTATTTCTCCTTTTGAATCTGCTGAAATTGAAATAAATTGTCTGATTACATTTTCATTTTTCAAAATACGTCCATTATTTTCTCCTCGTTTTACTGAAGTTGTTTCGCTAAGTGAAACTAAAGCAAAATTTATTTTACAATTTGCAAAGGTGCCATCTAATTCATATTTGACTTTGGGAGGATTTCCGTTTTCAACTGTTGCTGTTAAGGTTTTGAAGGTTACTGAAGGTTTTGAGTTTAAGGCTTCACCAAGTGCAATAGCTAACTCATTGCTACTGGAACCAACAAATTCAGTGCTTCCATTCACAACCATTTGAGGTGTATAAACAGAACGCAGTTGCATTGCTGATGCGTATTCCCGTTGTCGTTGAGAATATTTTTCATCACTGAATGGGTCAGCCCATCCTAACCTATTCCAATAATCTACATGAAATGATAATGCAAATATATTTTTGTTATCCTTTTTTGCCTCTGAAATGGTTTGCGATAATAATCGATCTGCCGATGGGCAACTTGAACACCCTTGAGATGTAAAAAGTTCTATTACGGCAACGGGCTCAAATGGTGAAGTATATTTAAACCCACTCAACACAGTTGTTAAAATTATTGAACTTAATAAAATAAGTGTATTTTTCATTTTTATGAACTTTCCTTATTTGTAATTTCCTTTGAATTCTTTTTTGAACTCCATAAAGTCAGGTATGGAAACATTGCGAACATATCCCTGATTGGGGTTATTATGTATGTATTCTTGATGGTATTCTTCAGCAGGATAAAATTTAGCGAAAGGCTTTACTTCCGTTACAATTTTATTGTTATATTTTTTTGAATCCGATAACCGCTTTATTTCCGCATCAATCACTTCTTTTTCCTTTTCGTTACGATAAAAGGCAACAGAACGATATTGTGTTCCGCTATCATTTCCCTGGCGGTTCAACGTTGTTGGATCCTGACTGGCAAAGAACGCTTTTACTAAAGTTTCATAAGAAATTTTAGAGGGCTCATAATACACCTGCACAGCCTCAGCATGTCCGGTTGATCCCGAACAAACTTTTTCGTAATCCGGTTTCGTGTCGGTGCCACCTGAGTAACCCGAAACGGCATCGCGTACTCCCACTAAACTTTGAAATACAATTTCAGAGTGCCAGAAACACCCTTCGGCAAAAGTTGCCACGGCCTCAGTTTTTGACGTCGTTTGTTTGGAGCCAAGTGGGAAATCTTCGTTTTTAGTTTGTGACTGCGCACATGAAGATAGTGATGTGAGTGCAATTAAGATCGAGAATATTTTCATAATATAATTTTTTATTTAGATTTAAGAGGAATTTTACCACCTTCAGGAACAAAAATGAGCGCTGCTGAATTCATGCAATAACGTTTGCCCGTTGGTGCAGGTCCGTCATCAAATACATGTCCCAGGTGAGAACCACTTTGGCTGTCCACAACCTCTGTGCGGGTCATGCCATCGCTGCTATCAATTATCAACCGTACGGCATCAGGATTAATAGCGGCAAAAAAGCTGGGCCATCCTGTTCCAGAGTCAAATTTAGTTTCGGAACTAAAAAGTGGCTGCAAAGTAGCTGCGGAATAATAGGTTCCCTTTTCATAAAAATGGTCGTACTTTCCGGTACCGGGACGTTCTGTTCCTTGTTCCCGTAAGATGTAATATTGATCATTAGTCAATTTTGCTTTCCATTCTGCATCTGACAGGTGCATTGGATATACCGTTTTGCTAGTTGCAACCGGAGGATCAGGATATTTTTTATTTTGTGATTGCGCATTCCCGCAACCAATGTTTAGTGTTGTTAATGCAACTATTAAAACGAAGTGAATTTTTAACATGATTTATTTGAGATTTAATTATTTATAATTATACATACGTTTGTACTTTAACTTTCGATTCCAATTTATGTAAAATAAATTTTCTCGTGCATTTTTAAATACGATGTTTGTATTTACAATTCAAAAGTCTTTAAAAAGTGTCACGAAACAATCACAGAGAAGTATACTTTTTATGATACTAATTTCAAAATGAAAAGGCTCTCTTCCTCAAGTGAGTTAACTGGCTAAAAATAAAGAATTTACAACCTAATATTCATTAAAGTGCCGCATCGTAAACATAGCCACGTTCAAACCAATAGTCGGGTGGAGGAGTATCAGAAAAATATATATAACCAATACGTTTAAGGTTTTTGACTCCATATTTCACAGGAATAATTAGCCGCAAGGGGTATCCTTGATTCATCGGCAACGGTTTTTCATTTAACTCATAACATAAAATGGTTTGTTGCTGTAACATACTTTTCATATCAATTCCAACATAGTATGCGCTGTCGGGAGTCATCATTCCAACGTATTTATATAAATCTTCCGGATGATTTATGTCTGGTGCCTTTCCACTATGTGTTCCTAAATGATACTTTGAAAGAAAATCCGAAAACTTAACTCCGCTCCAGTAAGTAATCTGACTCCATCCTTCAATACATTTGAAATCAAAAACCAAATCACGCTTAGGAATAGCATAAATGTCATCCATCGAAAGTTTAAGTGTTGAATCGGAGGATGAATTTTCCGGATGACGGTTGATGATAAGCATCCAATTGTCAGCGTCAAAATCAGTACCCATTCCCACATCACCATTTACGCGAACATCTTTCACTGCAGCGCTCTTAGGATATTCTTTTGCTATATTATTTTCACTGAAGATGGTACTATTTACTTTATCATTTACGCTTAATATTGACCGTAAAGGTTTTAATGCACCTGCATCGTCAGGTTGTCTTCTAAGCCACTTCCAACCCATGACAGCAATCACAAAAAATAATACAAAAACAGTAAAAGATAAAATAGTTTTTTTGCGTATGTACCTTTCTGTTTTCTTGTCTTCCTGGCTTTGCGGATTTGTTTCCATGTTCCTTATGTTTTTTCCTGATCAGACTCTTTTACGGGATTTTCACCTGGAGTATTCAATTTTTCTATCTCTGTAATCTGCTCTACTTCAAATCCTGTAACCATTGCAGAGAAGTTTTTCCACCCTGCTCTAATAACTTGAGCAATATGAATAATCAAAAACAATACATAACCTATAGTGAGTATGAAATGTTCTATACGGGCCCATTCGTATCCTCCTAGTAAGTAGGTAATCCATCCAAATTGAATAGGTTTATAAATGGCCAACCCGGTCATTAAAGAACCAAATCCCATTATTATAATAAATGTGTATGCGATTTTCTGAGCGCCGTTGTATTTTGTTTGTGGTGGATGGTATTTACTGATGAATAAGTCATGCAATAAAACTTGCCAGGCCTCTTTAAATGAATTTTTATTTGGCAGTAGGTATTTCCATTCTCCCGAAAAAGCGGTATATAAAACATACAATAAGCCATTAATTATAAAGATCCACATAAATACAAAATGAAAAGCCATTCCGTCAGCGAGATGAAATGGAACCTTTAATGCTTTATAGAACGAATCAGGAAAAAATTTAAGGATTGTTGTATCGCCCCAGCCTAATCGGTAAACGTCATTGGCCCAATAAATCAAGAGCCCACTCCAAATCATAACAATCAATACCGGAAAATTTAGCCAATGGAACCATCTAATTGCAAGAGGATGTTTATTTTTAATTAGTTTCATGATGCTATATTCAGCTACTTTGATAAACAGGAAGGCAAAAAATAAATGAACTTCCATCATTTACTTGAGACTTCAAATCTAAAGAAGAATAATGAAGGTCGAGTATTTTTTTTACAATGGCCAAACCTAAACCGGTTCTATTTTTAAAATCGGTAAAATTATTTGCTTTGTAGTAACGTCCGAAAATCTGTAATCGTTCGTTTTCCGGAATGCCTAAACCGGTATCGGTGACAACCACTTCTACCTGTTTCCCATTCATGGCTGTTTTAATAATTACTTTTCCTCCGTTGGGTGTAAATTTTATAGCGTTATCAACTAAGTTTTGTAGCACTCGTTCTATCAACGCCACATCGGCATAAACTGCAGGCAATTCTTTTGAGAGAGAGGTACTGATAGAAATATTTTTTACATCAGCAATCAGTTGATATTTGCCGCTAATGTCGTTGACAAGTTCGCTTATAAAGAACGGTTCCTTGTGGGGTTCAACCTGGTTTGCCTCCAACTTTGATAATTCAAAAAGTTCAGATACTAGTTTTTCTAACTTGAGTGTGCTTTCAGCGATTATATTCAGATAACGATTGCGTTCCTCAGGAGTTAGAATGGCTGCCTTCATCTGCAAGGTTTCAATGTATCCTTGAATTATTGATATAGGTGTTCGCAAATCGTGTGAAACATTTGCAATTAACTCACGCCTTAATATTTCAACCTGTTTTAACTTTTCAATGTTGTCAGTCAAAATGTCTGCCATTTCATTAAAAATAACCGCAATTTGTTTTACATCTCCGGTTGATTTCATTTTTACTCTGGCAGTTAAATCACCTTCTCTAAATTTTTGCATCACTTCAATAATTCTTGAAAAGTTATTTGTGATTATACGAATGATAACTAATCCAACCAGTAAGGTAGCAAGTAGTGTAAGAATCATTGTTCGCGAACCTACCTGCAAGAAATAATTTCGTGTTAAACTTTTTGAAACTGCATCGTACTCTTCACTGGCAAGCACTACATAAATAAAACCTAATCGAACATTATTCTCCACGACTGGTGCGGCAGAAAAAACCTTTTCAACGTTTGGATGTCTCGGGTCGTCACCGGCAACATATCTATTTCCTTTAGTACTAATAAATGCTTGAACCGGTTCCAGGTCAATATTTTGTAAAACAATTTTTTTTCCTGGAGCATAAAAAGAAAGAATTTTTCCATCATTGTTTAACAAGTAAACTTCTAAACTTGGATTGATAGACATTACCTGGTCAAACATTTTCTCCATTGCAGACTCGTTTACCTTCCCATTGGTAAATGGTGTAGAGTGCGCTGCAATATCGGCGGCTATATTTTTATTTAGGTGCTGATTTACTTCTTCAAAATAGCGATTTGAATAATGAACCGTTATAAACACAAAAGACAAACCAATAAACACCAGCAATACAAAAAATACTGCTGAGATTCGTAAAAATAAATTATTGAATTTATTTGTTGACATTTGATTTTAGTTCATCAGTAAATCGGTACCCAATTCCCCATGTAGTTAAAATGTATTGGGGTTTGTTCAAATCCGTTTCTATTTTTGCTCGTAGGCGATTTATGTGGGAATTAACAGTGTGTTCATAACCTGTAAATTCGTAACCCCACACAATGTTCAATAAATTCTCACGTGAATAACTTTTGCCGGGATTGGTAATAAATAAATAGAGCAAATCAAATTCTTTGGGAGTAAGTTCAATTTTATTTTCGCCAACTAACACTTTTCTTTTGGGGTAGTCAACAGTAAGGTCACCACAAAAAATTGTTTCAGTGGAAATATCAATATCGTTTTTGTTGATTTCAGCTCTGCGAAGAATAGCTTTTACCCGTGCAATAAATTCACGAATACTGAATGGTTTTGTGAGGTAATCATCTGCTCCTGTTTCTAACCCAATCACTTTATCAATTTCTTCAGAAAGTGCTGTGAGCATCATGATAGGAGTAGAAATTTTTGCTGCCCGGATTTTTTTACAAATTTCAATGCCACTAATATCCGGTAAATTGATGTCTAGAATTATTAGGTCAAATGTTTTTTTAAGTGCGAACTCGAGGCCGGTTGTTCCGTTAATTGCTTTGGTAGTAG
>JBBQVM010000220.1:0-5766 GCA_038211525.1 Bacteroidia bacterium
TGAGAAAGCAGGTCTTTTGAAGCCGGGTGGAACTATTATTGAAGGAACTTCCGGTAATACCGGAATGGGATTGGCAATTGCCGCAATCGTGAAAGGATACCGCTGTATTTTCGCAACTACCGATAAGCAGAGTAAAGAAAAAGTGGACGCTCTCAGGGCCTATGGTGCCGAAGTAGTAGTTTGTCCAACTAATGTGGAACCGGAAGATCCGAGATCCTACTACTCGGTAGCTGCGCGACTGAATCGTGAAATACCGAATTCATACTACCCCAATCAATACGATAACCCCTCTAACGCCCAAGCGCATTATGAATCAACCGGTCCTGAAATTTGGGAACAAACTGAGGGCAAAATAGATCACCTGGTGGTTGGAGTGGGAACCGGTGGAACTATTAGCGGAACAGCCAAGTATTTGAAAGAGAAAAATCCTGCTATCAAAGTTTGGGGAATAGATACCTATGGTTCTATTTTTAAAAAATACAAAGAGACCGGCATCTTCGATAAAAATGAAATCTACCCTTATGTTACTGAAGGTATTGGCGAAGATTTTCTACCTAAAAATGTTGACTTTAGTTTGATTGATCATTTTGAAAAAGTTACTGATAAAGATGCCGCATTAATGACCCGCAAAATTGTTAGAGAAGAGGGCATCTGGGTGGGGAATTCCGCAGGCTCGGCAATTGCAGGCATCATGCAGTTGAAAGATAATTTTAAAGAAGGCGAAACTGTAGTTGTTATTTTTCACGATCACGGCACACGTTACCTTGGTAAAATATTTAATGATGAATGGATGAGATCGAAAGGTTATACCGATAAAAAAGGGATGACGGCAATCGATTTGGTTTCTGCAAATAAAAATGGTGAATTAATAACAGTTAAAAGTGATGATACCATTTCATCTGCCTTAAATTTAATTACCGAACACAGCATTTCGCAACTTCCGGTTACGCACGATAATCGGATAGTTGGATCTATTAGCGAATCATTGGTGTTTAATAAAATTATTGAGAACCCGGATATCACTGGAGAATATGTGAGCACCATTATGGAGGAGGCGCTACCTTTTGTAGATGCATCTACCCCACTGGATGTGTTGTCAGGAATGGTTAATAAAAACAATGAAGCTGTTTTAGTGAAGGATTTTAAGTTAGATAAAAATTATATCATCACCCGTTACGACATAGTGAGAGCACTTGCTAATTGAAAATAAGTGAAATGATTTATGTAGACCAATTGATGCGTGAAGTGCAGGTTTCAGAACCTCCTTCACGCATTATTTCATTGGTTCCTTCACTTACCGAATTACTCTTCGACCTCGGATTAGAAAATGAGATTGTTGGAATTACTAAATTTTGTATTCATCCTGAGAAAATTTTTAGAACAAAAATGAGAATCGGGGGAACCAAAAAAATAAATCATTCAATAATAAAAAAATTAAATCCTGATTTAATTATTGCCAACAAAGAAGAAAATGTGGAATCTGATATTCGGCAATTGGAATCTGATTTTCCCGTTTGGGTTAGTGATATAAAAACATTGGATGATGCCTATGAGATGATTGAAAAGATTGGCGAGGTTACATATCGAAAACAAGAGGCTGCGAAAATATGCAATGAAATAAAGCAACAGTTTTTAGGATTATCAAAAATGAATCATATAAAAACTTTATACCTTGTTTGGAAAGATCCATATATTGCCGCCGGTAGCGATAGCTTCATTAATGACATGATGAATCGTTGTGGAATGGCGAATGTTTTGGCGCATCAAACCAGGTATCCTCAACTTACCGATAGCGAAATTAAGGGACTCGATCCATCTTTAGTTTTATTATCATCTGAACCCTATCCGTTTAAAGAAAAACACATTGAAGACTTACTCAAAATCATTCCTGAAGCTACCATCATCACTGTTGATGGAGAATGCTTCTCCTGGTATGGCTCTCGACTAATAAGTGCTCCCTCCTATTTCAATTCATTAATCAATTCAACAAAAAACAACCTTACCAATTAAACTTTTTATGTATTTCCAAAAGAATAAACTTATTCTTTTTCTATTCTTGATTTTTGGGATATTCTTATCACCAACAATTGCCTGTGCTCAAAAAACAGGATTGGTTTTAAGTGGTGGCGGTGTGCGAGGCATGGCTCACATAGGTGTTATTAAGGCCCTCGAAGAAAATGGAATCCCAATTGATTATATCACCGGAACATCTGCAGGTGCAATTGTGGGTTCATTTTACTCTATTGGACTTTCGCCGAATCAAATTGAAAAGCTGGTAATGTCGGAGGAATTTAGAGAATGGGCAACAGGGCGAATTAACGAGGATTTGGATTATTATTTTAAGAAACCCGAACCGGATGCCTCTTGGGTAACGCTCAAATTTTCGTTGGATTCATTGCTGCATACTCGCCTTCCAAGCAGTGTGGTGAACTCAGCACGTTCCGATTTTGCACTCATGGAGGGAATGTCATCAGCGATTGCTAAAGCAAATTATAATTTCGACAGCCTTTTTGTTCCCTTCCGTTGTGTTTCGGCAGATATTAAATCCAAAAAATTAAAGGTATTCAGTGATGGTGATTTACCTATGGCCGTTCGTGCCTCTATGGCCTACCCTTTTTATTTTACTCCGGTTGCAGTGGATAACATGATTTTATTTGATGGCGGTATCTACAATAATTTTCCTGTCGATATAATGTTGCAAGATTTTAATCCCGATATTATCATAGGTGTTAATACAGGTTCTTATCCCGACATTCCGTATGAGGAGAACGTACTCTCTATGTTTAAAACAATGTTGGTTCAAAGTACCTCTTACACGGTTCCTCGCGAAACCGATGTTCTTATTAGTCCTGAAATTTCCCAAATAGGACTTTTTAATTTTGACGAAATGAAGGCAGCTATTGATTCAGGATATGCCGCTACCATGCGACAAATGGATAGTATTAAAGCCAGAGTTTCTGAAAGAATTTCAGTGGAAGAATTGAATGCAAAAAGAGCGAAATTCAGAGAAGGATTAAAAGACATTTATATTGATAAAATTGAAGCTACCGGCATTAATCGCAAACAGGAATCCTACGTTAGAAATATTCTGAATCACCAAAATCAATGCATTAGTTTGGATGGTATTAAACCCCATTACTTTCAGTTGCTCACCGATAATAATATCAAATCTATTTTCCCAAGATTAAAATACAACAGTAACTCCGGCTATTATGATATGGATTTACTCATTAAAAAAGAGCGTGATTTAATTGTTGATTTTGGTGGCAATATTTCTTCGAGCCCTATTAACCAGGCTTATGTAGGACTACAATACAACCTATGGAGAAAGCAGGCTTTGAACTTGTCGGGGAATATTTATTTTGGAAAATTATACAACTCGGTTGCACTTAAGTTTCGCTTCGACATTCCTGCACGACTGAATTATTATGTTGAACCTGTAGCTATTTTAAACAGGTTCGATTATTTTAAGAGTAGCTCTGCATTTTTAGAAGATATTAAACCTGCTTATTTAATTCAGTCTGATCGATTTTATGGCATCAACTTCGGCATCCCCGCAAGGAACAAAGGGAAGGTAATTGCATCTGCGGGCAATTTTAATTTGCTGAATAAATATTACCAAACTCGCGATTTCTCTAATGAAGATTTATCTGACAAAACAGAGTTCGGTGGCTGGGAAGCATCTTTGCAATTTGAAAGAAATACGCTCAATAAAAAAATGTATCCTAACAAAGGAACCTTTATTAACATTACCGGAAGAATTGTGCAAGGAAAAGAAGTTACTACTCCGGGAACAACAGGTTTTTTTACCGATACTTTAACGGCGCATCACGATTGGCAACAACTCCGGATGTATTACGATAATTATTTTAAAAGTGTAGGTCCGTTTTCTTTTGGATTTAATTGTGATATGTTTTTATCGTCACAACCATTTTTTGCCAATTATACGGCTACTATTTTAGCTGCTCAGGGCTTTCAACCTACTGCGCAAAGTAAAACTATTTTCCTCGACGATTTTAGGGCTCACAACTATATTGGTGCAGGTTTAAAATCTGTTGTTAGCTTCAAATCAAATCTCGAAATGAGAATAGAGGGTTACGTCTTTCAACCTTTCCAGGAAATTATTCAAAAACCTAATTTAGAGGCCAAGTACAATAATGCTTTCCAGGTACGATCGCTTTTAGCAGCACTAACAGGAATTTATAACAGTCCGGTTGGGCCGGTGAGTTTGAGCCTCAACTATTACGAAAAACGTGATAAGCCGCTTTCAGTACTTTTTCACTTTGGATATATCATTTTTAATAAAAAAGCGTTGGAGTAAATTTTTGCATCCTTTACACCTGACAGGTGTAAATACACTTTACACCTGTCAGGTGTAAAAAGTGTAAAATAATAAAAGGGCAATAATCAGATGATTAATGCCCTTTTAGAGAACGTTAAACGTTACCTATCAACAGCTTACCTTATGCTTGCGCAGTTGGACCGCCGAAATTCATAGGAATCGACATGCCTTCTGTTTGCTTTATTGTTCCGTGTACGGCTTCAAATTTTGAAATATTATCAGCCAAAGCAGACAATAAACGTTTAGCATGCTGAGGAGTAAGTACAATACGCGACTTTACTTTTGCCTTCGGAATACCGGGCATTACTTTAACAAAGTCTACAACAAATTCACTGTTACTATGTGTGATGATAGCAAGGTTGCTATAAACTCCTTCAGCCATTTCTTCTGTTAGTTCAATGCTGAGTTGATTGGGGGCCTTTTCTTCCATTTTATATTTTTTCTAAGTAAAGTTAATTAATTTCCTCTTAATATTTAAAAAAAGAACCGCCAACCCAGAGGGAAAGCGGTTCTTCGTATTCAATAACGATTCATTACTCTTGATCGGCTAACTCTTCTTTACCGCTTTTTTTGGAAGCCATTAACAGATCATATTCTTCCTGAGAACCCACGATTAGTTTTTCGTATTCTCTCAATCCGGTTCCTGCCGGAATAAGGTGACCTACGATAACGTTTTCTTTCAGTCCTAACAAGTAATCGATTTTTCCGCCGATAGCTGCTTCGTTCAGAACCTTAGTAGTTTCCTGGAACGAGGCTGCCGAAATCCAGCTCTTAGTATGTAACGATGCTTGAGTGATTCCCTGAAGCAACGGTGTTGAGGTAGCTGAAATAGCAGGACGCGATTCCACCAGTTTCATATCCTTACGCTTCAATTGCGAGTTTTCATCTCTCAATCTTCTGATACTTAAAATTTGTCCGGCTTTGAAATTCGGAGAATCACCTGGTTCCATTACAACAACTTTGTCGATAATGGTATCATTCTCTTCCATGAAATCAATCTTGTTCACATGTTCTTTTTCAAGGAACTTAGTATCACCCGGATCTTCAATAACTACCTTACGCATCATCTGGCGAACAATCACCTCGAAATGCTTATCGTTAATTTTCACACCTTGCAAACGGTAAACTTCCTGAATCTCATTCACGAGGTATTCCTGAACCATTGCAGGTCCTTTAATGCTAAGGATGTCAGATGGAGTAATAGCTCCGTCGGAGAGAGGTGAACCCGCTCTGATAAAGTCATTATCCTGAACTAAGATATGCTTAGAAAGTGGAACAAGATATTTCTTAACATCTCCATCACGCGAAGTGATCACAATTTCTCTGTTACCACGCTTGATACCTCCGTAAGAAACTTCTCCGTCAATCTCAGAAACGATAGCAGGGTTCGAAGGATTTCTCGCTTCAAACAATTCTGTTACCCT
>JBBQVM010000221.1:0-5753 GCA_038211525.1 Bacteroidia bacterium
GGATTCTGACTAATTGCATGTTTAAAGTATTCGATTGCTTTGGGATAGTTCAGCATATTCTGGTAGGTGATAGCCATGCTGAAATAAATTTCGTCTTTCACTTCTGATAAGGGTAATGCTTTTTTAAAACAATCCAGTGCAGCGCTAAACTGACCGGTGGTGTTGAAAATATTTCCTCTGATGATATGCAATTCAAGGTCATACGGACTAATTCTTTCAAGACGATCTAAAGTATCAAGAGCGCGTTGATCTTGGCCGGTGATAGCAAATAAATGGGCTTGTTTAATCAGAAAATTAACCGAGTTAGGGTGCAGGCTAAAGGCATATTTTGATACCTCAAGTGCCTTTGTATGTTCCCCTTTATCAATATAAAAATCAATTATTCTTATCAGCGCGTCGACGTCGAAAAAGTAACGATCCTGTTTACGAATCATTTCTTCAAAACGGTTGACGGAAAGCTCTATCTTTTCATTCAGATCATCCTGATTATCAAGATCTTCATCATCTTCTTCCATAAACCTACCTTAGTTTTTACACTATATATAACTACAAATTTAGGAAAAAAGCATGGGAGCCACCAGAAACGCTCAAAAGTTATCCACACGGATCTGTTATTTCAGGGTCATATATTTGATTTTGAACTACTAACATTTTACACCATTTTAGCCTTGAAAGTTAAATATTAGGAAGGAACATTTTACCTGAAAGTGCGGATCGATTGCCTTAACTTTGCATCAACATGTACCTTCAAAAGCTCATACTTTTAAATTTCAAAAATTACCAGGATGCCTCTCTTGATCTAATTCCATCGGTGAATTGTTTTACCGGCATGAATGGTAGTGGCAAAACAAATTTGTTGGACGCGATTCATTATTTGTCGATGACTAAAAGTTATTTCACCTCCAGCGATACTCAGAACATCAAACATGGCGAACAGTTATTGATGATTCAGGGTGATTTTGATATGGATGGCATTGGCGAATCTATTTTGTGCGGTATTCGTCAAGGACAAAAAAAACAGTTCAAGAGAAATCAAAAGGAGTACGATCGGCTGAGTGATCATATTGGTGTTTTTCCCGTAGTGATGATAGCACCAACCGATCAGGAATTGATTACCGAAGGGAGTGAAATAAGGCGGAAGTTTATGGATAGTGTCATTTCACAATACGATCACGTTTACCTGGAAGATCTGATACGTTACAACCAAGTGTTGTCGCAACGAAATGCTATTCTCAAACAAGCATCATCGAAAGGACTTATCGATTGGGGATCGTTATCGGTGTGGGATGATCAGTTGGTGAATTTTGGAAATAGAATTCATCAGAAAAGAGTTGAATTCATACAAGGTTTTGAACCACTGTTTTGTAAGTTGTTCCATTATATTTCGGGAACCAATGAGGAAGCAGGTGTTCAGTACGAATCACAGTTGAATAAAAACAAGTTCGACAAACTAATCGAGTTAAGTCATTCGAAGGATCTCGATTTTCAATATACAACAGTTGGTATTCATAAGGATGATATTAGCTTTAATTTAAAAGGATTTCCTGCACGTAAATATGCATCGCAGGGGCAGCAAAAATCTATTGTGATTGCTCTTAAACTGGCTCATTTTAGTTTTTTGTGTGAAAAAGGTTTTCCAAAACCTATAGTGTTGCTAGATGATATTTTCGATAAACTTGATGAGTACCGAGTGCATCGACTCATGGAATTAGTGAGTAACCAGGAATTTGGTCAGTTATTTATTACTGATACCCATCGTAACCGGGTACCTGAAATTTTCAACAAAATAAATATAGCTGTCAAACTATTCCATGTAAAAGATGGTGAGATTACCGAACATATCAGGGAGGAAGCACAATGAGAAAATCAAATGAACAAAGTTTGGGAGAGGTAATTAATCAGTTGCTCGACACCTACCGACTGAGAGGAAAATTAAATGAATTAAAGATCATAAAAATATGGGAACAGGCGATGGGGAAAGCCATTTCCAATCGTACTACTTCTATTCATATCAGAGACAAAACACTTTTCATTAAATTAACATCGGCTCCTTTACGGGAAGAACTCCTCTATCAGCGCGAAAAAATTAAAGACCTTATGAATAAGGAACTTAACGGCAATTATATTGGAGAAGTGGTTTTAAGCTGATGGATTAATTGTCACCCTATTCAAACACAAAAAAGCCGTCTTTTACGAGACGGCTTTTAAAGCTTTTTAAATCTTGGAAGCGAAAAAGTATTTTTAGAATCGCTCCAATTTTGAGAAGAAAAAATTTCCTTCCATATCAGCATTATCATCACTATCAGAACCATGCACTGCGTTGGCATCAATTGATTTTGCATAAAGGTTTCTAATTGTTCCCGGTGCTGCTTTAGCAGGATCTGTAGCTCCGATAAGGGTTCTGAAATCTTCTACTGCATTTGCCTTTTCTAAAATCATAGCAACAACAGGTCCCGAAGACATGTAATTAACCAGATCTTTATAAAATGGGCGTTCTTTATGAACCTCATAAAATAAACCTGAAGTTTGTTCCGACAAACGAGTGTATTTCATTGCAACGATTTTAAATCCTGCACCGGTAATTTTGTCGATAATTGCACCGATATATCCATTTTGAATGGCATCGGGTTTAAGCATGGTAAATGTCCTGTTTGTAGCCACTTTTCTTAGTTTTAGAGGTTTGTTTTACGATTTAGGAGTGCAAAGGTAGTTCAATTTATGCCTCGAAAACGGACATACCCAGAGAAAAGCAGTTAAAAATATAGTTTATTAAGTAGCAATTAGTACTTTTGCACCCTCATTTACCGGAATGATTCCACAATTCGACCCCAGGTCTATTTCTGCAATTAAAGATTTATTGACTACTCCAAAAAGAATAGTCATTACCACGCATCACAAACCCGATGGTGACGCAATGGGTTCGTCGTTGGCACTTTATCAGTATCTAAAAGGAAAAGGGCACGATGTAAATGTGGTAGCTCCGAGCGATCATCCTGATTTCCTGAACTGGATGCCTGGGAATGAAAATGTGATTAGTTATGAACGTGCCGGTGGTAAAGGAAAGCAATTGGCGGCTGATGCTGAAATTATATTTTGTCTGGATTTTAACACGGCTTCCCGCACCGAAAAATTTGCAGAGGCTGTATTAAATTCACCCGCTAAAAAGATATTGATAGATCACCATCTCGATCCGGAATATTTTTGTGATTACACCTTTTCTTTTCCTACCTCTTGTGCTACATGTGAATTGATGTATTATTTTTTGCTGGAGCTGAATGGTGAGGACGCAATTAATAAATCTATTGCCGAATGTTTATATACGGGAATCATGACGGATACAGGCTCTTTTCGGTTTTCATCCATGACTGCCGACACGCATGTCGTAATTGCGAACCTGATGAGAGCAGGTGCATCTAATTTCGAGATACATGAGAATATTTATGATAATTTTTCGCTCGACAGAACCCGTTTTCTGGGACATTGCCTAAAAGATAAATTGGTGGTTTTACCGGAATACCGTACCGCTTATATTGCAATTACTAAACAGGAACTCGCCATGTATCATCATCAATCAGGTGATACCGAAGGAATAGTAAATTATGCTCTTGGTATAAAAGGTATCCGATTGGCAGCATTTTTCTGCGAACGCGATAATCTCATCAAAATTTCCTTCAGGTCAAAGGAAAATTTCTCCGTTAAAGAACTCTCTTCAAAACATTTTTCAGGAGGTGGTCACCGCAATGCATCAGGAGGCCGATCCATCGAGTCACTCGATCAAACTGTTTCCCGCTTTATCGCATTACTTCCTGCATTGAAGGACGAACTTAATTCCTGAACAGTCAAATTTTATTCCCTTGAAAAAGAAAGGCATTTCATTTTTAATTTCACGCTGGTTCCCGGTTGTAATTACTTTAACATTGTTGAGCAACATGTTTATAATTTTAATACCCTCCTGTAAATCATCAGCCGATAGAACCAAACCTGTTGACACTAAAAATCAAAAAGAAGAACTCATCCGGAATCAACAATCGATTGTAAAAAACGAGTCGGAAGATATCGACCTTTATGTGAATCGTCGTAGTCTTAAAATGGTAACAACCAAAACCGGTTTGAGATACAACATTTATAAATCCGGCACCGGTAATCGATTTCCGGTTAACGACGACTGGGTAAAAATAAATTATTCCGTTTCACTACTTGATGGCTCACAAGTGTATAGTTCTGATAGTAGCGGTGCATTGGAATTTCAAGTTGGAAAATCTGATATTGCCAGCGGTTTTCAAGAGGGAATTCAATTGATGAAAGAAGGCGACAAGGCCACATTTATTGTTCCTTCTCATTTAGGATATGGATTGACCGGTGATGGAGATCAGATAAAACATTATGAGGCACTGGTAATTGAGGCTGAATTAATTTCGATAGCAAATCAAAAAAAATGATTCCTTTAAAGTTACCTCGTGTCCTTGCACCCATTTTTTTTGCTGCTGTTTTTTTATTCGCGTCCTGTACAAAATCAAAAGATGGTTTCGATTCAACGGAGAGTGGATTGAAATATAAATTCGTTAAATCAGCCGAAGGAAAAAAACCATCAAAAGGCGATGTTATGATTATGCGAATTAATTATCAAACCGATTTTGATTCTATTATATTTGACTCTCATACTAAGAGTGATTCTTTTACGGTTGTTTTAGTAGCTCCCACTTATATCGGTGGAGTAGAAGAGGGTTTTGCCTTGATGAGTAAAGGAGATTCTGCAATTTTTAAGGTCTCCGCCGATTCCGTTTTTCTAAGAACATTTCATAGTGATTTGCCTGACTATCTGAAACCCGGTAGTATGTTAACCTTTCATGTTGCTATTGATGATATTATTCCGGCTTCGGTAAAAGATTCTATAGAAAGTGCCCGAGATATTGAGTCGAGAGTAAAAGAATTCGAACGGATTGACCGCTATCTTCAACAAAATAATATGGACGTTAGACCCACCGAAAACGGAGCCTATTTTGTTGCTTCCAAACAAGGAGTTGGCGAATATCCGGTTAAAGGAGATACTGTTTATGTTACCTACTCCGGGAAACTGCTTGATGGAACTATTTTTGATCAGCAGTTGAATAAAGAAAGACCCTTTAAATTTGTTTTAGGAACTAATGAGGTAATTGCCGGTTGGGGAGAATGTATTCCATTGATGAATAAAGGAGCCGTTGCAAAAATAGTACTTCCGTCCGACCTAGGCTTTGGGGCTAAACCTTATGGTACACTTCCGCCATATTCCACCTTGGTTTTTGATGTTGAATTGTTAGATATCCGTAAAGGAACAAAGAACAAATAGAACGATTAACTAGAGCAGCAAAAAGACCGTTGGTTTTTTATTGAGATCGGGAACATTACGTTTCCAATCGTCGCAGGTGCGGGTCTTAATTTTTTCGCCGAGACAAGAAATTTCAGAAGCAATACAAAGTAGCGTTGTTCCGGAACAAGTTGATATAAGGTCCTCAAAAAGTGGTTGATTTCTATAGGGTGTTTCAATAAAAATTTGAGTTTGTTTTAAAGATCTTGCATTTTTTTCAAGTGCTTTTATTTTGTCCTTTCGCTGTTCTTTTTCTTTTGGCAGATAACCATGAAATACAAAACTTTGTCCGTTCAATCCGCTTGCCGATAGCGCCAATAAAATAGAAGAGGGACCTGAAAGTGGCACGACTTTAATTCCTTCTTTATGTGCACGCATCACAAAAAGAGATCCCGGATCGGCTACTGCC
>JBBQVM010000222.1:0-5711 GCA_038211525.1 Bacteroidia bacterium
GCGCCCCCATGAATGTCGCTTTACATCTGAATGCCATCGGGCAAAATGTTTCCATCGCAAGTCGCGTGGGAGACGATGAACCCGGAAAAGAACTGATCTCATTTCTTAAGAAATCAGGATTGAGTACCGAATTTGTTCAGGTGGACAAATCACTTCCAACGAGTGAGGTTCTGGTTTATTTGGATGCTAACAGCAATGCCACTTATGAAATTTGCGAACCAGTGGCCTGGGACAACCTTGAATTAACCGATTCATTAATGAAGAAGGCTAAGGAGTCAGGACTTTTCATCTACGGAACACTGGCTTCACGAGATCTTTTGTCAAGAGAAACAATCATGAAGCTGCTCGAGTATGATGCGGTGAAATTGATTGATGTAAATCTAAGGCGACCCTACGATACCAGGGAAATTGTGGAAATGCTAATTAAGAAATCGGACATCGTAAAATTGAATGATGAAGAATTGAGAGTTTTTGGACAATGGCACAACAAACACGAACTCGATGAGAAAAGCCTTATCAAATGGTTTGCAGAAGAATACAATTCGAAAATGGTTTGTGTAACCAAAGGAGACAAAGGTGCCACACTATTCGCCGAAGGAGAGTTTTTTGAACATCCCGGATTTAAAGTAAATGCTGTTGACACGGTTGGAGCAGGCGATGCCTTTCTGGCAGGCTTTGTTGCCGCTCTTTTCGAAGGAAAAACCAATGGCAAGGCACTTGAATTCGCTTGTGCAACAGGTGCGTTTGTAGCAAGTAAAGCAGGAGCAACTCCTGAATACAATATGAATGAAATTGACCAAATATTAATTTTTAAACTAAAATTATGAATCTATGAAAAACAAAAAGGGAACTAAAAAGTTAATGAGTTTCAGTTTGTTTGTGGTTTTGAGTTTATTTATGCACATAGTGGCATTTGCTCAAAGTACAAACATTTCTGGAAAAGTTACCGATGAAAGTGGAGTATCGCTGCCCGGTGTAACTGTAGTTTTAAAAGGCACAATACAGGGAACTGTTACAAACGCGGATGGTAATTATACCATTTCTAACATTCCCGATGATGCCACACTGCAGTTTTCGTTTGTGGGGATGCTTACTCAGGAAATGGAAGTAGGAACTCAGACTTCAATTAATGTAACAATGGCAGTAGATGTAATAGGTATTGAAGAAGTTGTAGCGATTGGATACGGAGTTGTGAAAAAAAGTGATTTAACAGGGGCAGTTTCTTCATTAAAAGAAGAGGATTTTAATGATGTTGCTACATCTGTTGAAGATAAAATGATCGGCCGTGTTGCAGGAGTTAGAGTGATGAAGTCAAGTTCAGAACCAGGAGGAGCATTAACGGTTGTGGTAAGAGGTACAGGCTCAGTTACAGCAGGGAATCAGCCTCTTTATGTAATCGACGGAATACCTATTGAAACAAATCAAGGAGAAATGGGTAGAGGAGCCAAATTTGCACCTACCTGGGCATCAACAAACCCATTAAGCTCATTAAATCCAGACGATGTTGAAACCATTGATATTTTAAAGGGTGCCTCTGCAACGGCAATTTATGGTTCCAGAGCATCAAATGGTGTAGTTTTAATCACAACGAAGGGTGGTAAAGCAGGAAAATTTAAACTAAGTTATAATGGTTATGCAGGCGTTCAGGCTCTTAACCAGTTCAGTAAACTCGATGTTCTGGATCCTGAAGAATATAAACAAGTAGTTAATGATATTATTCAGGAAGGAGGAGGTAGTGAAGCCGAAAAAGTTACAGAGATTCAAAATGGAGGAACACGTTGGCAAGATGAAATTATGAAAAATGGTACAGTTACAAACCATAACCTTTCTTTGTCGGGCGGCAATCAGCAAACAACTTTTTTTACTTCGATAGGGTACAGAAAAGAATCAGGCGCTCTTATTAATTCTGGTCTTGAACGCTATTCATTGCGTGTAAACCTTGACCATAATATCAATAACAAATTTAAGACCGGAATAAATTTTACCTCAACATATAATATTAATGATATCGGAGCAAGTGGACAAGGAGGAAATGAAACCGCAGGAGCAGTTGCATCGGCTGTTTTATATGATCCAACCTTGAGCGTATACGATAATGAAGGGAACTATAACAGGTCTCCATTACTCATTATTGACAATCCCGTTGCAATAGCAAAGGAAATGTCGGAAAGGATGCTTGGTTTCCGAACACTTGGAAATATTTTTGCAGAATATAATGTAACACCGGAATGGAAACTTAAAATTAATACAGGTGCCGACTATCAAAACCGAAGAAAAGATTCATATATAACAAAAAAATCCTTACAAGGACAACGGTTCGGAGGTGTTGGAACAATAAATACATTAATAAACGGGAACTATTTAATTGAAGGAACTTCAACGTACAATAAGGACTTTGATAAATTTTCATTAAATATACTTGGTGGGGTAACAAGGCAAGTATTTTCAAATATTTCATTCATAGGTAGTGCAAGTGGATTCCCCATTGAGACAATGAGAACCAATTCAATACAATCAGCTGATGCGAATACATATAATATGAGTAGTTCTAAAAATTCCAATTCTTTGTTATCCTATTTTGGTAGAATAAATTATAATATTTTGGAAAAGTATCTTTTTACAGCAACATTCCGAGCTGATGGGTCTTCGCGATTTGGTGAAAACAACAAATTTGGATATTTCCCTTCTGCCGCTTTTGCCTGGAGATTGGATCAGGAAGATTTTATAAAAGAGAACTTAAAAGCATTTAGTAGTTTAAAACTGAGGACCAGTTGGGGGTTAACCGGGAACCAGGATATTGGTAATTACAACTCTTTAACCACTTTTAGGCCGGGACCTTCTTATTATTTTGATAATAAAGTCCTAACAACCTATGAACCTTCGAGACTTGCAAATCCGAATTTGAAATGGGAAACAACCGAACAAATCAATATAGGTTTAGATATGGGATTTATTTCTAACAGGATATTTCTAACATCCGATTTTTTCATAAAGAATACGTATGACTTATTAATGAACGTTCCTGTACCTAAGGAAACGGGTTACGGGCGTATTTTAAAAAATGTGGGTAATATTAGTAATGTTGGCCTAGAGATGCTTATTAGCACGGTAAATGCAATCGGAGAATTTAAATGGAGCACAGATTTGAACTTTTCTACAATTCGAAATAAAGTAACAGATTTAGGAGGTCGTGATGATATTATTAATGGATCGGTTATTCTTAAAAAGGGTGAACCTTTAAATTCATTTTACGGATACAGAATAATTGGAATATGGCAGGAGGGGGACGACTTTAGTTCGATAAACTTGCCTGTTCTTCCAGGAGATCTAAAATATGAAGATGTGAATAAGGATGGTTCTTTAACTGGTGACGACAGGGTTATTCTTGGCAAGTCATTTCCGGATTTTGCATGGGGATTAGCAAATAACTTTTCATATAAAGGATTTGGATTAAAAATATTTTTAGAGGGAGAACACGGTGCAAGCATGTTGAATTCAAACCTGGTGCAAACCTATCAGCCCAATACATTAAGGCGAAATAAACTTGCAAGGCCTTTATTAAACAGGTGGACTACTGAAAATCCTTCTAATAAATATCCATCATTTGTACATCCTTTTTCACAGGGGGATAGGAATGTAAACAGTTATACTGTTGATGATGCGTCATATGTTAAGCTTAGGAGTATAAAATTAAGCTATGATTTACCGATAAAAAAATCTTTATTTATCCAAAACGCAAGTATATATATATCGGCAGATGATATATACACTTTTACTAACTATACAGGTTATGATCCGTCACAAAATTCAAGGAATGATCCTTCTTTAAAAGAGGATTTGGGTGGTTATCCAAGTACTTCATCATATATTTTAGGTATCCTGATTGATTTTTAAATATTCAAATTCAAATAAAAATGAAAAAAAAATTAACATATATAATTGGGTTACTGCTATTTGTTGGAATAGTAGGATGTAGCGATTTACTGAAAGAAGAACCTTTTTCACAACTGGCACCTGAATCGATCTTGAATTCAGAAGAAGGTGTGAACTCTGTTTTATTTGGAGCATACGGCGAGGCAGGTTTTTTGCTCAGAACGCCTAACCAAAGACTTTTGGAACAATGGACAACCGATCATGAGTGGAGTACAGGCGGTTGGATTAACCGTAATTTTCAACTGTTAACAGCTTTCACATGGAGCCCTGAATTAGAATTGATACCTGATGCTTACAATCAAGGTTACTCTACCATTCGAGATGCGAACATTATAATTGACAATGCTGATAATATCGATGAAAGTATAAGAGCCTTATATGTTGCAGAAGCCAGGTTTATTAGAGCATGGATGTACGAGCGACTTTACGATTTATTTGGACCTGTTCCTATAAGGTTAAGTAATGCTGACCCGGTTGAACAATCTAGACCCGGGGAAGACGAATTCAAAAGTTTCGTAGAAAACGAATTTCTCCAAATTGTACCGGACTTACCAAATCCCGGAGAAGAAGCATCTTATGGAAGAGCAAATAAAGGTGCCGCTATGGGAATCCTTTGTAAATTCTATCTAAATACAAAACAATGGCAAAAGTCTGCTGATATTGCAGATCAACTAATCAAATTAAATTATTATGAGTTATTTCCTAATTGTGTAGATTTATTCAAGGTTGAGAATAACGGAAACAAAGAATCGGTATGGGAGCTTTTATCGAACCCACAAGATCCTGCTACCAATTCAGGATGTACCTATATGAATGGCTGGTTTCCTCCTACTGATTTTGTGGAAGCTCCTGAGTTGGGGATAAAATGGCAGAATAACTGGACTTCCTGGGCCGTGCATTACAGATTACGTGATGATTTTTATAATTCCTTTGAATACGGTGATCAAAGAAAAAAACTAATTATTACAAAATATATTAATAAAAGTGGCAAAACAATTCAACTACTTGGAGCTGATAATACAAGATCTTTTAAATTCTGGCCTGACCCCAATGCAATTGGCTTCAACCACGGGAATAATATACCGTACATAAGATATGCAGACATATTGTTATCATATGCTGAGGCACTTAATGAAATAAATGGCCCTAATCAAAAATCTCTGGATTTAATTAATCAGGTAAGAAATCGTGCAGGGTTGGATAATTTATTACTTAGTAATTTTTCATCAAAAGACCTGTTAAGAGATCATATTCTTGATGAGAGAGGATGGGAATTTTTTGGTGAGAAAATGAGGCGTCAGGATCTTATCCGGCACAATAAATTTGTTAAGTATGCTCTTGCCAGGGGTGCAACAAATGCTCAGGAATATCATAAAAGATTTCCAATACCACAATCAGTAATCGATTCGAATCCTAAACTAGAGCAAAATCCAGGTTACTAGTGTTTTTTTTAGCAGTTGGTTGCTTTAAATGTTGAAAGCAGCTAGCTGCTTATATTATAACTACAAATTTCTTGAAAAGAATTTATTTTTAATTTAATCCTTACCATGATGAAAAGAAATAATTTGTTAGGCCTGGTCCTTAGCTTATTAGCCTTTTCAACCAGTTGTTTAACGAAAACAGTTAGACAGGAAAAGAGCAAGCCCAATTTTGTGCTTATTAACATCGACGACCTTGGGTATAGCGAGACGGAACCGTATGGCTCAAAAGTAAATTTTACACCCAATATTACTAAGCTCGCGGAAGAGGGTACCCTTTTTACCAGTTATTATTCAGCC
>JBBQVM010000223.1:0-5703 GCA_038211525.1 Bacteroidia bacterium
CAGCTTATGTATTGGTGCTTTTTTGTTAGCAGAAACAGGATTATTAAATGGAAAATCATGCTCTACTCATTGGTTACATGTAAATACCTTCAAAGAAATGTATCCTGATGTGAAGATTTCAGACGATAAGGTCATTACAGACCAGAATGGATTATACACCAGTGGAGGTGCTACTTCCTATTGGAGTTTGTTGCTATATCTTGTAGAAAAATATACTAATAGGGAAATGGCCGTGCTTGCATCAAAATATTTTTTGTTGGATATAGAAAAAACAAGTCAGCTTCCCTTTACCATTTTTAAAGGGCAAAAAGAGCATGGTGATGAGTTGATACTTGCAACCCAAGACTACCTAGAAAAAAATTATTCTAATAAATTTACAATTGATGAACTTGCCGAGAAATACCATGTCGGTAGAAGAACCTTTGAGAGAAGATTTAAGAAAGCGACTTCAAATACTATTATTGAATACATCCAAAGGGTAAAAATGGAGGCTGCTAAAAAACAATTGGAGTCGGGCAGAAAAAATGTTACTGAAGTAATGTACAATGTTGGTTATTCCGATAGCAAAGCTTTTCGCGATGTGTTTAAAAAAATCACTAGCCTTTCTCCTATTGAATACAGAAATAAATATAACCAAAAATGACTTTACAAAATATTTTATGTTGATTCTTTTAGGTTTGTTCACTTTGCAGGGCAAAAGAAAAAATACCAGTATTTTTATAATTATATTTACCGCTGAAGATTATTACACCAATAATTTTAATTAGTATCCAACTGATTCAATAAAAATAGAAAAAGTATTAAGAGCTATCAACTCTCCTGAATTTCTTTAATATACTGTTCCTTTAGGTGATCATAAAAAGAACGCTTGTTCACCACGGTTGCAATCAAGTTGGAAAACAAAGCTGTTAACATAACATAAAAAATCACACTGTGACTATCGGTCATTTCGGAAACAAGGATAGAAGCTGTGAATGGGCTTCTGGTAATACCCGTTAAACATCCGGTCATACCGCACAAAATAATTAGGTTAGTTTCGTTTTGAGTAGCATCGAACCATCCTGCAAAAACGGCACCTATACTGGCTCCTGCACTTAATGCCGGAGCAAAAATTCCTCCTGCAACTCCTGTTGAAAATGAAATTACCGGTCCGATCAATCTTAAAATAGGAACGTACCAGGCTAAATGTTTCTGGTCGGTGAATAATGTGGAAACCATAATTTCCTTTCCCGACCCAAAAGTTCTTTCATCCACAAAAACCGCTAATAACGCAATAGCTAATCCGCAAAGGGCAACATATCCAATTTTTTGATAATTCCTTTTGAAAACTGATTTAAATTTCATTAAATAAATAATTGCATTTCCCATTACACTTCCGGCCCAACCGGTTAATATCGCTAATGGGATTACCATAACAATAATCCAAGCTGAAATTCCATGTAATTTAGGATAACCCAAATATAAATAGGGTCCTAGAAAATTGAGCGCTGTTAGTCCTGCAATGATTACACCTGTTAGCAGGGCGGATTTAAATAAACTAAAGTGTGTTTTTGTAAGTTCTTCAATTGCAAAAACAATTCCCCCTAAAGGCGTGTTAAATGCAGACGCTAACCCAGCCGCAGCACCGGTTACAATCATGTTTCTTTTTGATATTTTAGGATACCAATCGGGTAAAAAATCATTGATTACCTTAAATACGGATGCCGAGATTTGAATGGTAGGACCCTCTCTTCCTATTACTCCACCACCAAAAACCATCACAAGACTGGAAAACACTTTCGTAATCATTACTCTTATACTTAGTAGCAGATTGACCTTATTATTATCGGAAGGATTTGATAATTCAATGGCTGCAGTTACCTGAGGAATACCACTTCCTCGTGCGTAAGGGGAATATTTTACTACCAACCACCACGCTACTATAAAACAAACAGGAGTAATAATTAAAAATACCAAACTTGACTTCTCAAAAATAAATTGTGTTCCCAATTCTGCAAAAGCAAAGAGCTTAGCATATAAAACAGCTATTCCTCCTGATATAAAAGCACCCAGCCAAAAAGGTAATGCATTTAGAATATTTTTCTTTAATCTTTCGTCATTGATTAAGTCAAATTTCGCTTTAAGGAAGGTCCTGATTTTAAGGAACAATTTTATCATTAAAAAATTTGTCTAATGCTAAATATCGGAATATTGATAAAGATATCTTGGCAAAGGTACAAAAGTTTTTTATTCCCTCTTAAACACTTTTGATAGACCTGGTTTTCAAAGTTGATTATGATATATTTAAGTCAAAGATGTGTATTTAGAAAAAAGTGTTTCTCCTATTATCTAAATAAAATTAAAGCGAAAAAAGTGTTTAGATAATTATTCAACTGGTGTTGGTTCCGCTTTGTAGAGTTTAGATTCTGGTTTATCAGGACTTTTTGTGGCCATTATTCCTAGCATCATGCATAACGTTGTCAAAACAATTACCTGCACTACAAGCGACCTGTTAACATGGGGTATCATATGCTCTGCATCAATTGAAAGAAACAGCAAAATAGTGATCAATCCCCGTGGAGCTACAAATACCAAAGGAAGTAAAGGTAATCGTGAAAGAAGTAACTGTATAGCCCTTAACACAAAGATTGCTCCTGTAATGCCTAGTGCCCATACAAAAGTGCTAGGGTTAAAAATTTCTGAAGTTTCTATTAAGTAACCAAATAATAGAAAAAATAAGGCCCGAACCAGGAAGGTTGCCTCGATAGTGAGCTCTTTAAACTTTACAACCTCTTGAATTAATTTTTCGGGATGGAATTTTTCGATCCATTTGAACCTTTTTAATTCATCCAGATTTCCCAGAAAAAGGCCAAAGAACAAAATGAAAACGAGTCCGGGTAAATGATAAATTTTAGAAATTGCATAAATTAAAATAATCAAAAGGATGATTGGGAAAAATTTAATATGATGATCAATTCTGCTTAATAAAAAGGAGAGTGCGATAGTGGCAATAAATGATATAACTGTTATACTGAATAAATCAAATCCAAAAGTTAGAAAGGTGTTTGAATCAAACGTGTTGTTAAGTGCAATAAAATTGAAAAATAAAATTCCAAATATATCCGACAAGCTACTTTCATAAATAATGAATTCCTTATTTGGTTTACTCAAATTCCTTACACTCGGTATCGCAATTGCGCTACTAATAACACAAAAAGGTATTGAATTGGTAAGACTATCTTTAAATGAATAGTAGCCAAAATATTGAAATGCAAAAGCCAACCCAAACGCCAGTGCCAGCATGGGTAGCAAAGATCCTATAAAAGATTTTGCTATCAGACCTAGTTTTGATCTGTTAATGTCGAGTTCTAATGATCCTTCTAAAACAATCAGGATAAGTCCTAAGGTACCAAGTGCCGGAAGCACATCATTAAAATCGGGTAATTCAAAATCGAAAAAGCCAGTCAGTCTTCTTACCACCCATCCCAAAAGTAACAATAAAATTACAGATGGTATCTTTGTTTTGGAGGAGGTAAGATCAAACAAATAGGCAATTAGTAACAGACAGCAAAGCGCAATGATTATCATACAGAATTTTTAATGTTTTATTACCATTCCTGACTAGGATTCCAATTCTTTAAGCCGATTATCCTTTACAGGGCTATTTTTTATTTAAGAGTTCAATAATAGTTCTTTATCTTTTAAATAAGTACTATTCCTGAAATTATTTATACCCCCTAAAATGGGTAAATCTGTTAATAATCAAAGTTGGTCTTTTAAACAAGACTAGAATAACCCCCAAATACCCTAAATACGTGGTGTGTTTGTATTTAGATTAAGGCCTACTTGGAAAACGACTTTATTATATTGCTACTTTTTAGAAGTGTACCGTTTGGACTTAATTTCTTTCAGCAATAAAAATAAGATGTGTTGAATGATTGCCATCACCTTTAAGATATTCTTTCCGAATTTCCTTCTCAATTCGGAAATTACTTTCTTTTAACCACTGTTGAAGTTGGTTCGAATTATAATAATAAACAAACATAGATTCCTCACCTTTGCTGCTTTTCTCCATTCGAGAATCATCATAATTCCCATCTATTAAACTCAAATAAAATAAACCTCCACTGTTCAATAAACCGGAAGTGTCAGCAATCAATTTTATTACATCGTCCATTGCTAAATAGGGAAGACAAAAACCACAAACAACTGCATCATATTTTTTAATTAAACTGCTAATTTCCCTACAGTCTAAAACAAAACAATTTAGCTGTGGAAGGTTCATTTTAGCTAACTCAATCATATTAGACGCCACATCCGTAGCGTCAATCGCTGCTTCAGGAAACCTTGCAATGAGTTTTTTGGATATATTTCCCGGGCCACAACCTATTTCCAGAATGCTGATCTGTTTTTTCGGTAGTTTATCGCATAAGAATCTGTAGGTATCATCATACAGATCCAAATCCATAAACTTTTCCTGATATTGTTCAGCTAATTGATTCCAGGTAGAAATGGTATTAGCATATTGAATTGATTCCATGTTTCAATTTTAGAATACTATTTTTTTAACTAGTTTCTTTTTTACGAAAATAGAAATAATTAGTCTCCGTCTTCAACAAATTTCAGAGCCTCTTCCATTTGTGAAATATCAAAATAACGCTCCAGCCTTCCCTTCGAGGCACGCTCAAAAAACAGGTTATCAATAGGCACCAATGCTTTCATAACTTTTGAATGAGCTACTATTGCAAGGTGACCAATTTTATCAAAATTCCTTATACCCCAAAGCGCATCTTCCATAAACGCTTTAACACTGGAATGGCTAATTTTCACTTCATCAAGTTTCACCAATACATTTATTTGTTGAAAACCTTGTTTCAGTTTTTCCTCAAACAGTTTTTGAAATAGGTGCTGATCTGTTTCGTCAAATCCATCAATTATATCCAATAACAAAACATTTTTTGTCGATACCTCAATTTGTTCAATCATTTTATTTTTTTTATTACCGTTAACAACGGATTTAATTAATCCTTATTGGTATCCAGATTTCCTCCTCATTTGCTGATGAAAGTGGTTGGTATTTGTCGCCCATTATTGCAAAATGTGGTCGATAGTCTACCTGATAACCAGATTGCGGAAGCCAGGTTCTAAAAATATAATCGTACGTTGCCTTAGCCTCTGATGCTGCGCCTTGATGCAAAAATACCGCACATATCCCGGCAGGAAATTTAAGCGTGCTCATTCCTTCAGGTACCAAATTAAAATCCGTTACTTCTATAGCAATCCATTTCTCAAATTCATTCTCCGGACTAAAATTTTCAAAAAACCCCGGTCTAAATACTTCTATTGAATAAATATCGGATCCGACATTATTTTTAATTAGTTTTTTAGAAGGCATAAAATTGCGACCTAGTTCCACCGTCTTAATATTTGCAAATGACATGGTAGTATGTTTACCAATCAATAATTTTTCTTGCAGTTGCTCTATTCTTAGAAACATCAATCAAATTTACTAAATATTATTTATCCCAAATTAATCTTACATGACAACTTTCTTACTTAATCCCCGTCATATTTGGCTTACTTTACCATTAATCTGTTAATCTGTTAATCCCTTCACCCATTTCCCTACTTACAAATTTAATTTTGGGGTCGATTTCATTTACTCAATTGTGACAAAAGTCCGTTGTTTTTCATCTGTTTTTGGCTTACTTTAGCGCTTAATAT
>JBBQVM010000224.1:0-5645 GCA_038211525.1 Bacteroidia bacterium
AGGCTGCAACAGCACAATCAAAGTGTGATAGAGTAGGCGTTACAATATCTACCACATCGCACTGGTCGATGAGTTCATTTATATTGTCGTACGAGCGAATTCCAAATTCTGCAGCAACTTTAGCAGCAACCTCTGTGGAGGTATCATAAAATCCTATTAATTCAAAATCGGAAATCTCTTTGATTAGCCTTAAATGAATTTTACCAAGATGCCCGGCGCCTAAAACTCCTATTTTCAACATGTTGAAATTTTATGCAAAAGTAACCCTTTTTTGCCGACCATGAAATGATTATTTTTGCACGAGCGCTCCGTTAAAATTTTAATTTTAGAGGTATAACTTATTCACTAGGAGTAGATTCAGAAAATGATTATCGATAATTTCAAGCACCAAGGTTTACGAAAAAAAATGGTTGAGGAGCTGCGTTCAAAAGGCTATGACAATGAACGCGTATTGAAAGCCATGTTGGAAGTACCTCGACATGTATTTGTTGATAACACCTTTCTCGAATTAGCTTATCAGGATAAAGCACTTCCTATTGAGGAGGGGCAAACTATTTCGCAACCCTCCACCGTTGCTTTCCAAAGTATGTTGTTACTTCCTGAACCGGGAATGAAAGTGCTGGAAATAGGGCTCGGATCAGGCTACCAGGCTAGTGTTCTTTATAAAATGGGTGCAAAGGTTTTTTCAATTGAAAGGCATAAAGCACTTTTTAATAAAACACAGGCCTTAATAACAGAACTTGGTTACAATATTAAAATGTTTTATGGCGACGGTTTTAAGGGATTACCCTCATTTGCCCCTTTTGATAGAATTATTGTAACCTGTGGGGCCAAAGAGGTGCCTCCTGAATTATTGAAACAGCTTGCTAATGGAGGAATGATGGCAGTTCCTCTGGGTCCTGAAAACGAACAGGTTATGACTTCTATTCTGAAAAAAGATGAAAATACTTTTGAAACTATTTCGCTCAACAAGTTCCGATTTGTTCCGATGCTTCAAAATAAAGCACCCTTGTAATTCATTTCTTCCATTTTAGAAGACTACTTTTCATTAAACTTCTCTTTTACTTGTCATTGATTTGCCACAATTGATGTTGATTTCATACTGTTCTTGAAACGCATGTGTACTGTCAATAAATCATAAATAACTACATATCAATACTTTATTTTTTTATATTGTTGATAAAACTCTTTAAAACTTAAAATTCAAGTTTGGAATCCACGGATTTGATTCACCTAATTTTAGGAGGAAACTAAAATTCAAAACACTATGAAAAGAACATTATTGATTGCCGCATCAATCCTCTGCGTAGGATTGGTACAAGCTCAGGACAACAAATTATGGCTAGGCGGAAGTGCCATGTTCAACAATTATTCTAATGACGCAAAAACTAAAATTTCTGGAGGAAATTTTAGTCCTGAGTTAGGATTTTTCATTAATGAACAAATTGCAGTCGGGCTCTCTTTAGATATTACCGGAAATAAAGTTGAAGAGAAGAACCAAAACATCACTGTTACGACTAAAACAAATGAATTTGCAGTAATGCCTTTCTTCCGTTACTACAATGAACTTTCTGAGAATTGTTCCCTTTATGGACAACTTGCAGCGGGCTTTGGTTCTGGTAATAGTGAAGTGACCGGAAGCGGCTACAAGGACACCTATTCATTTTTTAGTGCGGGAATTTCTCCTGGAGTTCAATATTGGATCCACAAAAATTGGTCGATAAATGCTGAATGGGGCGCACTAGGATTTAGAGCCGATAACGACAAAGGTGATGTTGCCGGTCAAGATGATTTCAAATCTAGTAATCTTACTGTTGGTTTAAATCTGTCTTCAATTTCCTTCGGATTGAATTATCATTTCTTGGCTAACAAAAAATAAGTTAAGGAAAACAAAAAAGGGATGTCGGTTACCGGCATCCCTTTTTTTTACGTTTATTAGTTATTATTTTTTATCCATTTCTTTGAATTTGCGTTCTAGAATTTCTTTCAAAGTTTCGACTTCAATTCTTTTAGCAATAATGTTTTTATTTTCATCCAGCAAAAATATTTGTGGCGTAGAGGTGATATCAAATTCATGTCTGAAATTATTATGTACTTCCGGGTCTGCTACGTTGATCCATTCCAAATGATTATCGTGAATGTATTTTTTCCATTTATCAATTTCCACTTCAGTGCAAACTGCATAAACCTGTACCCCTTTCGACTTAATTTCATCGTAATATTCTTTCAGTTTAGGAGTTACTTTCTGACAATGTCCACAATCGGGATCCCAGAAATAAAGGATCGTAAATTTAGTTTTTACATCATACAAAGATCTTGCAACTCCAAGACTGTCGTTCAATGTTAAGTTTTTCACTTTGGAACCTATCAAAATCGGTTTCAGAATTTTGGCTCTGTCTTGTATTTTAAATAATTGTGTATCATCTACCCAAAATGCTTTTTCTTTGGTATAATAATTATCTGCCATGTGAACAAAAACGGCATCCATTCCCATAATATTTGAAGTTTCATATGCGTTGGTGATCCACCAAACAACATATTTAAACATTTCTGATCCCGGCTTGAGTTGAGCAATTAACCAGTCCGCTTCTTTGTTGATGGAATCGGGCATTTGAAGTGTTAATTTTTTGAAATACTGTTCCAGTTTAGGATGAAAAACAGGTGTTTGTAATAATCGATCATCCGTTAAATCGATGTTGTCGAAAAAATGTTGTTTGTAGTATTGATACATATAAAGTGAATCGATTGTGCCGTCAGGTTTTTTAACATCTTCCGGAACCTTAACCTCGTCAGTCACTTTAAAAACTTTTGAAAGCAACATATCGGGATGCTGTTTTTCAAATTCAATTTTGTATTTAACAACGGCACTATCAATAGCAGCAATTTTAGCTCTAACAGCATCGGTTTTCACTTTATCATCTTTAGCATTATCGAGTTCTGTTTTTAGGGGTTCAACTTCTTTCGATTTTTCTCCAATAAAGTGGAGGTAATTATAAAAAATAGTATTTTCGTTAGAGCCCTTAATTTTCATTTTATCAACGAAATTATCCATATCAGTTTCTACACTGAAATTTTGCTCTTTATCGACTACTAACTCAAAATATTTTTTTCCGGGAACAACGATTAAATAAATTCCGCCGGGCAATTTCTCAGCACCTTTAAATGCAAAATTTCCTGAAGCATCTGCTTTACAGGAATCTTTGAGGTATTGTTTATCGCCGAAATAATTTGCCAGGTAACAGAGCGAATCTTTTACTCCGTTAACTTTTACTTTAATGTTAAATCCTTCCTGTGCAAATGCAGGTGCGCCTAATCCAATAAATAGCGCTGCAATTAATAAGTTTCTGATTTTTTGCATAATTGAAATTGAAATGTGTTAATCAGCAAATTTAACGAAAGGTTTGATGAAGAAACGGTGAAAGGTGAATTGATTGTGAGAGGTGAGGTATTGATTTGATGGCCAACATAGTAAGCTAATGAATGTTATTAGTATTACGGTGTATGATAAGAGATTGTTGATTTATAAGAAGTTCTGTTTCTCATACCATCTTCGGCATCCACTTCCAAATTGAGCAATTCTCCCTGCTGCAGCTTATGATTCATGAATATTTCAATCCGGTTTCGGGAAGTGTAGTATTCGCCACAAACCCAATCATCATTCAGCACACAATTATATTTTTTTACACCTGTCAGGTCTTTTTTAAACGGAATCACCAGTTTGAGGTTTCCCGAATGTACATCCTCTTCAAAAAAAGGATCCATGATTACCGGAGGGGTGGTATCTGCAATCACCTTGAATGTGCCCAACTCTCTGGTTTTTACTGATATCCATCCGTCAGAAATTTCTCCTCCCACAGCATCAAAACCGCCAGTGGAATCCACTTTTACTACCAACAACTTCGTATTCAATTGCCGATTAGGATCTATCAACTTTAATCGAATCAAAATAGGGTCATGAATGGCTATATAATCAGGTACTATTTTTAAAATATTGGAAAAACCGGCTGAATCGGTATCAATCTCATTGTTAACTTCCATGTTTACATCCTCATAAAATGATTTCTTGCCAAAAGTAACTGCAGCAAAATCATTCTTGATAATTGATTCATAGTCATATCTGATAATATTCCCGTTCAACTTTTGAACTATTTTTGGATGAAGTGGTTTAGGAGCAATATATAGATTGACTGTTTTTTTATTACCATTAAAATCTTCCAACTCTAATGTAAGTCTTCCGGCTTTTTCAAAATGCATCAAACCTTCATAATTTGCATAAAGAGGTGATTTGTTGCCCTTCAGCGCAAAGCAGATAATTACCTGTTTCCCCTGTGACTTTTGCAATTGAAAATCTAAAATAGCATTTACGAATCGAGTTTCATCAAACCCGAAACTGTCAATGCTGCATTGAAAAAAAACAGAATCATTAAATGTTGTCTTAAAAGACCTTATTCCCAAGTGATTAGGCTCATTGCCGGCAAGGTCGTACCCTTCGAACCCGAGAAAGAAATCTCGGTTACACAAAATTGGATTTTCAGGAGAGGATAACTCCATCTGAGAAGAATCAATAACCAACGGTTCGGAACCGAAAAGTCCATTGTAAGGACCTGGTTTATATATTACTATCGAATTAATCACGGGTGGAATGGTATCAGGAAAGAGGTAACCGATTAACTCCGGATTAAAAGGCTTTTCGCCAGCGGTATATCGGGTTTCAAAATGAAGGTGAGGACCATCAGCTCCTCCGGTCGCACCTGAAAAAGCAATGAGCTGGCCGTTTGTAACTTTAAATTGATCTTTGGCAGGAAAAAACTCGATTTCAAACTGATGTTTTTCGTTCTGAATACTTTTAACGGTATCAGCAACAGCGGGATAAAACTCCCGAAGATGTCCGTAAACAGTAACAATTCCACCGGGATGGGTAATATAGAGAGCCTTACCATAACCGTTAGCGTTTATTTTTACTCTGGATACATAACCATCCTCGGCAGCCAATACGGGCCAGCCTTCCGTTTCATTGGTTTTATAATCGATACCGGAATGAAAATGATTTCCTCTTATTTCACCAAAATTACCCGCCACTTTACCTTCAGAAAGCAAAATCTTGCCGGGATGAAACAGGTTTGAGGTGTTTTGTGCTTTGGCAGGATGTTGAAAACTGATGAGGAGGAGATAAAATATACATCTCAATACCATGATTTTAGGCATTTCTGACACCAAAACGGGAACGTTTTTAAGCGTGTTTATAAGTAAATATTTTAATTTCAAGTGATTAATAGAGCTTGGTTAAATTTAAGGATTAACTAACTTTGTAGGCGAATTCAATTAATTTAAAAATGAACGATCGTGAATTACAGTTTAAAGAACTGAGAAATAAGGTCGAAAAATTAATAAATTTGCATGAACTGTTGGTCAAAGAAAATCAACAGTTAAAGGCAAATCATAGTTTATTAACACAAACCATTGACCATCAGGGCAAGCAAATTGCTGAACTGGAGGATAAAAATAAAGTGATGAAGTTGGCCAATGCTGTATCCGGGGGGACTGATCAGAATAACCGTGATATCAAGCTGAAGATTAACGAATACATTCGTGAAATTGATAAGTGCCTTGCTTTAATCAACCGCTAATAAATAAATGGAAGAGGT
>JBBQVM010000225.1:0-5617 GCA_038211525.1 Bacteroidia bacterium
CACACCTGTTTTCTCAGCTAACTTGGGTTGCAATGAGAATGAAAACTGGAATTGGTACAATGTAGCCTCTGATGGAACCCAGTTCCTGTTTGAAGACCTTACCAATCAGCAATATACCATGAAAATTAGTAATGTTAGTAGTAATCTCTTAATTGATAAATTTATTGTAAGTTACAATTCTTCACCAGAAGAAGTGCGTCCCGCCGGTCTTGTTTTAAATACGAATTGCACTCTACCCACTTCTTTTACTTATGAAATAACTGAACCAACCTGCAATGGTTTATCTGATGGAACAATTACTTTTACACCAGGCATTGCAAGCGGACATCAGTATTCGATTAATGGAACTGCATTTCAATCTGGAAACGTTTTCACTGGAATCGCTGCAGGAAATTATACATTGGTTTTTGACGATGGAATGAACGTATCTCCAGTAATTACAGTTTCTGTTGATGAACCCGACGTATTAGAAATTCATTTATCTAAAACAGAAATTACTTGTCATGGAGTGGATGATGGAATTTTGAATTCTGCGGTAATAGGTGGGACTACCAGTTATAGTTATGTCTGGTCTGCAGGAACATTAACTAATGATTACTTGAGCAATCTTGCTCCCGGAACCTACACCGTAACAGTAACTGATGCGAACGGATGCACCGCTAGTGATTCTAAAAATTTTATTGATCCGGATCAATTGCTAATAACTGCTGTGAATTTAACCGGTAATTCAAGTTGTGCAGGAAATGGAGAGATTGAAATTATAGCAACAGGAGGAACTGGTAACTTATCTTATGGAATTGACGGTGAAATTGGTGACTTTGCCACTTCAAATACATTTACTGATTTGTTTGGAGGAGTTTATGATGTTGCAGTTAAAGATCAGCACGGATGCGTGGTAACCCAACCTGAGACTGTAACGGGACCGGCTGAATTGCTAATTACCTATTCAATTGTAGACTTACTCTGTTCTGACAATGGAAATGGGTCTATTGATATTACCATTTCCGGTGGCGAAACACCTTATACCTACTTATGGAGTACATCAGCAACTACTCAGGATGTCACCAGCCTTGCTCCAGGAACTTATACTGTTACTGTGACAGATCATAATTCTTGCACAGTCACAGCTTCTATAGTTGTAAAGAGTACTTTTACTTCACCTACTGCCAATGCAGGTACTGATGTTTCCATCTGTCTTGGTCAAAGCACCAATCTCACTGCAACCGGCGGCCCTGCCTATATGTGGAGTTCCGGTGCAACAACAGCAAATACAACTGTAACTCCAACTACTACTACCGTTTATACCGTAACAGTAACTGATGCACATACGTGTACAGATACTGATGATGTAACTGTTACAGTTAACAGTCTGCCTTCCGCAACTATCACCCCTTCAGGACCAATATCATTTTGTGACGGAGGCTCTGTAACACTTAGTGCACCTGGAGGTATGACTAGTTATTTGTGGAATACAGGTGCTATTACTCAAACAATTAATGCTAGTGCTACTGGTACTTACACTGTAACAGTTACAAATATCAATAATTGTACAAATAGCAGCAATATTTCTGTAACAGAATATTCAGTACCACCTGTAACAATTACCCCACCAAGTCCGGTATTCTGTGCTGGAATAAGTCAAATTCTGACTGCCACTAGTGCCACTTCTTATTTGTGGAACACGGGTGCAACCACTCAAACTATTTCAATCTCTACTGCGGCCACTTTTACAGTTACTATTACCGATGGTAATGGTTGTTCAAATTCAACTGCTGCTACTTCGACAGTTAATCCTATCCCAACCGCAAATGCTGGAACAGATCCAAATATTTGTTTACTTGGAAGTGCAACTTTAACTGCTACTGGGGGTGGGACATACTTATGGAGCACTTCGCAAACTTCTGCTGGCATTAGTGTAAATCCACTTACCACTACTGTTTATACAGTTACAGTTACAGATGTAAACGGTTGTACCGACGATGATAACGTTACAGTGAATGTAACTCAAAGCTGTTGCGGAGACCCAACAAATAATATTATCAGTTCAGCCGGAGCCATACCATCAACAACCTACGCGGGTCCTTACAATCTAAATTTTAATGCTGATGTAAGTGCGAATGTAACTTTTGATGCTATTGATTTATTGATTGCTTCCGGTGTAAGTATAACCATCACAAGTGGAGGTCATTTAACCATTACCAATGGTTCAGCACTACATGCTTGCGGAGAAATGTGGCAAGGTATTACAATTGAAGATGGTGGATTACTTACTATTGATGATGGCAGCACTATTGAGGATGCTGAAACCGGTACCGATGCGCTTTCGGGAAGTCAATTTAATATTGATGGAGCAATATTCCAACGTAATTTTATTGGTATTCACGCATCGGATGGGGATTTTTCTAGTTCTTCAATTGAGAACACTATATTCGGCTGTTTAAATCTTGCCGGAACTGCACAAGCTTATTCTCTCAAAGAACCTCACGCCTCTCCTGCTGAAAGAAGTCGTTTTCATATTCAACTTGAAAATGTTAGCAACCTAACTATTGGAAGCGTTGGAAATGAAAATGATTTTGCCGGTGCGGATAATGGTGTTTTTGGCCGCTTTAGCAACAATATAACGCTCAATCACAATGACTTTCATGATTTTACTGTTAATACAAACCCTGCACTGACTAGAACCGGTTTAGCAGCTCGTTTTGAAGGTTTCGACCCAATTTTATTACCTTTCGATGCCTCCTTGCGTGTTATCGGTGGATTGATTATCTTTGATACCAATGAATTTACTGATTGCGAAATAGGAATCGCCGTTGATCATGAAGGTTTTATTGCTGATGGTAACACTATGACTGACGTTCCTTTTGCAATTGTAGGTCAATGGCCCAACAATCTCACTCATGTTGACATCATAAATAATGTGATTACTGGTACTCAAATAGGCATTGACATGAGAGCAATTGGATGGACGAATGTGAAAATTGAAGGAAATACAATTTCAGTTATTGCTGCACCTATAATTACTAACATGTCGGCTGGTATTCGTATAGTTGAGCCAAAACGTTCTACAAGATCTACCCTTGGAAACCTAATTATCCAAAATAATAATAATATAAATTCTTTAGGAACACATGGTATTCTCCTCCAAAATATTCAAAAAGCGAGAGTTTCTGGAAATACAATTAACATGAACCATGTTTCGGCTTCAATTCCTGTTTATGGTATTAGAGTTGAAAATGGTAAACAAAATATTGTGTGTAATAATAACGTGATGGGTGACGACATATCACATCTAACATTGAAAACTGCCATTTCTGTTGTAGAATCTCCCAGAACGGCTGTTGAATGTAACGAAACAGATCTTACCGAAAATAGCATTGAATTCAACAATACGTGTCCTGACTCCCGAATAAGAGCGAATACAATGAATAATCATGATTACGGTATTGTGCTTTCAAATTTAGGAGTAATTGGACCGCAAACTGATTTTGATGATCCTATGACTTATCCCGCAAACGAATTTGTTGGGAGTGGTTCGAGTAGTTCTTATGCTTTTGGTCAAGATGCTTTGTTAAGTGACAATTCATATGCAGGTAGTAATGATTTTTGGATTGGTGCGGCTAATCAATTTGTTCCAAATGGAAACGTTCTCATTGGAACAGGATCGACGTTCAACCCGTCTGACCCTTCTAATAGCCCATATTCTTGTCCAACATGTGATATGGTGCATTTTCCAAGCTTTATTGATACAGATTTTGCTGATAAAATAGTTGGCGATAGCTTTGTGTTCACTACTAATGAGGATTTAATGCGTTGGAAACTTAAATATTCCTTATTCGATCAATTGGCCAGAGACACTTCCTCAGCTACCTTGCTTCATTATGCAGACTTTATTGATTCAGTTTCCACTTCCACAAATATGTATGACTTTTTTAATGCAGCCGAAATATTGAATGTAATCAACGACAGTACTTATTATTTAGATAGTGCTACTGTACATTCCTTAATTGATGCAGCCTACACAATAAATGATGGAATTACAACTTCCGTCGATTTTGAATCCTATTTGAAATATGTAAATAGTATATACATTGAAATGTTAAATACTGATGATTTTGTTTTAAGCGACGAGCAGCGGGAAATCATTAGTGCTTTAGCATATAGTTGTCCTTCAATCAACGGACCGGCAGTGTATGAAGCACGAGCTATTTTAGCAATGGAATACAACAGGCATTATTTTGATGATTTTGAATTATGTATTGAGGATTCCAGAATCAGCGCCATGAGTGATTTGCCTAAAAATCAGGTGACTATTTACCCGGTTCCTGCCAAAAATGAGTTGTATGTTGATGCAAGAAAAGAAACTATTAATAATATAGAAATCTTTAATCAACTCGGACAGTTACTCAAAGAATTGAATTTTGAGAACACTTCAGGACAAATCCTTATCCCACTTAATTCTTATACACCTGGAATGTATCAAATAAAAATTCATCTGGGTACTGGAAAAGTTGTTAATGAAAAATTTGTAATTATTAAATAAAAATCTTTAGACCCCGGAACTAAACAAGGTCCGGGGTTATTTTACTATCATGAAGAAACTTCTACTAATAATTTTACTTTTTACTTCAATCAACTCCTATTCACAAATTCAAAATACTTGGATGACAGGTCATTATTTGAATTTGCTTTATCCAAAAGGTGGGATAGATTTTTCAAGTGGTTCAGCAGATACATTTTCTGTTTTCAGAAATATGGGGTTTTATGCAATTAATACTATGATCAACGACTCCTCAGGTAATTTGCTATTTTATTCTAATGGTATTTATATAGGGAATGCAAATCACGATACCCTTCATAATAGTAAAAACTTTAACCCAGGATATGCTTCTAATACATGGTGGTATGGTTTAAATATTGCCCAATCAGTTATAATTCTACCTTTCATAGATAATGTAATAGATTATGTAGTTTTTCATTGTTCAGGAGAAGTTTTTTCATCGCTTGGAATAACTCAAGAACAACCCATGAACTTATCCTACAGTATGATTAATATGGCACTTGATCAGGGACTAGGTGGAATTGACGCCAATAAAAAAAATGTAACTATAATAAGTGATACACTAGGTTATGGTCATATGGATGCTACCAGGCATGCCAACGGGCGTGACTGGTGGGTCTTGTTTCATCGCTATAACTCAGATAAATTTTACAAAATTCTGGTTACACCCGATACAATTCAAGTATTCGATCAATTCATTGGTTCCATTATTACTGATGACGTAGCAGGTCAGGCAGCATTTTCACCTGATGGTTCCAAATATGTCTTGTACACCGATCATGCTCTTGATTTATTCGATTTTGATAGATGTAGTGGAATCTTGAGTAATCATCAACTGCTTAATCTGCCTGATTCAATGTGGCGAACCGGTGCTGCCTTTTCGCCAAACAGTCGATTTTTATATGCTAATACTTATACAAATATTTTTCAATATGATTTACAATCTAGTAATATTGACAGCAGCGTACAACTTGTGGCCCAATGGGACACTGCATTTATGCCATTCTTTACAATTTTTTGGAATTCTCAATTAGCTCCTGACAATAAAATTTACATTGG
>JBBQVM010000226.1:0-5601 GCA_038211525.1 Bacteroidia bacterium
CTATTAAGTTTAATAATAGTGTTTTGGTTGCCACCCATAAAAACTTAAAAGAGGAAGTGGAGAACGGAACTTTCAGAGAAGATATTTATTACCGAATATTTGGACTCACTATTGAACTACCACCACTTCGAGCTCGTGGACAAGATATTTTACTCTTATTTGTTCATTTTGTAAATAAATTTTGCAAAGAAAATAATTTACCTAAAAAAAGTGTGGTCAGCGATGCTCAGGAAAAATTGCGAGCTTATGCCTTTCCGGGAAATGTGAGAGAGCTTAAATCACTTGCTGAGCTGGCATGTGTGATGTCTGCCGGAAATGAAATTAATGTTGATGATATTAAAATCAATAACAATGGTGAGCCGGATAGTTTTTACAATGACAATCTAACGCTCGATGACTACACCAGAAAAATAATCAAACATTACCTCGACCATAACGATCAAAACATCACCAGCATCGCCAAACAACTTGGAATAGGAAAATCAACCATTTATCGATATTTGAAGGATCAAAAATAAATTTTAATTAATTGCTGTTTTCCATTTCAATTTAGGTAAAAAGCTATGTCGAAATTAACAGAAGCACAAAAAAGATATATAGGTAAACTTAATCCCGGGCAACGTGCTACGGGGTATGTGAAATCGTTCCACGATTTTGGTGCTTTTATCTCCATTGGATTGGTGAATGGTTTGTTACACAATAAAAATATAAGATGGGGTAGGGTAGAGCATCCTGAACACCATTTACGACTCGGACAAAAAATTGAAATAATTATTTTAGAAGTTGATAAGGAAAATTACCGACTCTCATTTGGTTTAAAACAGTTGAAAGAAGATCCTTGGGAAAAATTTGCTGCGCGAAATAAAGTAGGTGACACGCTGGCGGCGACTGTCTTTTTGAAAAAGCCGTATGGTTTAATTATGGAAATTGTAACCGGAATTGACGCCTTGCTGCATAAAAATGAATTACCCGATACCTGCGATAGCGATGATGCTTTAGCATTGTATCATGTTGGTGATACCTATGAAGTAATCATCAAAGAAATTGATTTGAGTGAGAAGAAACTTAAAGTGAGCCTTACGCATTAGAATTATGCGGGGTGCCACGAATTAGCGTTTTTTGATAGACTATATGACATCCTCGGTTTTTAGGATTTTCTTTTCCTTACGAGATACCTGCAACCTCAATTTTCGAAATGCAACCTTTTACCCGTAAATTGAATCTATTTCTTTAGGCACCTTATATCATCCAACTAATATCATTTTAACCACATGAAAAAACTATTTACTCTCCTCTCGTTCGTAATGTTATTCGGCGCTAATTCCTATTCTCAATGTTTCTCCGGGGTAACTGTCCAAACAATTCCTTGTGATTCCTTGTGCTCGGGAGTGGCCGTATGGACTTTTGGAGGAGGTGTTATGCCTTATAGTTTATGGATAAATGGCAGTGGCCCTTTTCAAGCCACTTCAGCATTCACCCAAGGTAATTTGTGCCCCGGCATATATAATTATCTGGTGGTCGATGCCGGTGGTGATACATGCTCAGGTCTCAATTCTTTTGTTGTACCTGTTGGAATTCCTGTTTCGGTAACTTTGAATGTTGTAAATGCTACTTGTGCTATTTGCAATGATGGTGCAGTTTCAGCAACTGCCACCGGTGGTTCTGCCCCTTATTCTTTTCAATGGAGCCAAGGTTCTACCACATCATCAATTGGAAATCTTTCTCCCGGAATATACTATCTATACACCACAGATGCCAACGGATGTACCACTACCGACACTGCAATTGTAGGTGTAGGTAATAATGGATACTATGCCTTGCTGGGCCAGGTTTATTTCGATTCAAATAATAATGGATTAAAAGATGTGGGTGAACCGGGAGTGGCCAATCAGGCTATTACCGTTCCTCAAGGACCCATTACGGCATTGACTAATTTCCAGGGCGACTATGTATTTGTTGTTGGTCCCGGAACCTTTGATGCTAATTTTGTTGGAGCACCCGGCTGGAACCTTACCTCTTCACCTGCTTCCTATAACAATACCATCACCACCACCTCTGTATCCGGACTTGATTTTGGTGTTTATCCGGATTCAACCTTTCTTGGAGCATCTACCTATTTGTACAGCGGTTTCCCAAGATGCTTTTGGGATATACCCTATTATTTATCCATTTATAACAGTGGATTTACCACACTTTCCGGTACCTTAACTTTTACGCATGACTTAAATTTGACTTATTTAAATTCATCAATACCTCCTTCTAGTTCTGCCGGTAATGTTTACAGCTATAATTTTAGCAATCTCGGTCCTTCACAATCATTTAATGTGATGGTAACCATGACTGAGCCTGCAGGCGGAACAATTCTAAACAGCTCTCTGGCAACAACAGCAACTGATAATTTGGGAAATCAATTTGCCGACAATAAAGCACTAACTCAAACTACCAGTTGTTCTTATGATCCGAATGATAAAAGTGTTCAGCCATCGGGTGTTGGTGCTTTAAATTATGTTGCTACCGATTCCTGGCTCGATTACCAAATTAGATTTCAAAATACCGGAAATGATACCGCATTTACAGTTATTGTTCTGGATACCTTAGATGCAGGTTTGGATTTGAGCACCTTCACTTTAATTGGAGCTTCCCACCCCGTTGATGTTACCATGCGTCCTAATAGGGAAGTAAGTTTCAGATTTGATAACATCCTACTTCCCGATAGTATTGTTGATGAGCCGGGAAGTCATGGCTATGTACTTTATCGCATTAAAGGCAATGGCACAAATCCTGACCCGACTTCTGTTTTCAACACCGCATACATTTATTTTGATTTGAATTTACCCGTCATCACCAACACTACCTTAACAACATTCAGTGATAATTTTTTGGGTATTGCTGATGCAAGTGGCGAAGAACAATTGTTCAGTTTATTTCCAAACCCAATGAGCAATGGAGCTATGCTGAAGTACGAAGGAAAAAGTACAACAGCTATTTCAGTTGAACTGATGGATTTATCGGGGCGGATAGTAAAGCCTTCTCAAATAATGCAAAACAACACCCTCCTCATCACCAACAAAGGCCTCTCCCCCGGAACCTACCTCGTAAAAATCAAATCCAATTCTGTATCCTACTTACGATTAGTAGTTCAATAAACCAGGTAAGCCAATCTTCGCCTTCCTATTTCGATTTTATTGTTGGTCAAATTGATCCCAACTAACTTTTACCTTACCACCGGCTTCACCAAAAGCGAAAGCAAGAGCGATAGCGAAAGCAACAGCGAAAGCGATAGCGATAGCGCTAAGCGATAGCGCCCAGCGCTAAGCACCAACCGTCGAGCGAAGCCGAGACGCATTAACGTCATGGTGAGCGCCTGCCTGCCATCGCCAAGCATAAGCTTGTCTTTGACTTGGCAGGCAGGAAGCCGAACCACTGCTTTTTTTACTAACTTTGACCTCATAAATTTACCTCAAAAAAATTTTAATTACCTCAATTTCAATATTATATGGCTCAGGTGGAAATGAAAATGCCCAAAATGGGTGAAAGTGTTGCCGAAGCGACAATTATTAGATGGCTTAAAAATGAAGGGGACCAGGTGGAAGCCGATGAGTCGGTTCTTGAAATTGCTACCGATAAAGTGGATTCTGAAGTCCCATCTTCAGTAACCGGAACCCTTGTTAAAAGATTATTTAACGAAAACGATGTCGTACAGGTAGGAGCCGTTATTGCCATAATTAATACCGGTGGCGATGAAACAGTAGCAGTAGCAGCGGCAGCAGCAGCACCAAATGCGGCAGCAGCAGCAGCAGCGGCAGCACCTAATGCAGCAGCAGCAGCAGCGGCAGTACCTTCATCGGCAGCCGCCCCAGCCGCAGCCGCAGCAGCAGCCGCCCCTTCGCCAGCCGCAGCAGCAGCCGCCCCTTCCGCCGCCGCCGCCGCCCCTTCTTCAGGTCGCTTTTACTCTCCGTTGGTAAGAACAATAGCGCAGCAGGAAAATATTTCTCAAAACGAATTGGATGGAATTTCAGGAACAGGCGCTGAGGGTCGTGTTACCAAAAAAGATGTGTTGATGTATCTCGAACACCGACAAGCACCACAAACACAGCCTTCAATTACCAGAATTTCAGAACCGGAACCACCCGCAGCTAAAATAGAAGCACCTGCTTCAACACCATCAACACCTGCAAAATCTGTTTCAGGTGAATATGAAATCATTGAGATGGATCGCATGCGCAAATTAATTGCGGAACACATGGTGAAATCTAAAAATACTTCGCCTCACGTTACTTCTTATGTTGAAGCCGATGTTACCAATTTGGTGATGTGGCGCAACAAGGTAAAGAACATGTTTGAGAAACGTGAAAAAGAAAAAATAACTTTCACTCCAATTTTCATCGAAGCCATTGCACGTGCCATCAAAGATTTTCCAATGATTAATATTTCAGTGGAAGGTACTAATATCATCGTGAAGAAAAACATTAATATTGGAATGGCAGCAGCGTTGCCTTCAGGTAATCTTATTGTTCCGGTAATTAAAAATGCCGATCGAATGAATTTATTAGGACTAACCAAAACTGTAAACGATTTGGCGAACAGAGCCCGCGCAGGTAAACTTACACCCGATGAAATTCAGGGTGGAACCTATACTGTTACCAATGTTGGAAGTTTTGGCAATGTGATGGGAACGCCTATCATTAATCAGCCACAGGTTGCTATTATGGCTGTAGGAGCAATACGTAAAAAGCCTGCTGTTATCGAAACTCCTTACGGCGATACACTTGGTATTCGTCACATGATGTTTCTTTCGCATGCATACGATCATCGTGTAGTGGATGGTGCATTAGGTGGCACTTTCGTGAGACGGGTGGCCGATTACCTGGAGCAGTTTGATATGAACAGAGAAATTTAATTTTTGTAAATTGAATATTATGAATCAGAAGAATATTTCAGTGCTAATTTTGTCAAGTTTATTTTTATGGATTTGCTCCGGTTCTTTGTCGGCACAATCGACCAGAAAACCTGCTGCACCGGTTGTAATTACCAAGGACCAGGCTTCAGAGTTGAAAAAACAGGCCGCCGATTTTTATAAGGCTGAAAATTACGTGGCTGCCATCGATCCTTATGTTAAACTGGTGAGTTTTGATCCTGAAAATACCGATTACAATTATAAGTTAGGTATGAGTTACTTGGGTGCTAACTTGGATAAATCACAGGGAATTCAGTATTTTGTAAAAGCTGCCGATAAAAAAGATGCGCCTAAAGATGTCTATTATCAGATGGGTCGCGCTTTGTTGTATGGAAATTTATTTGATGAAGCTATTGAAGCTTTTGAAAAATATAAGGAGGTAAACAAAGGACAAGTAAATCCAAAATTTAACCTGGATCAGTTTACTGAATATTGTTATAACGGTAAGGCGTATGTGAAAAAACCGTTGGAAGTTAAATTTATCAATCCGGGTAAATCAGTTAATTCTCCCAATGCCGACTATGCATGTGTAGGAATGGCAGTAGATACTGTTGTTTGTTATACCTCGAATCGAAAAGGTAACATGGGAGGTATTGTTGATGGATTTGGTGAAATTATACCTGATGTTTATTTTAGTTACAAAA
>JBBQVM010000227.1:0-5595 GCA_038211525.1 Bacteroidia bacterium
TTAAGCCCTTTTCTTCACATACGAATGTGGCTAAGTTTGTAGGTTTTAATTGAACCATCCTGCGAGAATCCTTATTTTTGGCCTTTAACATAAAATTATGGGTTCAGCTAAATACAGGACAGAACACGATTTCCTTGGAGAAAGGGAAATTCCGGCCAACGCTTATTATGGTATCCAAACTTTAAGAGCGATTGAAAATTTTAATATAACCGGTTTGCCCATTTCCAGAGAACCATTAATGATAAAATCTTTCGGATTTGTGAAAAAAGCGGCTGCAATGGCCAATCGCGATTGCGGTGTGATTAGTAATGAAGTTGCTGATGCTATTATTTTTGGTGCTGATAAATTAATTGAAGGTGGGTACCAGGATCAGTTTATCACCGATATGATTCAAGGTGGTGCCGGAACTTCGTGCAACATGAATGCCAATGAGGTTATTGCAAATATTGGCTTGGAGCACATGGGCAAAATGAAAGGTGATTATGATTTTCTGCATCCTAACAATCATGTCAATTTTTCTCAGTCTACAAACGATGCTTATCCAACTGCTTTCAGAATTGCATTGTTTAAAAAAATTGAAGTTTTTATTCAGAGCATGCAACTGGTGCAAAATGCATTTGCGAAAAAGGGAGATGAATTCAAAGATGTTCTTAAAATGGGACGAACACAATTGCAGGATGCTGTTCCAATGACACTGGGCGTTGAATTCAGAAGTTATGCCACTACAATTGGTGAGGATATTCAACGGATGCGTGAAGTGCAACGATTGGTAACTGAAATTAATATGGGTGCTACAGCAATTGGAACTGGAATTAATGCTCCTGAAGGCTATGCTGAAAAAGTAACGCGTTACCTGGCTGCTATCACCGGATTGTCACTCACGCTTTCCCCCGATCTTATTGAGGCTACAGTTGACACCGGGGCCTATCTTCAAATTTCAGGAACGTTGAAACGGTGCGCAGTAAAGCTCTCCAAAATTTGTAACGATCTTCGTTTATTATCATCCGGCCCACGTGCAGGTTTTAATGAAATAAATTTGCCTCAAATGCAGCCCGGTTCCTCCATTATGCCCGGTAAAGTGAATCCTGTGATTCCTGAAGTGGTTAACCAGGTTTGTTTTTATGTTGTTGGTGCCGATACAACCATTACTATGGCATGTGAAGCAGGACAACTTCAATTGAATGTGATGGAACCTGTTATTGCTTTTAGTTTGTTTACCTCATTAGAATACATGACCAACGCTTGTGAAACTCTTGCACAAAAGTGTATCAGTGGAATAACTGCCAACAATGAAGTGTGTTATGCGCATGTAATGAACAGCGTTGGAATTGTTACCTCTTTAAATCCTATTCTAGGCTACGAAAAATGTTCCGACATAGCTAAAGAAGCTCTGCAAACAGGAAAAACTATTTTCCAGATTGTTGTTGAAGAGCAAAAACTTATTTCTATAGATAAATGGAACGAAATTTATTCAATGGAAAATATGATCACTCCGAAATTTATTGTTTAAATAAATTGAAATGTTGAAAATTTTCATCGCAAAGAATGCCTGCTGATTGTAAGTCGTTACATTTATAACCTCGAAAACCCAAGAACTTAAAAAACCCAACCAATAAACTAACAACAAATAAACTAATAAACAAACCAATATACTAATAAACCAACAAACTAATCAACTAATCAACAAACCAATAAACTAATAAACCAATAAACCAACCCATCCCTACTCCATGTCATCTATAATCGGAACCAACTTGCAAACTGCTGCCGAATTCCTGAAAGCAGGGAAGCTGGTTGGTATTCCTACTGAGACTGTTTATGGTTTGGCGGCAAATGCTTTAGATGAAAATGCGGTGATGCAGATTTTTAAAGCTAAAAACAGACCGGTATTTGATCCATTGATTGTACATATTTCATCTACAAAAGAAGTGGAGAAATATGCAATGGAAATTCCTGATGTTGCATTTGCATTGATGGAAAAATTCTGGCCAGGACCATTAACTATACTACTTAAAAAAAAATCAATCATTCCTGATCTTGTTACATCAGGTTTAGATACCGTAGCGATTCGCGTACCTAATCACCCACTCACTTTAGAACTTTTAAATGCAATCGATTTCCCGCTAGCTGCGCCGAGTGCAAATCCTTTTGGTTATATTAGTCCTACCACTGCGCAACATGTAGCCGATCAGTTATCAGATAAGATTTCATACATATTGGATGGTGGAGCATGTAAGGTTGGGATTGAATCTACTATTGTTGGTTTTGAGGATGGAGTACTCGTTGTTTATCGATTAGGAGGAACAACAATCGATCAATTAAAAAATTTAGTTGGAGAGGTGAGGGTAGAGGTGAATAGTGCATCTGATCCTCGTGCACCTGGTATGATGATAAGTCATTATGCTCCTTCAATACCATTATACCTTGGAACTATTTCTCAACTATTAAAAGAACATGGAAATAAGCAGGTTGCTATTTTATGCTTTACAGGAAATGAAATTCCTGAAACTGAAAATGTGATTTATAAACTGTCACCGATCGGTAACATGGATGAGGCAGCTAGAAATCTATTTTCTGCTTTACGTGAATTAGATCATTCAAATGTGAATGCTATTCTTGCTGAAAAATTTCCGAATGAAGGAATGGGAAATGCTATTAACGACCGACTTTTACGTGCTTCGGTAAGAGCTTAATTATTAGTTTTAAAATATCCGTAAAGCAACCCCAAGCATGGTATTAATAGTGGAAACGTTTTGGTAAACGGTTGTTGATTGGTACCCATTTCCAGGATAATCATTAACAACAAATGTGGGTCGGGAAACTTGGTATTCGGCATGAGCCATCAAACTTAACCGATTAGAAACATGATAACGAACTCCGGTTCCAAATGAAACCGAAAGTGAACTACCTACTTCAGAATTGCGCGACTGACTCTCACCTGTGTAATTTTGTGTTACTGTTTGCTTAGGAGAAATGGCAATCATAAATCCTGTTAACAGCCTGAAATCGATTTCCAGTTTTTTAAGAGGGATAGTTAAAAAGGGTCCTACATGAAAACCTCCAAAACCCCATCTGGATGCTTCAACGGTAAACTGGCCACCGTACTCTTTTGCATATTGATCGGCCAGGTATTGCACATCTAATGGAATTGAAGCACCTTTTATAGTTGCGGAGATCCCAAAGTTTGGAATAAAGTTAATGCCAAAATCAATCACCGAAAATTGCCATCCACGGTTGGAAATGCCTGCTTTTTCGTCGGTCCAGGAGTGGTTTCCAAAATGGCCAACTGGGAAGGAGGGGCCCACATAAATACCTAAATAGCCCTTATGTTCTTTCTTTTTTGAACCTGGCCTGTCCTCTGTCGTCTGTGCAGATGAATAGCTGGAAATGAATATTAAAAAACACAGGACAAGGTTTCTCATTTGTCGATCAATTTATTATGCTAATGTAGGGATTTGTTTTCAATTACAAAAAACGATGTTTCAATAGCCTCAATAAGCGAAATCATTAAAAACCACAATCTATCCAATTTGGAAAAGCACAGGCGACAAATAAAATGGATACTTTACCAATGCGCCTGTGTTTTTAAATTTGAATATAATATAATTAACAACAATTTCCACCTGGAGTACATTCTCCGGCTTTTTCACCATAAACCGTAATGCTCAAAATAACGGTTCCACTATTTTTATATTCTTGAATTTCACTTTCACTCAGATACGTTGATAATATTTCATCAGGAACGACGATTGGTTTTTCTTTTTGCAGCATTATATTTTTGAAACCATATTGTTTGATAAGATCCAGGTACTCCTCTTTACGGATGGCACCCGCTACGCAACCTGCATACATTTCAGCAGCTTGTTGTATTTTGGAAGGTAACGGTCCCGTCAATACGATATCAGAAATACTGAAATGACCGCCAGGTTTTAAAACACGATTCATTTCGCAAAATGCGGATCCCTTATCGGGAACTAAGTTCAACACGCAGTTGCTTACAATCACGTCGGCCATGTTCGCACTCACGGGCATTTTTTCAATATCGCCTAAGCGGAACTCAACATTATGAAAATTTAATTTCTCTGCATTTTCTCGCGCCCTTTCAATCATGGCAGGTGTCATGTCGATGCCTATTACTTTACCCGTTTCCCCGGTTTCGGCACGAGCAATAAAGCAATCGTTTCCCGCTCCGGAGCCCAAGTCTATCACAACGTCTCCTTTTTTAATTTTTGCAAAGTGTGTTGGCAAACCACATCCTAATCCTAGGTCGGCGTCGGGGTTATATCCTTTCATACCAACATACTCATCCGCCATAATAGTGTAAACATTTCCACACGATTCGGTGGCACCGCAGCAGGATGAGGAATTGAATTGTTTATCTTGTTTGGCGATTTCAGAATATTTCTGTTTCACCATTTCTTTAAGTTGTTCTGATGATTGCATATTGGACGATATTAGTTGTGGGTCTGTAGTTGTTGCTGATATTATTTTTTTATGTAACATTCATATTTTTTCTATTCTAATTATAAATTTCCTTTAGCAGCATTTAACTTTAGGTAAATAAGAATCAAATAATGTTGTAAAAATCTCTTTGTATTTGTTCCAAACAATTTCATTAATACAATAACAAATTGAATTTCCTTCAATAGATCCTTTTATGAGTCCTGCATTTTTGAGTTCTTTGAGATGTTGAGATACCGTAGGCTGCGCCAAAGGCAACTCACTAACGATGTCGCCACATACGCAGGCATTTACTTTTAATAAGTGTTGAATGATCGCAATTCGGGCAGGATGTCCAAGTGCCTTAGTGATTGCAGCCAGATCAATTTGATCTTGCGTAAAGAAATCTGTTTTAGAAGCGCCCATGAACCATATTTTAATATTGCAATATTACGATACAGGTTTTAATTTAGTTGGATTATTTTTCTGAAATTATTTAAGTTATTGAAAAACAATGAATTAAATTTGTATTTTGAAGGGTGTGTTTCGCAGATAGTTGTCATTTGCTTGAAAGTTGTAGGGGTTTTATTGAAATTGATCCAGTAACTTTGAGTAACAACTTTTTTATGTTCCATGCTTTTTTTAGATTTTTTTATGGCTAACACTTTTACACAAATTCATATTCAGGCAGTTTTTGCAGTTCAAAACAGAGCCTGTGTTATAGTACCTTACTGGAAGGAAGAATTATACAAGTACATCACAGAAAAAGTTCAAAGCAATGGAAATAAACTTTTAGCTATAAATGGAATGCCGGATCATGTGCATGTTTTTTTTGGAATGAGACCTACACAATCCATCTCGGATCTTTTGCAGGATATAAAAGGTGATTCATCAAAAGTGGATCAATCATAAAAACTTAACGCAAAGCCGATTCTTGTGGCAAGAAGGTTACGGTGCATTTTCTTATCGAAAATCGGATGTGGATCAGATCATAAATTATATCAAAAATCAGGAAGATCATCATAAGAAAAAATCTTTTCGACAAGAATATAAAGATTTGTTGGACGAGTTCGGATTGAGTTTCGACGAGCGTTATATTTTTAAAACTTTTGAGTTGGAATGATACAAAGTTGTCGACGGATTACCTTGTCGCAG
>JBBQVM010000228.1:0-5585 GCA_038211525.1 Bacteroidia bacterium
CTACGGGACGATGTTCAGGAGTGGCATTTTTTTTACCTATATTTTGTACCTGACGGCACAAAAATTTTTCATAAAATTTACTGCGCCCCCTAATCATTCCATAAGGACGACATATCGGTAAAAGCACCAACCATATCAAAAACCTTGTGCCATAGGGACAACACCGAACGTTTTGCCATTTGCAGAAACGAATTTTGTAAGTTACAAAAAAAACGGCAAGGTATTTCCACCTTGCCGTTTTTCGATAAACGTTTCGCAAATTTCCGGCGGCCGGCCCACCAAATTTAATCACTTACAGAAAGGGCCAATTGGATGTAACTTGGTGATAGTGCCAGTTGTTATGCTATTTCTAATACCGCAGTTTCTAAACTTGACAGAAATTCTTTGATCAAATTCTGATTTAAAGAAATTATTTCAGCTAAATTATCTGTAATAGTATTTCCAATTCTGAGCCAAATAATTTTGGGTGGAAATCCTTTCAGTAATGAAATGTCTATAAAATCGGAATCAAACGTAACAATGCAAAATCCGTTTAATTTTGCAAACTCTCAAATTTTAATATCTGATGCCTCATTCAGATGCAAATTTTTAGTCTGTTCAGATCCAGGAAATAATGCTTCGATTTTTTTTACAACACCATATGAAATATTTTGATCGAAAAGTAGTTTCATGAAGCTATTCTGATACGATGCTCTTTGTCTGCTGCATAGGCTAAACATGCGCGGATTTCTATATCACTAATCTCAGGATAATCCTGAAGGATTTGCTCTATTGACATGCCCGATGCAAGCCAACCCAAAACATCATAAACACTTATTCTTGTGCCTTTTATACATGGTCTCCCAAATCTAACATTGGACTCGATATTAATGTATTGCGAATAATTCATAGGGCTAATTTACAATTTGTTATTTGATTTAACAATTGGCACTAACGTTTTAGTTACGCTACTTTAACCCGACTTCTTCTAATATTAGACTGTGCCTGTTGTTTTGCAAGGCCATGGTTCCTTTGTCTGTTTGAAGGCGCTGGTTTTTCATAGGGTGCAACATTTTTAACTTCATTAAAAGGATGCGTCTTAACGACTAATTCTTTTGGAAGAAGTTTCTTGATGTCTTTGAAATAACTCAATTCATCAGGTGAGCACAACGTGATGGCAGTTCCACCTTCTCCGGCACGACCTGTTCTTCCGATGCGGTGTATATACGTTTCTGGAACCTCAGGAATTTCAAAATTGATAACGTGAGTTAATTTATCCACATCAATTCCTCGTGAAGCGATATCAGTAGCAACTAAAATTTTCACTACACGGTTTTTAAATCCTTCCAATGCTTTCTGACGAGCGTTCTGAGATTTGTCACCATGGATGGCTTCTGCTTTAATTCCTTTTTTAGCAAGATCTTTTGCAACTCTGTCGGCACCTCTTTTGGTACGTGTAAAAATTAACGCATGATCAATCTCCTCCTTTTTAAGAATGTAAGTAAGCAAATCGCGTTTGTTAGTTTTATCAACATAATAAACCGATTGCTGAACAGTTTCGGCAGGTGATGAAACAACGGCTACATTTACGTTAACCGGATTTTTTAATATTTGTGAAACGAGCAGACTGATTTCTTTAGGAACTGTTGCCGAGAAAAAAACAGTTTGTCTTTTCACCGGAAGCACCTTCAGAATTTTCTTGATATCATTTACAAATCCCATGTCGAGCATGCGATCGGCTTCATCTAAAACTAGAAATTCAATATGTTTAAGATGAACAAATCCCTGTTGCATTAAATCAAGAAGGCGACCCGGAGTTGCAATCACAATATCAACACCACTTTGAAGAGCGCGTGTTTGAGGATTTTGTCCTACGCCTCCATAAATTACGGTGTGTTTAAGATTCAAACCATGGCCATAGTCTTTAAAGCTTTCGCTGATTTGAATGGCCAGTTCACGTGTAGGTGCTAAAACTAGTGCCTTAATTTTAATATCTTTTCTGTTAAGATGCTGTTCATTTAAAAGTTGCAGGATAGGTAGTGCGAATGCTGCTGTTTTTCCTGTGCCTGTTTGTGCACAGCCAAAAACATCTCTTCCCTCCAGAATGTGTGGAATCGATTTTTGTTGAATAGGTGTTGGAGTGGTGTAACCTGTTTTAATTAAGGCGTTACAAATAACCTCATTACTGATTAATTCTTTAAATGTCATTTTTAATTTGTTGTTATTATATAGTAAATGCCGCAAATATCCCTGGAAATGGGCGGGTTTGATAATTTTAGAATGGTAGGGATGTAATTGATAATTTCTGTGTTAAAAGGCCGACCGGGAGAAAAAATCGGGCTTTTCAAGCTGCAAAGATACAACATTTTAGCGCAGCTTTGATACCCGGATCCGATTTTAAAGTAATTTTAGTGCCTAAAGCACTGTAAATTCAATGGTTACGACCTTTTATCATTAAACATATTAAATACAAATTAGTTACAAATTCACTGAATTATAGGTTTTATGATCTAGATCATATTTGAATTTGTAGCTATTTAACAATTTCACAGCTTCAAATTTAACGTGTAAACTATTCACCAAACTTAAAATCATCAACATGAAAAATCGTCATCTATTTGTTAGTATCCTTTCAATAGGAATCATTTTTTATTTATCGAGTTGTGGAACTGCAGAACAACCTGCCTCAACTGATGAATCAGCCGCTACCGAAACTACTGCTCCCGGAGCTGGTCAATCAGCTGTGAAAGATGATGTTTCAGGAAAGAATATTGTTGGGGTAGCTGTTGCTTCGCCCGACCATACCACGTTGGTAAAAGCCGTTCAGGCTGCTGAATTGGTCGATGCATTGTCTAATGCAGGACCCTTTACCGTTTTTGCTCCAACCAACGCTGCTTTTGATGCCCTACCTGCCGGTACTGTTGCTGATTTATTGAAGCCTGAAAACAAAGAAAAACTTCAGAACATTTTACAATACCACGTTGCGTTAGCAGTTTATAAAACTGAAAATCTGAAAGACGGACAAATACTAAGCATGGTTAATGGTGATAATGCGACGATAGGAGTGAAAGATGGAAAAGTCACCATCAATGGAGCCAATGTGATTGCTTCTGTACCAGCAACTAACGGTATCATACATGTTATTGATGCTGTTATTTTACCGCCACCGGCCAAATAAAGGTTATCAATTATAGAAACGGGGATCAGATAAAAATCAGGTCCCCGTTTTATTTTTGATATTTGGCTGATTTTATTGTACTTTAATGATCTTATTCTCTTGCCAATAAAACATCAAAACTTCATTAAATTCCTCGTCCAAATCCTTACTTTTGCCAAATTATGTCCATTATCCTAAACCGTTTTAGTGCTCTAACGTTCCTCTTTCTGTTCCTGTTTCCACAGGTGCAAAAAGGAGTACACGATTTTGAGCACCGGAAGGATAGTCATTGCGAAGCAAAGGCAGAGCAGCATTTACACCCGCTTGAACACGTTTGTGCCCTGTGCGATTTTAGTATTCCCGTTTCTGTTGCCTTAACTAATACTCATTTCGATTTTTTTGTTGAAGTGCATCTGGTTCCTTTTGTTATTCAGCCGGACAAGTTAGCATCGGCGAGTTTTTGGCCACAATTACCACCTCGCGCACCACCGGTATTCTTTTCCTGAATTTTTCTCCTTCTCCGAAAGGAAAATCAAACATTCAATAATTTATTGTAAAGCATATTGCCGAAAACATATTGTTTTAGACAATTTCTTTAATCAATAATTTTTTAGATGACACGGAGTAAAATTCATTTTTTAATAGTGTGTAGCTCGTTCTGAGTCAATACCTATCTGTAATTCACAACATTTTATTATCGAAGTCTTGCTAAAAGATTTCCATTTATTTAAACTATTTATTCACATGAAAATACAAATAAATATATTTATACTGTTTAGTTTTTTTCTTTTAGTTTCCGATAGCGCTTATTGTATCGATTCATCAACAGGAGTTCTTAAAGGACGTATCACCGATCATGCTACAGGAAGCACTATCCCCGGTGCAACTGTTTATATTGCAGATCTTAAAAAAGGTACCATCACCGATATAAATGGTGATTATTCCATAACCAATCTGCCTGAATCAAAAGTTAAGATTCAGGTTACTTTTATTGGATTTAAAACAATTGTTGATGTGATTGACATTAAAGGAACAATAACGAAAAATTTTGAATTGGAAGAATCGGTTTCAGAACTGAGTGAAGTAGTGGTAACCGGTTTGTCGCATGCAGCAGAGAAGAACCGAACCCCAACACCAATCGTTACTATTCCCGCTATTCAACTGCAGCAATCATCAGCCACCAACATTATTGATGCTGTTGCTTCGATGCCGGGAATTAGTCAGGTTACAACCGGTTCCGCTATTTCCAAGCCCGTCATCCGCGGACTGGGTTACAACAGGGTAGTGGTGGTGAATGATGGAATACGGCAAGAGGGTCAGCAGTGGGGTGATGAACATGGAATTGAAATTGATGAATTTGGTGTTGATCACGTTGAGATATTAAAAGGTCCCGCCAGTTTAATGTATGGTTCGGATGCTATGGCAGGCGTGATTAATTTTTTGTCGGCACCCACTTTGCCAAAAGGAAAAATTGATGGTGCGCTACTCTTAAACTATCAAACCAATGGTGGCTTAATAGGCTCTTCATTTAATATAGCAGGAAACAATCATGATATTATTTGGAATTTAAGATGGAGTGGTAAAATGGCGCACGACTATCAAAATAAATACGATGGCTATGTTTTAAATTCGGGCTTTAAGGAACAAAATGTTAGTGGTATTGTTGGAGTAAATAAATCATGGGGTTATTCACACCTTACTTTCAGTACCTATTATCTTAACCCCGGTATTGTTCAAGGGGAGCGTGATAGTTTATCAGGTAATTTTGTAAAAGCTGTTGCTGAAAATGATACTACAGTTGGGGTAGAGCAGGTTACTAATTCTGATTTTAAATCTTATAATAATTTGGTGCCCTATCAGAAAATTAATCATTATAAACTGGTTCTTAACAATAATTTTATTGTTGGTGATGGAAGTATAAAAGCGATTATTGGATGGCAACAGAATCAGCGTAAAGAATTTGCAAATGTGCTTTCGCCGAATGATTACGGGTTGTCATTTTTGCTGAATACTGTTAATTACGATTTGAAATATGTATTTCCGGAACAGAAAAAATTTGGGTTTGCAATGGGTATAAATGGTATGTATCAGGATTCAAAAAACAAGGGCAGTGAATTTTTAGTGCCTGATTACAATTTATTTGATGCAGGCATTTTCGCCATGGTAAATCGTAATTTTAATAAATTTGATTTTAGTGGAGGGGTGCGTTTTGATATGCGGAACGAGAATGGTAGCGATTTGTACCTGGACCAAAACGGTGTGAAAATAACTACTCCTGAACCGGGATCGGAGCAGAAATTTGCTGCATTTAATTCGAAGTTCCAGGGAGTTTCCGGGTCGTTGGGTGTCACTTATCAGATTTCTGAAATACTATACACGAAGGCAAATATTTCAAGGGGCTACCGCGCTCCCAATATCGCTGAACTGGGATCGAATGGCGAGCATGAGG
>JBBQVM010000229.1:0-5564 GCA_038211525.1 Bacteroidia bacterium
CATGATAGGAACAATAGGGTGGGTGCCTGGTTTAATATCGAATCCTGCTTCAACAATTTTTGTACGGAAGTAAGCCGTGTTATCCCAGAGCTTATCACGAAGATCAGTTGTGGAGCTTAATAATTCCAGCACTGCATTCGATGCCCCTACAATAGAAGGTGCCAATGAATTCGAAAACAAATAAGGTCGCGAACGCTGACGAAGGATATCGATAATTTCTTTTCTACCGGAAGTAAATCCGCCCAAAGCGCCACCTAACGCTTTGCCTAAGGTGCCTGTGATAATATCTATTCGTCCCATTACATTGTGGTGCTCATGGGTGCCCCGACCGGTCTTTCCCATAAAACCACTCGCATGACATTCATCAATCATGATCAACGCGTTGTATTTATCGGCGAGTTCACAAATTTTATCGAGTTGTGCAATGGTTCCATCCATAGAAAAAACACCATCAGTAACAATTATCCTATGACGAAGATGCATCGCTGCTTTCAGTTGCTCTTCGAGATCTTCCATATTGTTGTGCTTGTAACGCATCCGCTGCGCTTTACACAAACGAACTCCATCAATGATAGATGCATGATTCAACTCATCAGAAATTATGGCATCCTGCTCATTCAACAACGGTTCAAAAACACCACCATTCGCATCGAAAGCAGCTGCGTACAAAATAGTATCATCGGTGCCTAAAAATTTTGCAATATTTTTTTCAAGCTCCTTATGTATATCCTGCGTTCCGCAAATAAATCGCACCGACGACATCCCATACCCATGTGTATCAATCGCTTTTTTCGCAGCTTCAATAACTTTCGGATGCGACGAAAGTCCCAAATAATTATTCGCACAAAAATTCATTACCTCTTTCCCATCCGCCAAACGAATATCGGCACCTTGCGGAGTAACAATAATACGTTCTTTCTTAAAAAGTCCTGCTTCTTCTATTTCTTTTAGTTCTTTCTGTAAAACCGGTTGTAATGTTGCGTACATAAGATTGGGTGTTTAGATGGCAAATGTAACAAAAGAGTCATTGAAAAGGTCATTATGTCATTGAAAGGGGTCATTGGAAAGGGTCATTGAGTCATTGAAAGGGGTTATTGGAAAGGGTCATTGAGTCATTGAAATGAGTCATTAAGTCATTGGAAAGGGTTATTGAAATGGGTCATTGATCATTTGTCATTTTGTTCTTTTGAGGATTTTTTTGTTTTGCCCACCGAATTTATGAAATTATTTAATTTGGGACCATAAAGAATTATATCATCAGCTAACTTTTTGTATTGGATCTCTCCAATTAAATTTCTTTCTGAGGCTTTTTTAAGTCCTTCAAACGTTTCATACAATGAACCTCTGGCATAATAATAGAAAACCTTTTTTTCTTTGTAATAAAATCTACCATAACCTTCGCAGATATTTAATGAAATTGAATCTGCACTTCTGATTAATTGTTTGCCCAAGGTATCTTTATTAAAATAATCCCAACCATGAACTAAATCCCAAACATCGCTACCAATTTGGTGAGCAATTTTGTAAACATCCAAATCCTTTAAGGGTATACTTGCCATTATGAAAATATTTTATTCAAACTATCCGTCAAAAATAGATTATCACAAGTGTATTTATTTTCCTACATTAGTCAGTGATAATTATAAATTCGTGATCGTTAACTTCAATTTAGGGAATGTTTATGAAAAGACCCTTCAGCCAAGTACAATGACCCAATGACCTTTTTTTTTCAATGACCAATGACCTTTTTTTTCAATGACCAATGACCCAATGACCTTTTTTTTCAATGACCTTTTTTTCAATAACCCAATGACTTTTTCCTTCAATGACCCTTTTTAAACAAGCTGAAACACCTTCCCGGGAAGACATTTTATGATTCCGGCGAATTCAAGATTCAGCAACAAAGACGCAACCTTGCTGGGCTGCATTCCCGATTGATAAACGATAACGTCAATGTTAGGATTCTTCTGACTGGTGATTAAATCCACAATCACTTTTTCATCCTGTGAAAGTTCCACAAATAATTTTTTTTGAACCGATGCGTTATTTTTTTTATCATCATCCCAACCCATAATGTATCGTATGTCGGCGGCAGATTGAATTAAAGCGGCACGATTCGATTTAATAAGCATGTTACAGCCCTCACTATAGGTATCCGATATTCTTCCCGGAAGGGCAAAAACATCCCGATTGTAAGAATTTGCAATATCGGCAGTGATTAAGGCACCTCCTTTTTTAGCCGCTTCCACCACTACCACTGCATCGCACAAGCCGGCTATTATGCGGTTCCTTTTCGGGAAGTTTTCCTTGTCGGGATCGGCACCACTGATATGTTCGGTGATTAATCCGCCATGCTCCACCATTTTGCGAGCCACCTGATTGTGCACTTGTGGGTAAATACGGTCTAAGCCATGAGCCATTACACCAATGGTTTCAATATTTTTATTGAGGGAGGCCTTATGAGCAGCAATGTCAATTCCGTAAGCCAGGCCGCTCACTACAATAGCCTTCATAAGACCCAGTTCCTCGACCAGTTTATTGGTAAATTCTTTCCCGTAATCGGTAGCCTTTCGGGTTCCAACAACAGCTACCATCCTGTTATGATTGAGTGGTGCTGTGCCTTTATAAAAGAGCAGAACCGGTGCATCCGCACAATTTTTTAGTCGCGACGGGTAGTCGTCGTCCAGGTAAAAATGCATTTTGATGCCATGTTTTTTGACAAACAAAAGCTCCTCCTGCGCACGTTTAAAATTTTTAAACGAGATTATAGAGGCCGCTGTTTTAGGGCCGATTTCCGGAATTTTCTCAAGGCTGCGCTTTTTCTCTTTGAAAATAGCCTCTACATCACCACAATAGCTAATTAATTGCCGGGCAAGCACATCGCCAACTCCCTCTACCATGGTTAATGCAATTCTGAAAACAAAAGTTTCATCTGAAATAGAATTCATAAAAAGTGTAAAATAAAAAGTATATTTCGACAAATTTAATAAAAGATCCGGCAATATGAAAAACCCGCTTAAAATTGTGTTAGTGTTTATGGTGTTGCTTTCGCTGAAGGCAACTGCACAGGAGAATGGAATGGTGGTAGGCCTCATTCGCGATGCTACTACCCATGAACCGTTGCCAGGGGTAAACGTAGTTTTAAACAGCGTTTCCGGTACGGTTACCGATGTATCCGGAAAGTACCAATTAGAAGTTCCTCCCGGCGATCATTCACTTTCATTTAGGTTCGTCGGTTATACTACCATTCTTAAACAAATAAAATTGAATGTTAAAGAAGCGAAAATCATAAACGTAGATATGGTTTTAGAATCGACGCTCTTAAATACAGTGGTAGTAAGTGCCGGAAAATTTGAACAAAAAATTGAAGAGGTAACCGTGTCCATGGAGGTGATTAAGCCTTCTTTTATTGAAAATACCAACGTAACCTCTATGGATGATGCCATGCAACAGGTGCCGGGTGTTACCGTTATCGATGGTCAGGCAAATATTCGCGGTGGAAGCGGATTTAGTTATGGCGCAGGTAGTAGGGTGCTTTTATTGGTGGATGATTTACCGATGCTTGCCGCCGATGCCGGTGATATTAAATGGAGTTTTTTGCCGGTGGAGAACATTGAACAAGTTGAGGTGATAAAAGGTGCGTCTTCAGCTCTGTTTGGCTCATCGGCAATGAACGGTGTTATTAATGTGCGCACCGCTTACCCTAAATCGAAACCCGAAACAAGTATCAATTGGTTCACCGGTTTTTATGGTGATACCAAAAGAAAAGAATTGCAATGGTGGGGCGATAATTCACAACAATTTCAGGGATTGAGTTTTAACCACAAAGAAAAAATAGGTCAACTCGATCTCGTTCTCGGAGGAAATTTATATAAAGATGATGGCTTCCGTCAAGGTGAAACGGAAGATCGGTACCGACTTAATTTTAATACCCGATATCGTTTCAAAAAAATTGACGGACTATCGGTAGGTATCAACGGTAACGTGACTTATACAAGCGGAGGATTATTTTTATTGTGGGAAAATGATTCTACGGGCGCCTATATTCCGCAAGGAGGAATAGCAGATTCTACTACCACCATTAGCCTATACGAAACTACTCGCACCAGTCTTGATCCTTTTATTACCTATGCCGGTAAAAAGGGGAGCACTCACAAAATAAGAACACGCTATTTTAAATCGTCAAATCGGAATAATACCAAACAGCAATCGTTTGCTACTTCTTATTACGGTGAATATCAGTACCAGAAAAAAGTTAAAGAGTTGCTTACTGTTACTGCCGGAGCAGTAGAATATTATGCCACCGTTAAAAGTGAATTATATGAAAATCATAACTCCAATAATTTCGCCGGTTTTGCTCAACTAGATCTCAACGCAGGTCGCTTTGGCGTTTCGGTGGGTGGAAGAATTGAATCGAATACTATTGATGGTAAGGATAAAGAAACTATCCCTGTTTTCAGAAGTGGAATTAATTATAAACTATTTGAGAATACTCACCTGCGTGCTTCTTATGGTCAGGGCTACCGTTACCCTTCAATTGCCGAAAAATATATTTCCACTCAAGTGGGAAGTATTGTAATTTACCCAAACGACAGTGTTAAATCGGAAACGGGTTGGACGGCGGAGATTGGCCTTATGCAAGGTCTTCGCATTGGTGGATGGAAAGGTTTTGCAGATGTAGCTGTTTTCCAAAGTGAGTATCAGGACATGATGGAATTTTCTTTTGGTTTGTACGGACCTTTTGTACCTCCAACTTTTGGTTTCGGATTTAAATCTCTTAACATTGGGAATACAAAAATCACCGGTCTCGATATTGGTTTAAATGGCCAGGGGAAAATTGGTCGACTTCCGATTTCACTTTTTTGTGGTTATACCTACATTAATCCTATTCAAAAAGATTTTAATCCTGTCGAAGACACTTTGAAAAATTCAGCAAATTATAATATTTTGAAATACCGTTACCGTCACTTGTTTAAAGGAGATATTGAGTTTAATCCGGGAAAATTTATGATCGGGTTTAGTTCACGATTTAATAGCTTCATGGAAAATATTGATGCGGTATTTGAAAGCGAAGCAACTATTCCCGGTGTGAAAAATTATCGCGATCATCATCATTATGGTGATTGGGTTTTCGATTTTAGATTCGGTTACCGTGTAAGCGAAAACTTTAGATTATCAACCATTGTTCGAAATGTATTTAACCACGAATACATGGGACGACCTGCCGATATGCAAGCTCCCATATCTTATACCTTACAATTAAATATGAATTTTTAGGAAGCTGAATTTTAAAATTCTGCTTGATAATCGATAGGAAAATAACGTAGGAAAAAATATTTTTGATTTGATCTTAAATCAATTGTCAAGAATGTTTTTTCCTTCTTTAACCTGTTGGCGATAAATGGACGTAAAGGCTAGACATTCCTGGTAAATAGAATCATCCTCGTTTTCAGTGAAAGCAATACCGGTTTTTAAACGCAATAAATATTCGTCGTACACATAAGGAAGATTGGCAAGTATTCTTTTTGTTTTATACTGCATTGCTCCTTTAATTACTGCTTGCT
>JBBQVM010000230.1:0-5545 GCA_038211525.1 Bacteroidia bacterium
ATGGATCGCACCCTCTCCCGTCCCCTTCCCGATTCAAGAATGAAAGCAGTTGAAGCTATTGCTGTTGCTGGCTTAATGGGATTTTCGGGATTAATTATTCTCACCTTTTTCATGAATGTGGCATGTGGCATTTTAGGGTTAATTGCTCTGGTGAGTTACACTATAATGTATACCCCGTTAAAAAAAATCACCCCCTTTGCAGTATTTGTGGGTGCCTTTCCGGGAGCCATCCCGCCATTGCTGGGATGGGTTGCAGCCACCGGCCAATTTAGTATTGAGGCCTGGGTATTATTCACGATCCAGTTTTTGTGGCAATTTCCGCACTTTTGGGCCATCGCATGGGTAATGAACGACGATTACAAAAAAGCAGGGTTTGAGTTATTGCCTTCAAAGGGTGGAAGAGATAAAGCTTCTGCATTTCAGGCATTTATATATGCCTTTAGTCTCATCGCAGCAGGTTTAACACCCTACTTCTTCGGCATTTCAGGCTTGCCATCACTGGTAATAATTACCTTGGCGGGAATTATTTTTGCCTGGCAGGGATGGAAACTCTATTCTGAATGTTCTCTTAAAGCAGCCCGACAACTCATGTTTGGCTCCTTCTTTTACCTTCCTATAGTTCAAATTGCAATTCTTCTGAATAAAATATAATATCATGGTCACAACAGCTCCTTCCGATACTAACAGTACTTACACTAAAGTTCCTACCTTTAAAATTTTGCTTTGGTTATCAATGGTGAGCATGGTGATGATATTTGCCGGTTTAACCAGCGGATACATTGTGCGACAAGCCGAAAGCAACTGGTTCGTATTTCAGTTACCTAAAATATTTTATTTATCTACCGCATTCATTGTCCTCAGTAGTGTGAGTATGCAATGGGCACTGTCTTCCTTAAAGAAAAATAATCGTTCACAACTTATTACAGGACTCATCACCACCCTCGGATTAGGATTCGCATTCGCATTCACTCAATTTGCAGCGTGGTCGAAATTAGTGGATGCAGGCATTTTCTTTACCGGAAATCCCTCAGGTTCATTTCTTTATGTTTTAACTGCGCTTCACTTATTTCACTTACTGGGAGGTATAATTTTCCTAATGGTGATCTCTGCCCGTTCTATACAAGGTAAATTCAGTTCTACCAACACGCTTCCGGTTGAATTATGCGCTATATTCTGGCATTTTCTGGACGGGTTGTGGGTCTATTTGTTCATATTCCTGATGATTGTTCGATAAAGGAGGCTTATTTAGAATAATTCCAGTTAAGAAAATCTTGCAATAGCATATAAAAAACTATTTAATTTGCATCCGTTTACCAAACACGAAAATTCTCGAACGAAATAAACATCACCAACAAAAATTATGGCATTAGAAACAACACTTGATCAGCCCAAAAAGAAAGTATGGGGAGGCGGAATTTCTCCTTTTAATGTTAGCTGGGGGAAAATGTACATGTGGTTTTTCCTGGTATCTGATGCGTTTACTTTTTCATCCTTACTGATAGCTTATGGCGTTATGCGTCACCGTTTTACTGAAATATGGCCTAAAGCGAATGATGTGTTTACGCATTTCCCGTTTCTAGAAGGTCACATTCCATTGGCTTATGTAGGTTTAATGACCTTCATTCTGATCATGAGTTCGGTAACGATGGTATTAGCTGTTGATGCAGGACATAAGAGAGATAATAAAGCTGTAGCCAAATGGATGTTGCTCACGATCATAGGTGGTTTCATGTTCCTTGGTTCACAGGCATGGGAGTGGTATCACTTTATTGAGGGTAACGAGCAGGGCGCTTATCAGATGTTTGATGGTAGAATTGCTAGAATTGCCACTGACCCAACAACGCATGAGTTAGATATGAATACCTTGGTGTTGCCTTCCGGCGAAAAAGTAACCGGAGCAGCAGCGGAGGCTCTCAAAGCCAAAGCAGAACATATTCACGGAGCCAACATGGTTCGTAACCAATATGGACATCCGTTATTTGCTAATTTCTTTTTCTTCATCACCGGGTTCCACGGGTTCCACGTATTTTCGGGAGTAATAATTAATATTATCATCTTTATTAACGTCCTTAATGGAGTGTATGTCCGCAGAGGCCATTACGAGCAAATTGAAAAAACAGGGCTCTACTGGCACTTTGTAGATTTAGTTTGGGTATTTGTGTTCACCTTCTTTTACCTGGTTTAATCATAATAAATAAGCATTAATAAAATGGCCGATCATCAACATACAGGAGACGAGAAAGAAGAAAAGAAACACGGATATTACACCGGCGACATTCACAATCAGTTTGTGGAAGAGCATCGGGTAGAAAATGCTGTAGGTCTTATTTGGAGAACCTTCTGGATATTACTTGCAATTACCGTTTTTGAAGTTGGCATTGCATTTACATCCATACCTCACAATATTTTAATTGTAGTATTCATTGTTTTAACTGTTGTGAAGGCCTATTTTATTATTGCCTTCTTCATGCACCTGAAACACGAACGCGATGCATTGAAATATTCGATCCTTTTGCCGTTTATTTTGATACTTTATTTAGTCGTTATGGCAATTGCCGAAGGGAATTACCTGAACATTATGGGGTAATTATCTGTTAAGGTAATTGATGAGCAAGAATAAAACATTTTCTAAGTTTTTAATTTTAGCCGGAATTTTAATCATTCCTTCTATTGGTTATCTCCTTGTTTCTAGCGGAAAAAATAATTATTCGCACCTGGAAATTTTTGGTCCCAAGGAACCCTCTTCTACTACGCCGGGTGATACTGTATATCATACCATTGCACCATTTAGTCTTCCATCGCAAACGGGTGCACTATTTACCTCAGATAATTTGAAAGATAAAATTTATGTTGCCGATTTCTTTTTCGCAACGTGTCAAACTATCTGTCCTAAAATGACCATGCAAATGAAAAGGGTACAGGAAGCCTACAAGGATGATCCTGAAATTATGCTGGTATCACATACCGTAAATCCCGAAAGAGATACCGTGGAAGCGCTTGCTCGTTATGCTGATGAATTTGGTGCAATAAAAGGTAAATGGTATTTCCTTACCGGAGATAAAAAACAAATTTATGATTTGGCCCGCAATAGTTATTACGTTGCAGCCATGCAGGGTGACGGTGGGCCGGATGATTTTATCCACTCTGAAAAACTGGTCCTTATCGATAAAGAAAAGCGTATACGAGGTTTTTATGATGGCACCGATTACATCTCGGTGAATTTGTTAATGGATGAAATTAAAGTTTTGAAGTGGGAATACCACCACTAAAAAAATATGGATTACCTGATTGGAAATGAAAAGAAAATACTAAGAGGAATCTATCTCCTCTCTGCTGTTATTTTTATTGCAATAATTGTTTTAGGGATGTTACCTCACTCCGAAAACATTCCTCCATTCGTTTCCTTCCTGCCCAAGTTGAATGCATTTTTAAATGGTAGTTGTTCTATTTTATTGGTAACATCGCTTTACTATATCAAAAGGAAAAATGTAGCGATGCACAAAAAAATAAACATCATCACGTTCGTGTTATCATCCCTATTCCTACTCTCGTATGTTACTTTTCACTCCTTTGGCGTAGAGACTAAATTCCCCGTTGAAAATCCGCTTCGTCCCTTATACCTTGGCATTCTCATTTCTCACATTATTTTGGCCGCCATAGTATTGCCATTGGTCCTTTTATCATTTTATTACGGCCTAACCAACAAGATAAAAACCCACAGGAGGCTTACCAGATGGTCGTTTCCGATATGGTTGTATGTAACAGTAACGGGGGTAATAGTTTACCTGATGATTTCGCCTTATTACCGTTTTTAGGCGATTTATTTGTACCTTTGTTGGGTATAAAATTAAGAGTATCATGAAGACACTTAAAATTTTGGCTGTTTCCTCCTCATTAGTAGTGATGAGCATTTTTGCAACTCCCTCCTATTCCCAATGTTCCATGTGCAGGGCTGTTGCTGAATCGGGTGTAAAAGATGAGGCCACTAAAGTGGGAAGAGGATTAAATAGCGGGATTCTTTATTTGCTTTCTACACCTTACATCCTTGGTGGCGTAGCGTTTTTTATATGGAGAAAAAACAGGAAGAAGGACCAACAGGTTGCCTGAAAAATTAATTAGTCACTATTTAAATTATAGCGGCATGAAAAAATTGCTTTTCAACACCCTCTCCAAAGAAGATTTAAAGAAACGACTCGCTGATGAATCGTTTCAACGGATTACACTTTCGTTTTACAGATATGTTCGTGTTGAAGATACCGAAGCGTTTCGCAATTGGCTTTTTGAACAGTATGAAAATTTGAATGTACTTGGCAGAACTTACATCGCTGCTGAAGGTATTAACTCACAAATTAGTGTTCCCGAAAATAATTTCGAAGCCCTTAAACTGGTTCTCGAAAGTCACGATTACCTAAAAGGAATGCCGTTGAAAATTGCTGTGGAGGATGATGGGAAATCTTTTTACAAACTGGTTGTTCGCTTGCGGAATAAAGTAGTTGCCGATGGTTTAGACGACGGAAGTTTTGATGTTACTAATGTTGGAAATCATTTAACTGCTCGTGAATTTAATGAAGCTATTGATGATCCAAACACCATTGTAATTGATATGCGTAATCACTACGAGAGTGAAATTGGTCATTTCGAAAAAGCATTACTTCCCGATACTGATACCTTCAGAGAAACCCTTCCCATTGCACTTGATCAGGTGAGTGAGGCCAAGGATAAAAAAATTCTGTTGTATTGTACCGGTGGTATTCGTTGCGAAAAAGCGAGTGCCTATTTCAAGCATCATGGCTTTACGGATGTGAACCAGTTGTTGGGAGGTATTATTGATTATCACCGTCAGGTAAAAGCCGAAGGACTGGAGTCGAAATTCATAGGTAAAAATTTTGTGTTCGACGACCGATTAGGTGAGCGCATTAGTGAAGAAATTATTTCAAAATGTCATCAGTGTGGTGCTATTAGCGACCATCATACCAACTGTGCCAACGACGACTGCCATTTGCTTTTTATACAGTGTACAGCTTGCGCTGAAAAAAATAAAGGATGTTGTAGCCAAGCATGTATTGATTTTATTGCGTTGCCACTTGATGAGCAGAAACTATTGCGACGTGGTTTGCCAAAACACGATGCGCATTCAGTTTACCGAAAGAGCAGAGTTCGTCCGCGTTTGGATGAGATCAATTTTGGAGGTAAATAATTTAGTGCAACAAAACTGCTTCCTAAATCACTTATTTTCGCGTAAATAAATTTCGGCAGCATCGTCGATGGCATTCATCACAGGAATAAACTCCATTTTAACCGCGGCTTTTATCTTAGCATTATTGTAAAAATTTCTTCCTTGTGCCGACCGGGCTGTTTCCCTGGTAATAACAGGCTTAGAGCCCGAAATTAGCGATTTAATATACTCTGTCCGCCAGGCTATTTCGGTTAATAACGGCCCCGCCTGTATGCTAGGGCGTTTCTTTCCGATTTTATCGGCAATACGATCAAAAACATCTCGGAATAGACTATTTTCTGACACCACAATAAAACGTTCATTAACCAC
>JBBQVM010000231.1:0-5539 GCA_038211525.1 Bacteroidia bacterium
ATGGCCATGTTGGTTGAAGGTTAATCAAATGTTGCATGAATGTTAACAGAGGCAAATGTAACCTCCTTGATTCATTTGCCAAAGGGATGTTAATAACTGCTGACAATTAATGGATGTAATTTCCGGCTTTAATGCAAAAACTTTAATTTCAATATATTACAAAAAATTGTGACGGAAATCGCTAATTGCCTGAACCAAAAAGGCGTAACTTTGCAAGCTAAAATTAGGAAAATGTTGAACAAGGGAACAAAACTCTACAGTGTCATCAATAACAAATGCCCAAGATGCCAAGAGGGCGATTTTTTTGAAGGATCGAATTCTTACAACCTCAGCAATTTCATGAAAATGCACAAATCTTGTCCCGTTTGTGATTTGACCTATGAACCCGAACCCGGATATTATTTTGGTGCTATGTATGTGAGTTATGCCATTAACGTTGCAGTTTTTGTAACAGTTTGGGTAGCTTGTCTGGTGTTATTTAATGAGATTAATGTGTGGTACCAGGTGCTCGCAAGTGTGGTGTTGGGATTAGGATTAACACCCGTTACGTTTCGCTATGCCCGTTTAGGATGGATCAATTTTTTTGTGAAGTACGACAGTAATGCCAAAGCTGCGGCCGGCAAAGTGGCTGCTAATACTTCACTATAATATGAAATCGGGAATTGCCTCTGCCAACTCCATAAGGCACTACCTGATACGAAGAGATATATAAAATATCCAAATTTTTTAAATTACCCAGTGAGGAGGGAAGGTTGAAATTTTCTCCGCATCCCGACACATCTAATTCGATAAGTGAAGATAAATCACCAATGAAATCGGGAAGTCGATCGAGTAGATGATTTTTACCGATGTGTAATAATCGCAGCTTTTTAAGCTGTCCCAAGGATGGAGGTAGATCCTCTAAATCGTTATCATTCAGATAAAGATATTCTAATTTCGAAAGATTGCCGATACCGGAGGGGAGATGTTTTAGGTTGTTATTCCTTAAATCGAGCTCTACTAATTCCACTAATCCACCTATTTCTTCGGGCAAATAAGTGAGGCGGTTAAACCGGAAGTTTAACTTTTTTAGTTGGTGAAGGTTGCCAATTTCCGGGGCTATAAATAGGAGTCGATTCGACTGTAATGAAAGTTCTTCCAGTTTGGTGAGTTTACCAATAAAAGGAGGGAGGCTATCAATTTTGTTCCGGAACAAATTCAGTATTTCCAAGTTTTCCATCCGCAACAGCTCAGCAGGAACCGCTGTCAAACCACTGTTAGTCAGTTTCATCGTTTTCGTATCCGCCGGCATACTGGCCATCACTGCTACCCTTGAATTTGTATGACACGAAACCAATCCAACCAGCACTAAAATACAAACTGCCTTTTTCATGGGAACTAAGATAAACTTTTTTTAACCAACTTTGCATATCAGAATTCCAAACGAATGGCCAATGATACCATTCAACAATTAGCCCCTCATTCCTACTGACCATTTAATTTATTTACCTAACAATTTCCCTGATAATTCACTTTTTGTATGTCATTAAAATACCTCAACAAATACTTTTACAAATACCGTGGCCGGATGGTTGCCGGGGTGCTATTTGTGGCTATTTCAAACATGTTCGGCATTATTCCGGCCAAGCTAATCCGGTATGCATTGGATGAAACAGGTGCTCAGATAGGTTGGTATCGGTTAACAACAGGGTTTACTGCAAGCAATCATTTTTACAGCACTATATCATTTAATCTTTTGGTTTTTGTTGGTTTAGTTTTGCTGATGGCATTGTTAAAAGGCATATTTATGTTTTTTATGCGACAAACCATCATAGTGGTTTCGCGATATATCGAGTACGATCTTAAAAACGAAATTTTTAATCAGTACCAGCGCCTCGATCAGGGTTTTTACAACGCCAACAATACGGGGGATCTCATGAATCGCATCAGCGAAGATGTAGGCAGAGTTAGGATGTACGTTGGACCTGCAATAATGTACACGGTAAACCTGGTGGTGATGTTTGTACTGGTTATTTGGGCAATGGTGCAGGTGAATCTGGAACTAACGATCTATACATTATTGCCGCTGCCCGTCCTCTCTTTCGTAATTTATTCGGTGGAAGAAATCATCAATAAAAAAAGTGAAAAGGTACAGCAGCGACTCTCCTCGCTATCCACATTTGTGCAGGAGGCTTTTTCAGGAATCAGAGTACTCAAAGCTTATGTACGAGAAACGCACAGTGATGAGCAGTTCACCAAACAGTCCGACGATTATAAGCAAGCCTCGATGGAACTGGTTAAGGTAAATGCCTTGTTCTTTCCCGCCCTACTTATTTTAGTAGGATTAAGTACCATCATCACCATTTACGTAGGAGGAATAAAAGTAATGCAGGGCGCTATTACTATTGGTAACGTTGCCGAGTTTATAATTTACGTTAACATGCTCACATGGCCCGTTGCCTCATTGGGATGGGTAGTTTCCCTTGTTCAACGCGCCGCGGCATCACAGCAACGAATTAATGAATTCCTGCAAACCAACCCAACTATTATCACCGGTAGTCATGAGCCTTTTGAGGTGAAAGGAGCTATCGAATTCAAAAATGTAAGTTTTCATTACCCGGGAGCAAAGACTGCCGCCTTAACCGATATTAGTTTTAAAATTCATCCCGGACAATCACTAGCCATCACAGGTAGAACAGGGTCGGGAAAGTCTACCGTTGCCGGATTAATTCTTAGGCTCCACGATCCCTCATCAGGAAGCGTAGTGATTGATGGGGTAGATTTAAAGGAGGTGAACCTGGATGCAGTGCGAGCCCAAACAGGATTCGTTCCGCAGGAGGTATTTTTATTTAGCGATACCATTGCCAACAACATCGCATTTGGGATTCCTCCGAGTATGCCACCAAGCGAAAGGGCATCGTTAATACGGCAGGCAGCATCCGACGCAGCTATTTTGGATAATATTATGGAGTTCCCAAAAGATTTTGATACGCTGGTAGGTGAACGAGGCATCACGCTTTCGGGCGGACAAAAGCAACGCATTTCCATTGCCAGAGCCATCATCAAAAATCCGGCAATATTGGTATTCGACGACTGTTTATCTGCTGTAGATACCCGAACCGAGGAGGCCATTCTGAACAATTTGCAACGCATTATGAGAGGAAAATCGACGGTGATTATTAGTCACAGGGCCTCATCGGTTAAAAGTGCTGACCATATTATAGTGCTTGATAATGGTAAAATTGCAGAACAGGGATCGCACCTTGATTTGATGGTCAAAGATGGTTTGTATGCCGACATGATCGAAAAACAGAGTCTGGAAGAAAAGCAAATTTGAGGGTATTAATTTTCTCCTTGCACTATTTTTCGCACTATCATCGCCTCCACTTTTAGGACTTTTCATACCGCCCGATAGGGTTTTCTAAATCACTAATTCTAGGTGTCTAAGCTCAAATCGATTTTATAATTTTCATTAATATTTGTCTGTATATTAGAATAATACATTTAAGCTAAAACATTATTGTATTGATTATTAAACAATAAGGATATAAATTTTAATAGGCAATACGAGTATTTTCCAATTGACCATCAAAAAGAGGCATCCGTCAAAAAAGTTCAATTTTTGTCCTTTTACCTCTTGTTTGGTATATAGAAATTATTCTACTTTTGTTATAGCCCCGTATTTAAAATAAATCTAAACTAACCTATACTACATTAATTACTTCTTACCAAACTTAACACCCCCACACAAAATGAGAACTTTTAAAAATGGTGCCACAAGCACTACGAATTCCTATGTAAATAAATTACCTAAGAATTCAGTCTGGTTCTTTACCTTAATTATTGTTGGATTAATGTGCATGCCACATATTGGAAAAGCACAAGGCCAATCAATCACCGATTATGTATTATTTTCAGGAGATGGATCCATTCCCGGTTCATCAATTCCACCTAGCCCAGGGTATGCGGTACAAATCAATACCAATTCACAAATTATTGGAGGAAAGGTTGGTAGTTATGTGTTCGTAAATTCTTGTACCAATGTTACTATGAGTTCAAGTATTCATAGTGGCGGAAAAGTAACACTGGGAAACAACAATACTATCACAGGAAACATTTCTTCAGCGAATGGTGCAGGTAGTAATTATACAGTATTAAAAGGTGGTTCCAACTCGCATATCGTAGGAAATGTTGATGTTAATGGTAAGGCAGTTATCACAAGTGGTTACGTTACCGGAACAGTTACGCACCCTTCAGGCACCTCCTACACAGGTCCCGTTCCTTCAGGTGGAAACATCACCGGAACGCCTAATTTACCAACTTTACCTGCATTGCCTCCTATTACTACTTTTCCGGCAATGGGTTCAACAAATATCACTACTACTAGCACCATCTCTCCGGGCTCTTATAATAATATTACCCTTTGGGGAAACAAGACTGTCACTCTTAACGGTCCGGGGGTATATGTTTTTAATTCAATGACCAATTCCGGATCATCGAATACGCTACAATTCGATTTTCAAAATAATCCAACCGGAACCTTTCAGTTATATTTCCATAACAATGTGAGCGCAGGAAAAATGTCGTGCATGATGATAAATGGTGGTAGTGCAGGTCGCATTTATACTGAAGTTCATGGTGTAGGAACCGGTTGTGGAAATGGAAAACAATCATTCGTTGTGGCGAATGGTTCACCAAGCGGAAATTGTATTAAATGGTTAGGAACCGTTTGGGCACCTTATGCCGGTATATCAATTGGTTCAGGTTCATCAAGCAATGAAGTTATAGGAGCTTTTTACAGTGGAACTCAGGTGTTGGTTCAAACAAGTGTAAAAGTTACTTATGCTCCATTTATCACCTGTAGTTCTCCAAATGCTAATGCCGGTGCCGATAAGGTGATCGACTGTACTCATGCAACTGTTCAATTAAGTGGCTCTTCAACAACTCAAGGAGTGTCATTTAGTTGGGTGGCATCCGGTGGTGGTAATATTGTTTCAGGCGCCAACACGGCAACACCAACAGTGAATGCAGCAGGTACGTATATGCTTACCGTTACTTCAGGAACTTGCGTTGCTTCCGACATGGCAATTGTTACCAATAATAGTGCGCTGCCAAATGTTAATGCAGGTGCCGATAAAGCCTTTACGTGTACCTCATCATCAGTTCAATTAAATGGAAGTTCAACTACCTCCGGTGTTAGTTATAGCTGGTCGGGTCCCGGTTCCATTTCAGGAGCTACTACTGCAACACCCACTGTTACTACTCCCGGAACCTATACACTTTTAGTGGCTAATCCAACCAATGGCTGTTCAGCTACTGATATGGTTGATGTTACCGTTAATACCGTTGCACCCGGGGCTGAAGCCGGTCCGGGAAATGCAATTACTTGTGTAAATCTTACTGTTACCTTATTTGGTTCATCTCCTACCCAAGGGGTAAACTATAACTGGACAACTTCAGGAACAGGCAACATTAATAGTGGTGCCAATACTGCAAATCCAATAGTTAGCGGACTTGGTATCTATAGCCTCACCGTTACTAATCCTGCAAATGGTTGTTC
>JBBQVM010000232.1:0-5517 GCA_038211525.1 Bacteroidia bacterium
TAATTTTAATATGAGTGGTATGGCGGAAGGGATGTATTTTGTAAATTTGAACACTTCCGGCCAACGGCTTTCTGGAAAGTTGGTGAAGGAATGATTTTATAGATTGATGAAAATTTAAAATGAAGTTTTACGATTCTAAAAATAATTTACTAAAATCGATTGTCGGAGACATAAGAGGGCAACAACTTAGTATTGATTTTGTACCCGGCATTTATATTATAAAGGTAACGGATGTAAACAATGTAGTTTATTTTAAAAAGATTGCTGTAATAAAATAATGAAAAATAGAATTTTAATTTTACTCTTAACATTCCTCCCCTTTTTTGTCATCGCACAAAAAAGGGGGAACGTTTGGACTTTTGGTCATCAAGCTGCAATTGATTTTAATGGAACAGTACCGGTGAATGATTCATCAGCATTAATTTCCAGGGGAAGTTGCGCAAGCATCTGCGATACAAACGGTCAATTATTATTTTATTCCGGTTATGATGATGATATCTATTCAATATTGGGTCCTCCATTTCAAAACGGTGAAATATTTAATTCACAGCATAATACTATGGAGAATGGGGATTCTATTGTGATGGCAGCTTGGTATTACGAAACTGTAATCATTCCTTTTCCCGGATCAGATTCGTTGTACTATGTATTTTCAACAAACGTGTCAGGGAACAGCATAAAAGGGATATTTTATTCAATTGTAGATATAAGTTTGAACAATGGTTTAGGTGGTGTAATCCAAAAAAATGTTCAGCTTCAAAATTTTAAATGTACTGATGGTTTGACTGCAATCAAACATGGTAATGGTAGAGATTGGTGGGTATTTTTTAAAAGATGGGATCAGAATACAAATTCTTATTATAAATATTTAATTTCACCTCTAGGAGTATCTAATGTTATAATTCAAAATATAGGTGCATCTACAGCCAATGGATTTGCCAAAATGAAATTTTCACCAAATGGAGATAAAATGGCATTGATAACTTTGACTGGTTTATTTGAATTGTTGGATTTTGATAGGTGCACAGGATTACTTAGCAACCCTCAAATTGTTTTTCCAGAGCAATCTTTTCCTTATACTCATTATTTTTGGGACGGTCAGTTTTCTCCTTCGGGAAATTTGTTTTATATGACCACTTCCTGGGATACCAGTAGATTTATTCAATTCGATTTGCAGGCTGCAAATATTCCGCTAAGTGCCGATACAATTTGGCAAACTAATACCATCACCAATCAGTTTGGGCAAGTAAAATTGGCTCCGGATAATAAAATTTATTTAACCACATGGTATAATAATGGCATGCAGTACAATTTCCCCTATGCCGATACGATGACGAATGTTTTTAATTCTTACCTCTCAGTGGTGAATGAACCGGATAGCGCAGGTGCTGCCTGTGATTTTCAACCTTATAGTTTTTATTTGGGTGGTAAGCGAACTTATCTAGGTTTACCTAATAATCCCGATTATGATCTGCCCGCCCTCGTCGGCAGCCCCTGCGATACTTTAACTTCACTTAACAGTGCAGCAACCGCAGCGGCGGGGCTTTATGTGTATTATTCACCACAGTGGCAAACAGCTTTTATTAACGCTGATAAACTGAGTGGAACAACCTACCGTCTGAGCGTATATGATTTAATGGGGAAAGAAGTCTTCAGCGAAAGCGGGAAGATTACACCACATTATTTTACGAAGAATTTTAATTGTGGAGGTTGGGCGAAAGGGATTTATGTGGTGAGCTTGGAGTGTGATAGTGAGAAGTTGGTGAAGAAATTTGTGATTGAGTAGGGAGTTTTGGGATTGCGAAATTTGAGAAGGCAGTTGCTGGCAATGTAGAATGTAGAATGTAGAATGTAAAATGTTTAATGTTCAATGTAAAATGTGTAATGTAGAATGTAAAATGTGTAATGCATAATGTAAAATGTAAAATGTAAATTGTTGAATTTTGAATGTGTAAAATTTTAGGTATGCGATTATGCTATACCTTTTTCATACACGAACCAACAGCTCGCTGCACTTTGAATCATTTTAAGAAGTAAATCGTTTTTTCAAAAGTGATTTAAAAAACCCTTTATTTTTGGAAATTGCTATTTTTTAGGTAGGAAATTATCTTTGTAATCATTTGCAATTCAAATAAATACGTTTATTCAACTCTTTATTTTTGGCTCAAAACCGCATTTTTTCAGTATGTTTGGAACACCAAAGCTAGAAATCCATATTTAGAGATCTGTTTTGACAATTCTATTCCTTGAGTTTATTTACAAAAATGCTGGTTGATTTAAGAAGTGATACCGTTACAAAGCCCTCTGCTGCCATGCTGGAAGCAATGTTGAGTGCTCCAATTGGCGACGATGTATTTGAAGAAGATCCCACTGTTGTGCAACTGGAGAACAAATTGGCGAACATATTTGGGAAGCCTGCGGGACTATTTTTCCCCTCCGGCACCATGGCGAATCAAGTAGCTATTAAGGTACTCACTACTCCCGGAAAGGAAATTATATGCGATCAAAACTCTCACATTTATTTGTATGAGGGAGGCGGATTAGCTTTTAATTCGGGGTTATCTGTTTGGTTAGTGCAGGGTGATCGTGGCAGAATTACTGCTCACCAAGTGGAGGAATCCATCCGACCCAACAACATTTATTCACCACGTACTGCATTGGTTTCACTGGAGAATACGCACAATCGCGGTGGTGGAAGCATTTATTCGATGCAAGATGTAATTGCAATAAAAACAGTCTGCGACAAGCATAACATCCCCATGCATCTTGATGGCGCCCGAATATTTAATGCTCTTGCCGAAGCCGATTATAACGCTGTGGATATAGGAAAACAGTTCGACACCATTTCGGTTTGCCTTTCCAAAGGATTAGGCGCTCCCGTTGGTTCGGTACTTGTTGCATCTGCCGAGATAATTCAGGAGGCCAGAAGAGTTCGTAAGGTGATGGGTGGTGGAATGCGTCAGGTGGGTTTACTTGCTGCAGCAGGTATTTATGCGCTCGATAACAATGTTACAGGCTTAAAGAATGACCATAAACGAGCAGTTGAATTAGGTCGTGCTTTAGTAGCAACCGGTTTTATAGAAGATCCTTTAGCCGTTGAAACGAATATTATTGTCGCGAAACTTCATACCAATTTCCCTGTTTCATCGTTCATAAAAAAACTCGATGAACAACAAATAAAAATAGCCCAATTTGGTACCCAGACCCTACGCATGGTGACTCACCTTGATTTCAATGACGATATGCTGGAATACGTTTGTCAAACTCTTTCTAAAATAAAGCCCGATTGAAAAATATTCTACTCATCTTTTTTATTGCAATGGTAATTCCAACCAGTTTATTGGCGCAGGAAAAAATAATCAGGATAACCGGTACCGTTTACGACCCCGCTAACCGTGGTTCTATTCCTAATTTAATGGTAGTGAATAAGCGAACTCAACAAGGATATTTTGGTGATAATACCGGTTACTTTGAAATAGCTTCCCGCAAGGAAGATACCCTTTACATTGCCGCTACGGGGTTTACGACCATCAAAATTTCTTTTCGCGATTCCACCGAAAGAGAATTGTACACCGTTAGAATTCCACTTAAAAAACTGGAGATTCAACTAAAACCGGTGGAGGTATTTACAAAACGCGATCTGGAAGCAATTCAAAAAGATATTGAAACCCTCGGATACGAAAAAGAGGATTATATGCTATCCGGTGTAGATGCCGTTTCAAGTCCTATTACTGCACTTTACCAAGCCTTTAGTCGGCGTGAACGGAACAAACGCATGGTGGCTGAAATGCGCAATAACGATCGCCGCAGAGATCTTCTAAAAGAACTCTTCCGCAAGTATGTCGATAATGATATTATCCAACTTAGTAGTGAGGAGTTTGATGATTTCGTAGACTTCTGTGGTGTGTCAGATCAATTTCTAAAAAATTCAACACAGTATGATTTTATTATGTATATTAAAAAAAGATTTGAGGTGTTTCGTTTAATGAGGAATGGGTTTTGAAAAAATAGCTATTAAATTCAAATAATAATTTTTAATTCTTAATTTTTAATTCATTAATGAGTTACAAGCCAAACGATCATTTTGCGAAGAAAGCCAAAAAGGAGAACTATGTTGCCCGATCGGTTTACAAACTGCAGGAGATCGATAAAAAATACCGAGTGCTACATGCCGGTGATCAGGTGCTCGACCTAGGAGCATCACCCGGTTCGTGGTCGCAGTATGCCTCTGAAAAAATAGGGGAGAAGGGGCGGTTGCTCGGAATCGATTTGAAGAAAGTCTTTTTGTCGATGCCGAATTCGGTTTTTATGAAGGGTGATATTCTCACGCTCGACTTTGGTCCGGTATTAGAAAAACACGGCTTCACCCAACCATTTGATGTAATCATATCTGACATGGCTCCCGATACTACCTCCAGTCGTTTCACCGATCAAATGAAGTCACTGGAACTATGTGAAATGGCCCTTGATACTGCACATCGGTTATTAAAACCAGGGGGGCATTTTGTCTGTAAAATTTTTGATAGTGGAGATGCGATGGGTTTTCGTGACGATCTTAAAAAATGTTTTAATACCGTGCAACTCCTCCGACCTAAAAGTACGCAGCAATCGAGTAAGGAGTTTTTTATGATTGGATTGGGATATAAGAAGGTTAATTAAAAATTATAATGATAGATGATTGATGATAGATGATAGATTTGGATGATTGTCCGGATTTTAATTTTGTGATAGAGAATTAAAAAAATCAGTTTTGGAATTATAGCATCCTTTCATCGCATACATTCTTTTATTGGGAGGTTATTTTAAAATTGCAAATGATTGATTTATCAACGAGATGTGTTTAGTAAGCGACCAACACTTATAAATTTTTGAAAAAAAATCTGATTTTAATCTTAATTCTCTTTCAACTACCAACATTCGCAGGTGGTCAGGTGGTAAAATCTGTTGTGCTCGATTCTGTCATGATACAAGCAGTTAAAAGAGGTTTCGACGTGAGTGATTTTATCGAAATGGTTAAGTCGGACACCTCGTTTCTGAGAGGCTTTCGAAATATTAGAAATGCGCCACATGAAGTGACCGGGAACATGACTGTTTTTAGTAAAAAAAAGAAGGTACTCGCTACCCGCTATCGTTTGGCCAATCAACTCTCCGACGGAAAACAGCGATGGATAAAAATTATTGATGAAAAAGTAACCGGAAAATTTTACGATCGTCATGAGCTACCGGAAACATATACCGCTGAAATTTTTGATGACATTTTTTTCTATAAAGATACCCTTCCGGTGCTTGATGCTTCACTCTCTATTTCGGCAACTACCAACACCAATAATTCCGGAAACATTAACAAATTAAAAAAATTGGTATTTAGTCCCGGCGCTGAAATTAGTGGTGTTCCACTTGTTGGAAAACGACTGGCTATTTTTGATGACGACATGGTTTCCTATTACGATTATTCTATTCGTGTAGCTACTTATGAGGATTCCATTTCATGCTATGTTTTTTCTTGTATAGAAAAAC
>JBBQVM010000233.1:0-5474 GCA_038211525.1 Bacteroidia bacterium
AAAAACATGTGTATCAACTGCCATTGCCGGTTGTTGGAAAACTACTGAGGCTATCACATTAGCAGTTTTTCGTCCTACTCCCGGTAATTTTATTAGTTGTTCTATCTCTGAAGGAACTGTGCTATTAAACTCTTTCACCAACATGGTAGCCATCCCGCTAAGGTTTTTAGCCTTATTATTTGGATAACTAATGCTTTTGATAAAAGGGAAAATTTCATCTGCAGAGGCTGCCGCCATTACTTCAGCTTCAGGAAAAGCCTTAAGTAAAGCCGGCATTACCATGTTTACACGTTTATCAGTACATTGAGCAGATAAAATTACGGCCACCAGCAACTCATAAGGTGTGTGATAAACAAGTTCGGTTTCGGCAACCGGCATGTGTTCACTAAAATAATCCACGAAGGCACTATACCTTTCTTTTCTGGTCATGCCCAAAAATAAGAAAAGCCCTTGTAATTTTCATCACAAGGGCTTTTCATCATGCATTTACCTTCGGAGCCGTTCTGGCAGAATATTCCAAAATGTTACTTAAGCATTTTGGAGAGGGGTTCATTAATGCTTTGTCGACATACCTGAATGCCCTTTTGATAGTGTCAAACTCGGTTTCAACTTCCAGATCAGTATCAATGCTTTTTTGAATTAACACTGAATCCGTCATGCCGGTTTCGTTAAAAAGGTAAAGGATTAATTTTTCTGTAGTAGAGGTTTTATTCATCCGCGAATTAATTGATTTCACCAATAAAACGCACTAACTTTGAAATTATTACCTTCTTTTAATATTTATTTCACAAGCACCAGTTGTTTATCCTTAATGAGCTTTCTTAGGTTAATTAAAGCATATCGCATTCTACCCAAACTGGTATTAATGCTCACATTTGTAGTTTCCGCAATATCTTTAAAGCTCATATTGGCATAGTGTCGCATGATTACCACTTCTCTCTGATCGAGTGGTAGGTGTTCAATTAACAATCTTACCTCCTGGTGAATTTGAGTGTTAATTAACTTATCTTCAATATTTTCGTCGGTTAATTTTAAAGAGTCCATTATACTAAAGTCTTCAGTATCACGAACCATAGGCATCCGTTTTTGCTTCCTGAAATGATCGATTACCAGGTTATGGCCAATCCGAACCACCCAAGGCAAAAACTTCCCTTCTTCGTGGTAATTTCCTGACCGTAAAGTATTTATGACTTTAATAAATGTTTCTTGAAAAACATCCTCTGCTAGTTCTTTGTCTTTAACTAACAATAAAATAGAGGTGAATACTTTTCTTTGATGTCTAAGAATCAGCTTTTCCAGCCCAGATTCGTCGCCGCTAATAAAACGCGTAATTAATTCGTTGTCAGATACCTCCGTATAGCCCATAGCTTCTCTGTTTACAATTTTAAACTTTGATAAGTTGTTCAGAGTAGAGTTTATTCTATGTGTTATATGGATTTAAAAGGTGAAACTGATTGATTTTTAAGATTCTCTAACGGTCAACTTTAGGGTTTATTGCAGAGGAATCAAAATTATTAATTCAAATGTACGGATTTTTTAATGCGTTTGCAACATTGCAACAATAATTATGCCGTCTGGCATTCAATTTTACAAATAATTGACAAAGTACTCTGATGCTACAATTACCTTTGCAATTCAATAAATAAAATATGCAATTTAAGTCGATATTTATCTCCACGGTTCTAATTTTCAGTTCTCTCACAGGGTTTTCAGAGAATGATTTGGACACTAATAAAGTTAGCAAACCGATCAACCTCATTCAATACCCTCAGGAAACGCATCTGAAAAACATCAAGCAATTGACTTTTGGAGGTGATAATGCCGAGGCTTATTTTAGTTTTGATAACTCGATGATCACGTTCCAGGCAACAAATCCAAAATGGGGAGATAAATGTGATCAGATATTTATAGCAAAACCTGCTACATCAAACATGAAGGAAGTAAAACCTGATCTTTTATCAACAGGTAAAGGACGAACCACCTGTTCCTATTTTCTTCCGGGAAACAAAACTATTGTTTATGCCTCTACACATTTGGTTTCTGATGATTGTCCGGTTGTTCCACCCAAAAGAACAGATGGCAAATACGTATGGAGCATTTATGATTCCTTCGATATATTTGTTTCCGATTTAAAAGGAAATATCCTTAAACAATTAACCAACACTCCCGGATACGATGCTGAAGCAACCGTTTCCCCTAAAGGAGACAAAATAGTATTTACAAGTATGAGATCGGGCGATCTGGAACTTTATACCATGAACATTGATGGTACCGACGTGAAACAGGTTACCAATGAATTAGGATATGATGGCGGCGCCTTCTTTTCCCCTGATGGATCTAAACTAGTTTTTCGTGCTTCTCGTCCTAAAACAGAAGAAGAGATTAATACTTATAAAGAATTGTTGAAAGAGGGTTTGGTAATGCCCATTAATATGGAACTTTATACTTGTAACATTGACGGTTCCGACATGAAGCAAATTACTCACCTTGGGCAGGCTAACTGGGCACCATTTTTTCATCCCTCCGGCAAGAAAATTATTTTCGCCTCCAATCATAATTCTCCCAGAGGAATGCCCTTTAACTTATTCATGATCGACATTGATGGCACGCACTTGGAACAAATAACCTTTGATGGATTTTTTGATGCCTTTCCTATGTTTAGTTTTGATGGAAAAAAATTAATATTTTCCTCAAACAGAAATAATAATGGTACACACGATACTAATTTGTTTATAGCTGATTGGGTAGATTAATTCATCAAAAGCATAGATTACTTTCTTTACTACTTATTTACTTTTAATAACAGTTTTTATATTGAGTAAATTCATTCCGTTTTTCCCTAAACCGGAAATGTTGTTACTATACAATCTAACCACTTTATCGTAATACAATACTACAACAGGAGAATCATCCATGATTAACTGATCCATTTTTCGGTACAGGCTAAAACGCAAACTATCATTGATGGTGGCTGATGCTTCTTCATATAACTTATCAAAAGTCTCCGATTTAAAGTGGGTATAGTTGGGACCGGCGGGTGCGAAATTCGGACTGTAAAAAAGCGATAAGTAATTTTCAGCGTCAGGATAATCCGCTATCCAGGAAGCTCTGAAAAAACTGAGCTTTTGTTTTGCTACCATCTCCCGATGTGATGCGCCCTGATTAACTTCTAATTTAATTTTAATTCCGGATTCAGAGAGCTGACCTTGCATAAATTCACAAAGATCCTGATACTCTTTGGTGGTCGACATCGTTATTTCAGGAAGTCCTTTGCCACCGGGATAACCTGCTTCGGTTAACAATTGTGCAGCCAATTTAGGATTATAAGAGAAACCTTTCACACTTGACGAATCAAAGGAGGGCAAACCCGGAGGTACTATTCCATAATTACCCGGGGTTCCAATTCCATTTCGCAGGTAGGCAATCATTTTTTTTCTGTCGAAGGCGTAATTGATTGCTTTTCGAACTCTGGAATCGGAGAGTGGATTTTTCGTAGTGGAGCTTTCGCTGAATTGCATCAGAAAACCTAAATATTCAGTGTTCAGATAGGGGCAGGTTTCCATCTTAAATTTACTCTTGTACTTCTCACGTAGTCCACCATTTTTGGTAAGCAGTTCATCTTTATAGCTGGCATCTATCCCCGATTGAAAATCCAGATTTCCTTTCACAAATTCAAGAAATGCCGATTGACGATCGCTAATAAAAGAGATAGTAATGGCATCCACAAATGGCATTTTCTGACCATTTAAAGTCTCAAAATAATTTTCATTTTTCAGGAAAATTAAATTTGCTCTCGCCTCCCAAAAACTGAATCTGAAGGGACCTGTTCCTACAGGATGCTGTCTGAAATCTTTGCCATAAAAGGTAACAATTTCTTTGGGTACCACCGAACAATAAAGTGAAGTTAGCAAACCTGCAAAAGGAGGAAATGGTTGTTTAAGCTGAATTACCAAAGTAGTATCATCTACCGCCCGGAAATTGGGCTGGAGTGTGATACTATCGGTAGCAACATAATTAAATACCCATGAACCAGGTGAAGCAACAGCGGGGTCCAGTAATCGCTTAAAGCTGAAAACAAAATCGTATGATTTCACCATCCTTCCAATCCCGGAAACAAATTTCGCATCATCATGAAAGAATACATCATTTCTTAAATGGAAGGTATACGTTTTACCATCATCAGAAATATTCCAACTTTTAGCTATGGCTGGCTTTACTTCTAGTTGATCATCCATTTGCACCAACCCGTTATACAATTGATTGCAGGCCCAAATATCAGCTTGGCCACGGGCAAATGCCGGGTCGAGCGAACTAATTCCGGAGGCTTCGTTATACCTGAATACTGTTTTTCCTTGACCCTTTTCAGATTTAGGAGAACAGGATATTATCGAAAATATCAGCCAAATGAGTAGTAGTCGTTGCACACGACAAATTTACCGGAACAAATGATTTCTAAAGCCAAGTGTGCGTTTATTTTATCAACGATAGAAAAATACTATTTATAATTTACTCTTTTACAAACAAATTAGGTTGATTGCTTTTGATTCGAGCAGATTAAGGGCTGTATTGTTAACTTTATGAATTATGGCCTTTTTGCCTACCTTTGCAATGTGCAAATCGATCGCAAAATAGCGTACCATACTTTAGGATGTAAATTAAATTTTGCTGAAACATCTGCAATTGGCCGACAATTATCTTCAATTGGTTACAAAAAGGTCGATTTTAATGAAGTTCCCGACATATTTCTAATCAACACTTGTTCAGTCACTGAGAATGCCGATCGTGAGTGTCGGACCATTGTGAACAGGGCACTTCAGGTTAATCCGGCTGCTATTATTGCCATAACCGGTTGTTTTGCACAGTTAAAGCCCGCTTCTGTGGCTTCCATTCCCGGAGTGGATCTCGTTTTAGGTGCCAATGAAAAATTTAATGCGGGCGAATGGTTATCTTCAATTCAAACCAAAGGAGCAACCCTAATCAAGGCTTGTGAGATTGGCGAGGTAAATAATTTTTCCAGTTCCTGGTCGACAGGTGATCGCACCAGAGTGTTTATGAAAGTACAAGATGGCTGTAATTATAATTGTAGCTTTTGCACCATACCACTTGCTCGTGGAGCGAGTAGAAGCAATACTATCGAAAAGGTGATTATAGAAACGAATGAAATAGTTGCTTCCGGAGCAAAGGAAATTGTGCTTACCGGAATTAATCTTGGCGATTTCGGAATTTATTCCACTGAAAGTGGCGCTCATGAGAGTAGTTTCTATGAATTAGCAAAAGCATTGGATCAGGTGAATGGATTAGAACGAATCCGTATTTCATCTATTGAACCAAATTTATTGAATACTTACATTATTGAACTGGTAGCCGCATCTAAAAAATTTGTTCCTCACTTTCATATTCCATTACAAAGTGGTTCCGATAAGATTTTGAAAAAAATGAGAAGGCGTTATCTAACGGAATTGTATCGTGAAAGA
>JBBQVM010000234.1:0-5469 GCA_038211525.1 Bacteroidia bacterium
CAACAACGTAATCATCAATAAAATCTAAATCGTTCAAAATATTGAAAAATGATTGCGGATAAAGTGTTGTACCTTTGTATTTGATTAATTGTTTTTTACGTCCGAGAATTGGAGAAATACGAACAGATTTTCTTCCACATGTGCACTCATTAGCAATTATGGAACAAATGTCCCCGGTTTTATAACGTAATAACGGCATTCCTTCAACATCAAGAGTGGTGATGGTTAATTCACCGGATTCGCCCTCATCAACCGGTTTATTCTCCTCATCGAGAATTTCAAAGATAAGTAGCTCCGGTTGATGATGACCACCTTTGCCAAAACTGCATTCAGTAAACGCAGTTTGTTGTTCGGTGGACGCATAGGTCGAAAAAAGCTGAACCTTCCACGCGTCTGTTATTCTTTTTCCAAGCGCATTCAAATTTAATTTCTCGTCACGAATATTTTCTCCAATACAAATTATTTTTTGAATAGCTGTTTTATTCAAATCAAACTTATGTTTTGTGGAATAAGCTACCAATCCAACAATAAAGGAAGGCACAGCGACTAATACCGTTGGATTCAAGCGTGAAATAGTTTCCAATTGCATTGCAAAATTACCCGGTCCGCCTCTTATTATTCCTGCACCCATTTCTCTGGCACCCATCAAATAGGCAATCCCGGCCATAAATTGACGGTCGAGTGAAAGCATTAACAGAATTATATCCTCGCTACTGCAGCCGGTAGTGACAAACGAAAAGTATTCGTTTTTAGTGAGGCGCTGCAAATCATTTTCTGTTAATGCAATTGTTACAGGGTTGCCTAGTGTTCCCGACGTACTGCAATATTCTACGATTTTATTTTTTTCCACACATAAAAATTCCCAATTATGTAAATGTAAATCATCTTTTGAAATTGGAGGAATGCCAGCTAAATCGGCAACTGTTTTTATTTTATGAATGTCAATTTTATTTTCAGTAAAATGTCTTTTATAGAATGGAGACTTTCCCTGAAGATATTGAAGTTGCTTTACCAACTTCTCATTTTGGAAATTTTCTATCTCTTCTCGGGTATTAAAACTTATCTCCTGAATCATAATTCCATTTTTTCTATAACAACCATTGCACAAGCAACAGTTTTTAAATGCGACATGGAAACATGAATTGTTAATGTACCCAATTCTCTCATTTTAAGAGCTGTGTTTCCGTTAAAATTTATTTCCGGTTTCCCGGATTCGTTTGATATTATTTCAATTTCATTTAGGTTATATCCTGTAAATAACCCGGCGCCCAATGCTTTAAGCAACGCCTCTTTTCCGGCAAACCGGGCAGCATAGTGTTCCGCACTGTAGGCTTTGCTTTCGCAGAACTCTATTTCAGATGCAGAGAAAACTAATTCTTTGAAGCCATTTTCTTTGGCAATCCTTTCCCCAACACGTTCCGTCTCTATCATATCAATTCCGGTACCGGTAATCATAGCAATTAATTTAAATTAGATTTACATTTTTCTAACTGTTTTCTGATATGATCTTCTTCATTAACAGTTGCAACTATTTTAGTAAGAGCCAAATTATAATAATCTTTTGCTTTACCATACTGTTTTTCCGCAAAGCAATAATCACCTGCTAATACATAAGCATTATAATATTCAGGATTAAGCCTGATCAAATCATCAGGATTTATTTTTTGATGACTTAAGGCTTTTTCTTTCAGTGATCTAAATTCCACGAAATCTTTATAGTGTTGGGAATATAAAAACGAATCGGCAGGAATGGTGAGAGCGGAATCGGTTATTTCTGCAGTAGATTTTAATCCATGCATCGAAAATATCTCGTTTAAATTGTATGCCTCAAATGCACCAAGCTGCCATGGGTTGGTTGATACCCACACTATTCTATCATCCGGTTCAAAAACAATGGAATGGTGACTTATCAACTGATTCACTGCTTTTTCGTTGCCATAACCAATAAATTTATTTTTAAGTCCCGACTGATCCCTTAAAATGGCAACAGTTTTTTCGGGAGTATTAGTGGTGATTCCATTCAATAGTTCCTCTATTCGATCTTCGCGATAAACCGATGCGCTCTGTTTCATTTGTACCGTATTAGAAGGTAATTTTATCATGGAGGCGCTTTGATAATGATTCGTGCAAACAATAAAATTGGTGTCTGGATCGTAAACAGCCAAAGAATCGGGAGTAATCTCAATGGTTACTGCTTTGTGATCGGCAGCAGAGCCTATGAGAAAGGCTTCAGAAACAAAAGTTTTACGCTTATGAGCAATAGCGACAGCCTCTTCAATATTTCCGGCATATTGTAAAATTTCTCTCGCTAAAATTGAGATGGGAGTAGCAGAGCCTGTTGGTATTTCAGATTTAGATGCATTAAGTGTAATGGTTAATCCTTTCATGTTCATTCCCGACACCACACCTGTCATTCCTCCCCATGTTACCATCATAAAAGGTATACCTTTATCCGGTCGCATGAATAAAACGATCTTGTTTTCGGCAAATTTATCTCCTACATAAAAGTCGAAATTTCTTCCTATAATCAATTTTTCATCTTCCGATTTTTTATCCCACGTTGCAAACGAGGAGCAACCAACAAGCGCAAGATTTTGCAACGCATGACCGATATCATGAGCTGCATGATAATTCATTAATCGCTGATAAGGTGTTCCTATATAATTGAATTTGGTGCTTGCTGATTCTGAAACACCGTATATTTCAAGTTTATATTCGTCAATAATATTTTTATCAAGATTTCTGTTAAACCAGGCAATCAAATATTTCAAGAAACTTCTGTAAAAGGAGGAGGGAACTAATTTATTTATCTGATCACTGAAGGCCTGTTCCTGTTCCTCAACAAGTTTTTTTGATAGCTTCCCATTAATCACACCTCTTTCAAATGCACCACCTTCTACATACATTTCCCATAGTCCTGATTTACTTTTTCGTATCCAGTTGTTTCCGATTATTGCGCTGGTGGAATCAATTGGTGAAGCAATTAAACTCAGCGATGAGGTATCCTTTGGTTTTGGCGGTGTTGAAAAAACGAATAGGGATAAATAAGCCATAAACCCACCTATCAGCAATAGAATTGCAAATAGTATATACAGTGGATATCTGATCCATTTACTCAGCTTGCGCATCATGTATTTTTTTTATTATTTCAGGTAAACCAAGCAGCACCGAACAGGTTACCAATGCACTTATAGAAACACCTAAAATACCATGAAGATTAATATTTTGTCCGGTTAACAGCAGATTGTTGATTTTTGTGCGGGGCGAGATTAATGTTCTGAGTGGATCTTTATAGTCTTTCAAAATTCCATAAATGGAACCATCATCGGTACCCATGTAATCTCTGAAAGTGAGTGGGGTAGAGGTGTAATAATGGAGAATAGATTCCCTAAATCCGGGAAATTTTATTTCAACCTGATCGAGTAATTTTTCGGCTTTCATTTTTTTGAATTCCTCATATTCGATACCTCTGTCATCAGGTTTTCCAACAGTATTAAAAGAATCTTTCCACTTTTCCACTTCACTATATTTCATGTAAGCCATAACCGTTATTCCTTCAGCATATTCACTTCCTGCTGCAATTCCTGAATAGAAAAACGCATACGATTGTGGCCAGGTCTCATCAGTGTAATCCATGGTAGCCCATACATCATCGTTCATAAAACAATAATAATTACACTTCTCATATTTAACAGATTTGGGTTTTAGCGATATATTTAGGATAAATATAGACACTGAATTTTCAAGATTCCCAATTCTGTTCCTGTATGCCGGACGGATAGTATCCGATTCAGTCATTTGTAATGTTTTGGCCGGATGCGCGTTTGAAATAAAATAATCACCCTCGTAATTGGTGCCATCTATTGTTTCGGCATATTTAGCTACACCATCAATCACCTTTATTTTGCTAACCTCAGTTCTATTTTTAATTACACCTCCATGATTCCGAATTATTCTGCTTAAAGCAATTGCTATTTGAGAACCACCATTCACCATTCTCCAAGAGCTTTCAATATAGCTATTCACCACTAACGCATGAACATAAACCGGAGTTTGATCTGCAACACCTGCATAAAGGAGGTTATTGCCACCTAAAACATTTTGTAATCTTTTGTTGGAAGTAAGTGATTCAATATAGGTCTTGGTATCTATTTCCAAAAATTCCGACTTTTCCATAAAGTCACCTTCGCGCATATTGTACAAAGGAAAACCGGCACAAATTCTTTTCATGTAATCACAAAAAGATTCTATTGCTTTTCTTTCTTCAGGAAATTTACGCACAAGAGTTTCAATAAATAGAGGATAGCCCTGTGCATAATTATATTCTTCACCATCACTGTAAAACACTATTTTGTCAAATGCATCTTCATCCATCTGATCCATTTTCAATTGATCAAGAATGCCAAGATATTTGAATATTTGGTAAAGATTCTGACCCTTTGAAAGTCCACCCATGTAATGCACACCGGAATCAAAAATATTCCGATCGCGAACATACGTCTGTAGGTTCCCGCCAATTTGCTTATTCATTTCAAGCACGGTAACATGATAGCCCTCCTTAGCCAAAATAGCTCCGCAAACAAGTCCCCCCATACCGCTGCCAATAATAATAACAGTTTGCTGATTCTCCACTCAGTTGAGTTTTTTAAGGATAAAAATAATGTTAGAAGTATATTTGGTTGTATCGTTCACACTTAAAGCCATTTGAAATTTAGTTGCTGTATTTTTTATAAGCTCCGATGAGATAAAATGCAATCCATGTTCAGCAGTTTTGTTAAAGCCAAATACTTTAGTTGAAAACAATTCCGTCAATCGGGTTCCTTTATGTCTTTTTTGTAATTCACTAACACCATCTCGAATTATCAGTTGACCACCAGATGCTAAATTATTGATGCATTTTTCCAATAACAATAGCTGTTGATCTTCGCGAAGATAATGTAATACATCATTTAAAAGAATTGCATCCTGATTTTTAACGTCCATTGTGTTGATATCAGCATGAATAAAATTTACATTTTCAGCTTTCAGATATCCATTTGCTGCTATTTCTATTTTTTCTTCATCGTAATCAATCCCAATCATCTCTCTATCCTTAGAAGTGTATCCGAGCATATAGGTGAGAAAACCGTAACCGCATCCTATATCAAGAATATTTCCTTTGCGAGGTAAAAGATCATTATAAAAGTTATAATTCTTTTCAAGAGAAACTTTTATCTTCATGTACCATTCCAAAATAGGACCTTTGAACAAGAAATTGCTAAAAAGTTGTTCTCTAAAATAAACAGGAGTTTCAACTTGCTCCGAAAGTAGTTGGTGTTCTTTTCTAAAATAACGACCAATTAATTTTGCCCTCTCTGAATAAGTAGCTCCAAATGAGGTGTCATCCGGATGTATGCGAGGCAGATATTTAAGCGTTAATGAGCCATTTTTTAAATAAAAATGTCCTTTTGTCATGGTATATCCTGCTCC
>JBBQVM010000235.1:0-5461 GCA_038211525.1 Bacteroidia bacterium
TGAAGTACTGGTGAAATTAGCTGTTAAAGACACAAGTGCAGATGTGAAGGAAGCAACAGGAACTGCTTCCACAGTAATGTTGTTAGTCTCTGAATCTGAACATCCGGTCATTCCATCTGCAACGGTATAAGTTACCGGATACACACCATTCAATCCTGTAGGATCAAAAGTACTTCCTGTTACTCCTGTTCCTGACCACGTTCCACCCAAAGTTGCGGTGATTAATGGATCTAGATTTAGAACAGGTGAATTGGCACACAAGGTGGCAGGAGGTGTCCAGTTAGCAATGGGGCCAGTGTTAAACACCAATGACCAGTCTAACAAAGTTCCAGTATCGCCTGCAGCAGCATCAGTAATAAATAACTGCCAGGTACCGTTTGGAGGTCCACCTTGTTCGTTAATGAAATCTAAATCAATGCCATTAGCAGCAGTAAAGGTTCCTGAAATTGCAGGAAGGTTTCCACAAACATTTTCCATTTCATTACCTAAACCTGTAGTCACACAAACATCAAGGTTATCTCCATCGCAACCAAAATTAGTAGCAGGAACACCCGGTTGAGCCATCAAAACAACCTGGGTGCCTATTGGAGAAATCAAGGTAACAGTTAAGTCACCTACCCAAGTATGATCAATTTTGAAGCAAACTGCTGCTAGTTTCACATCAGATCCTAATGTAAGACCTGATATTCCCGCAACGGTCTGCGATTCAGTTACACCAAGCGGGTCACCATCAGGGATCGCAACATTCACACCTGCAAACGAAGCCGTATCATTACAAGATCCACTGCCACCGTTATTTGTACAACTAAGAATTTCAACATCATCAACAAAGAAATTCGTCACATTTCCATTTACAGAGAAAGTAGTTGAATTGAACGCAACCGTATGTGAATTTCCATCAGCATAAGAAGATAAATCTACTGATTGACTGGAATATCCTAATAGTCCGCAAAGAGGACTGGCGCCATCAGAAAGGAATACTTGGTTTCCATCAACAGTAACTTCAAGAAAATCTGTAGAACCATCACACACAAATTGCTCCAATGCAAAATTTAAAGTTACTGAATCACCTAAATTAAATACTAATGATTGGCTCAGTGATCCGGTTTCGGTTCCACCTGCAAAACCACCAAACCATGCCCAATACGTACCGCTGTTAGGTCCTGTTCCTCCACCTGTTCCGCAGCCCGCTACATCACAAAGTGGAGTTCCGAAGTTGGTAGAAGATTCAGTCCATGCTCCACCACCCGGACCTTGTTCAAAGCCTCCGTCCATTGCGATATCAGGACATGCGCCTGAACCAATAGAACTAATTACAGAGATATCGTCAAGGAAGAAATTAGTAACATTTCCGTTTGCTGAAAAGGTGGTAGAATTAAAACTCAAAGTATGACTGTTTCCATCTGCATAAGCCGAAATGTCAACAGTTTGTAATGAGTAGCCTAATACACCACACAATGTACTGGCACCATCGGTTGAAAAAACGATGTTACCATCAATACTTACTTCCATAAAATCTTGCGGCCCATCACAAACAATTTGTTCAAGCCAGAAAGTCAATGAAACTGTTCCACCTGCAGGAATCACAAATGATTGGTCAACGCTTGCAGTTTCAGTGGTGGCTTGAATTCCACCAAACCATACCCAATACGTTCCTGTTCTTGGACCTGTTCCTGTTCCTGTTCCACACAAAGAAAGATCACACATTGGAGTACCGAAGTTAGTAGATGCTTCGTTCCATGAGCCTGCTCCGGGTCCGAGTTCAAAACTTCCGTCCGTAACAAGTTCTGTTTGCGCCTGTAGTCCACCTGCTATGAGGAAAGCAGATGCCAGCATAAGTAATTTTTTATAAATTTTATTCATGTTTTTCAGTTTTAGTCAAGTTTAAGATTAATCTACAATTGAATATTTGTCCAGATGACTCATCACAAACTCTTGACGATCTTTTGGAAGATTGTTGAAATTTTTTCTGGTAATAGAGTAAGCTTTAGCCTGGTTTTTAGGAGTACAAGCTCTTGCTCCGGTACCTTGAGTAGTGGATACAACTGCTCCTCTTTTTTGAACTGCTAATTTTGGATTCAGTTGAGCATGAACCACACTTTGATGATTTTTAGCAACTGGTTTTACCTGATTTACAATAGGCGACTTTACAACTTTCTTCGCTGCTGATGTAGTAACGTCTTTTCGCCCTGGTTTTTTTGCGTGGTCCTGCGCAAATGCACCCGTGCTGATGATGGTCGCTGCAAGGGCAACAAATCCGATCCTCAGTAGTAATCCTGCTTTTTTCATGTTTGATTGGTTTAAAGATTGTTATTGTTATTTTGATTTTTGTTCAGTTTAGCAAACTTATTCATTATTTATTCTTTTTAGTATTCTGTTCCTTTGAAGTTTATAACAGTTTTAGGAATGTTGTTAATAGCTGATAAACAAATACATGTGAATTTATTTCTCTTTGTTATTCACATTTAATTCGTAATACTTATTTTAGGCTTTTATTTGAAAGTTAATACTATGAATTCAAAAATTAAACACTTGGGTGTTTTTACTTCAGGTGGAGACAGTCCTGGAATGAATGCATGTCTGCGAGCGGTAGTTAGAACAGCCATCTATCACAATGTTCAAGTTACCGGCATTATGAGAGGTTATCAGGGAATGATTGATGGTGATTTTGTTGAAATGAAAGCCCGTTCGGTTAGTAATATTATTCAACGAGGAGGGACCATTTTGAAATCGGCAAGGAGTACTGATTTTATGCAAAAAGAAGCTCGTGAAAGAGCAAGAATTAATTTGTTGGAACAAGGTATTGAAGCAGTTGTTGCCATAGGAGGCGATGGAACATTTAGAGGAGCTACTCAATTTTACAATGAATATGGAATACCCTTTATGGGAGTTCCCGGTACCATTGATAACGATTTGTTCGGCACTGATTATACCCTTGGTTTTGATACCGCAGTGAATACTGCTGTAGATGCTATTGATAAAATCCGTGATACTGCTGCTTCTCATAACCGTTTATTTTTTGTAGAAGTGATGGGAAGAGATTCAGGTTATATTGCGCTGTGGGCAGGCATTGCAGGAGGTGCAGAAGCTATTTTATTACCTGAAGAAAAAACTGACATTGATGAGCTAATAAAGATACTTAAAAAAGGGGAAGAAAAATTGAAGACTTCTAGTATTGTAATTGTTGGTGAAGGCGATGATGCTGGAGGTGCTATAGAAATTGCAAAACTCGTAAAAGATAAAGAGCCTGGTTTTGATACAAAGGTAACGGTTTTGGGACATGTGCAGCGCGGAGGAAGCCCCAGTGCATTCGATAGAATTCTTGCAAGCAGGCTTGGTGTTGCGGCTACAGAAGCACTTTTGAAAGGAAATCATAGTAAAATGGCAGGTATTCTTGAGAATAAAATTACCTTCACAGACTTTTCAAAAGCTACCAAACGGCACGCTCCATTAGATCAGGAAATGCTTAGATACTCAAAAATTCTTGCTATATAATTATTAAATTATGCTATTAGTTGCAGATAGTGGTTCTACCAAAGCCGATTGGATTGCAGGCGAGGATGGAATTAATAAAGGTGAATTTCACACTCGTGGATTTAATCCGTTTTTTCATGACAAAAAATTTATTTTGCATGAACTAGAAGCCTGTGAAGGACTAAATAAAATAAAATTGAATATAAAAAAATTATTTTTTTTCGGTGCAGGTTGCTCAAGTCCTGAAAGAAATGAAGTTATAAAAATTGGCTTATCAGAATTTTTTACCAATGCCGACGTAATTGTAGAGCATGATATGTTGGGTACTGCCTTAGCTGTTTGTAATGGAAGACCCGGAGTTGCCGCTATCTTAGGAACTGGTTCTAACATTTGTTGTTTTGATGGTAAAAACATTTCACATACTCGACATGGTCTAGGTTACGTAATAGGTGATGAGGGAAGTGGTAGTTATTATGGGAAAAAACTTCTGGCATGGTTCCTCTACAAAATTTTACCTGCAGATCTTGATCAAGCTTTCGCTGAAAAGTATCACCTTGATAAAGAAAGCATCATACAAAAAGTTTATAAAGATGAAAATCCAAATGTCTTCCTCGCCTCGTTTGCACGATTTCTATCCGAACACAAAGCACATTCTTTTATCAGGAACATGGTGTATGTTGGAATGAAAGAATTTTTTGAAACAAACGTATTAAGTTATAGTGAAAGTAGTAACCATCCTGTTCATTTTGTTGGATCAATTGCATGGCACTTTAGTGATGTGTTGAAGAAAGTTGCCGAAGAAAAAAATATTATTGTTGGTAATGTTATTCAGAAACCGGTAAGTGGTTTAGCCGATTATTTTTTAAAAGGGGGCCAAATGCCATGATTACAATTGATCAGAGTTGCACCGCTCCCGGTAAGAACATGGCGGCATTTCCACCATTACGGATGATGTCGCGAATGATTGATGAAGATAATGCACCATATTTTAATTCTGACAACACAAAAGTGGTTTCAATTCCGGGTAAAATAGCTGAATTCATATGTGCAATTGCTTTTTCAAATTCAAAATCTGCAGAATTTCGTAACCCTCTTAATATAAAAGTTGCATCCATTTTTTTGCAAAAATCAACCGTTAATCCCGAATAGGTTTTGACTTCAATCCTTGCATTATTCTGAAAGGTTTGCTGAATCCATGCTTCCCTTTTTTGTATTGGAAACATGTACTTTTTTTCAGCATTAGTTCCAATTCCAATAATAATTTTATCAAAAATTTTCAATCCTCTGTTAATAATATCAACATGTCCAAGAGTGATAGGATCAAAGGATCCCGGGAAGACCGCAGTTTTTGTCATGGCAATTTGTTTGGCTCTAAATTAGTAAAAAAACTGAAAGTTACATTTCCATATTTTCTGCTGAAATCAAAACCTTCAAGTTGTTCGTAGTTTTCTGCTGAATTATGTTCTAAAATTAAAATACCGTTTTCCTGAAGTATTTTTCTTTCAATAATTATTTGATGTATCCGTGATCTGATATCGAGGTCGAAAGGAGGGTCGACAAAAATCAGATCAAATTTTTCAATTGTCTTCTCGAGAAATAATATAGCATCTGTTCTAAGTGTATGAAGATTACTTATTCCAAGTTTAGTACAAGTTTCCTTGATAAATTTAATGCAACCCGGATGCAGATCGATGGCAGTGATTGATTTGTAGCCACGGGAAGCCATTTCAAAACTGATGCTTCCGGTTCCGGCACACAAATCAAGACAAGATGAGGTGGAATTTTTGAATCTACTTTCAATAATATTGAAAAGACCTGTTTTTGCAAAATCAGTGGTTGGCCTTACAGGTAAATTGTCGGGTGCTTGCAACACCCGACCTCCTAATTTTCCACTTATGATGCGCAAACTAATTGACTGAATAAATTAAAATATTCTTGAGCAGGAAGCTCATTGAATCCCTCACTGTAAGAATAATTTTCAGGACGT
>JBBQVM010000236.1:0-5411 GCA_038211525.1 Bacteroidia bacterium
AACCGGGAAGCTGAAAATATTTTTTGAAGATTCATGTATTATCGACTGCGGTAATCAGACTTTGGCTTAATTGAGTGCGTAAAAATACAATTAATTAACTTTGAGCCATCTCAATCAGCAAAGTTCAAACGGATTCAGAGTTTAAAAGTATGTTAAGCAAAAGAATAATTTCAGAAATAAGATCCCTTCATCTTGCCAAAAACCGGAAGGAACAGGGTCTTTTTATTGTTGAAGGGGAGAAGACCGTTCACGAATTATTAGAGTCGCCTTATGTGGTGAAAATGCTTATTGGTCCTCCGGGTTATTTCCATCTTGATTCAGTAAAAAATGAATCTATTGAAATTTTAGATGCTTCTGAAGCTGATTTAAGCAAAATTTCGATGTTGAAAACACCCAACAAGGTGCTGGCAATTGCTGAAATCCCAAGTGAGCTCGTTTTTTCTGCTGATAATTTTGTCGGTCCTGCACTGGTTCTCGATGGTATTAAGGATCCCGGCAACTTGGGTACCATGATCAGAACTGCTGAATGGTTTGGAGTAAAGGCAGTGATTTGTTCTGATGATACTGTGGATTGCTTTAATCCAAAAGTGGTGCAATCGGCTATGGGTTCGCTATTTAGAGTCCCCGTTTTATATAAGGAGCTAGGTCCATTAGTTCAGCAACTAAAACAAGCAAACAAATTCGTTTTCGCTGGCGCTACCCTTCACGGGGATGGTTTTCCGGTTCAAATTCAAAATAGTCGGAACTTGTTCATTTTCATTGGAAGTGAGTCGCATGGTATCAGCCACCAAATTGCACAACTCCTTGATTACAAGATAACCATCGCGCAATCGCCTGGTAACAAAGCCGAATCACTCAATGCTGCAGTCGCTTGCGGTATTTTATTAAGTTCCCTGCCCAAAGGATAAAAAAAAATCCCGGTGATTAGCCGGGATTGGATAGTAGGTTGCTATCAGGGTTTTAAGATTTTTTAATTTAATTTGCTCGGAACCACCATGTTAAATTGTGGAATTTTTACATAAAAGAGCCTTTTGTCATTCACTCGTTCCATCAAATAGGTGCCATGCATTTTGCCAATTTCAGTATTTAGGTTACAACCTGACACATAACGATAAGTTTCTCCTTGTCCTAAGTAGGGCTGTTCGCCAACTACTCCTTCTCCCTCGACCTCTCTCCTGGAGTTATCAGAATCGATTATATACCAGTGTCTTCTTTTTAACCTAATAGTTTCACCGCTTTCATTTAATATAGTAATTCGATATGCGAAAACATAGTGAGCTTGAGAAGGATTACTATGAGTAGGCTGATAGAACGTTTCTACACTAACTTTAATTCCTGAGGTAATCTCTGTAATCATAACCTATTGTTGTTGGGAATCATAATATGATGAATCAAAAGTAGAAACCTATTTGAGTTTTTGAAAGTTTATTTGACTAATCTACTAAATATTATGGTGAATGTATGAAATGCACCAACTAACAAAAAAAAAGGATCAGAGTCTCGTATCAATACGCTTGATGCCAACCAGTTGGTCGTACCTGCCTCCAAGTTGACGGTAGTATACTAATATGGTATACTCGTTTCCGGTCTCATAATGATTTCCTTCCACCACAGTGGCATCAGGAACTTTGGAGCCATCTTCCAGAAAAACATACTGGTAATCGTAATAACCCTGCTTCAAAAACAGAAGTGCTTCATAGGCGCCCTCGTCGTAGTTATAAGTCATCTTGTTATCAGGCGAGGTCTTCCAATCAGAAAGGGCTCCAAAAACATAAAAGTTGCCGTTTGCAAGTATGTCGTGTTTGAGGTTGAATTTCACTTTTACATACTCACTCTCCAGGTCATTGTCTCTGCCGTCTTGATTCTTTATCAAGAATTTACCATTAATATCGTTCTCAAATACATACCTGTCGAACGACCTGCTTATTGAAGGAGTTAAAACAACGGTATAGCCATCCGGACCATGAACTATATCTTTTACATATTGTGTTTGAACTCTCAGTGTTCTTAAATCGAACGTTCGGTATTCATTGCCTGCATCAAAAGTATTTTCTTCATCGTAATTATACTCCAACTGGTTGTCGCGAAGAAAAAGGGGTTTTAAACCGGTAATAGCATTGTCCCAACGACCGTTTTGCATTAAAACCACTTTCACATCCTCAAAAGGATTTGATATTTGAATTCCTTTATAGAAAATAGAAAAATCTATCTCTTGTCTGGAATCCCGATTACTCACAATGGTGGCCCGCTGAACCGTAGCTTCAATAGAAGTTTTTGATTGAATGACCATCATTCTCCTCGTCAAAACAGGAAAATCAGGTTCCCCCTCGATATAAACTTTTACCAGATAGTTTCCTGATACAATTGGTTTAGCCTCCCTTCCGGGAATTTCCTGAATGTAATGGGTGTAGTTTTGTATGGTATTAAATGAGGTGCGGTAATCGAGTATTCTGTCCTCGGTAAAACCGGATAAATATTCATTCTGTAAAAGGTTTGATGGTGCCCAATTCGCATCACAATGAATCAACGTGTAGCTATAGTTTTTGAAATCGCCATCCAAATCATCGAAAGATAATATCAGTCGATCATTCATTCCTAACTCAATAATTGGTTCAGACAACCGAAGATTTACCTGTTCCAAAACAACACTCTTGATATTGCTTTTGTATATGCAGTTTTCGTACTTAAGGTAACCTGAAGTGTAATAATCTGTGGTGTCCTGTGCAATAGTAGCATGTGAGAAAAGGCCCACAAACAGGAATATTGAATAAGCGATATTCAATATTTTTCTCATCCCTCTAATTCGATCATTTGTGAAAATGCTTTTTCCCATTCAGCTTGAATTTTAGAAAGCTCCACTTCAACCAAGCTGAAGTGATTCTGCAATTTTTTATTTTTTTCAACATCTGAATAAACCGAGTCATCCGACATTTCTTGAATCAGTTTTTCCTTTTCTTTTTTCAACTCATCCATTTTTTGCTCCAGCGACTTCACAGTTGAACCAAGCTTTTGATGTTGTTTCTTTTTTTCCTTGTCAGCTTGTTTGTCAGCTTCTTTTATTTTTTCTTTTACAGGAAGCACGGTCACCACTTTTTCTTTTGCCGGCTTTACAGACTGCTCAATTTTTTTACGTTCCTGCCACTCTTCGTATTCAGCATAGGTACCCGGATACTCTTTAAGTTTTTTATCCTCAATATACCATATTTTATTGGCTACCTCAGCAAGGAAAAATCTATCGTGGGAAACAATAAGATACGACCCTTTAAATTTTTGCAACACCTGAATAAGAATATTTACCGATTGGATGTCGAGGTGATTGGTAGGCTCATCCAACAACATAAAATTTGCTTTGGTAAGGATAGTTTTTGCCAATGCAATTCTCGATTTTTCACCTCCTGATAAAACTCTTATTTTTTTGAAAACATCGTCGCCGGTAAAAAGAAATGCTCCAAGCAATGTCCGCAGAGTGGTATCGGTTTGATCAGGAGCACAATCACGCATCTCCTGTAACATATCGTTTTCTAAATTCAAACTCTCTAACTGATGCTGGGCATAAAATGCTTTTACAACATTATATCCATCTTCAGTTTCTCCATCAAAAGGTTCGCTACCATCAATCATTCTTAGTAAAGTGGATTTACCTTTACCATTTGCGCCAATTAATGCAATCTTATCTCCTCTGTCGATTTTAATTTCTGTATTATCAAAAATTTCAAGTTCTTTATATTTCTTCGACTTCACATGAAGCGATGAGATGATTTTTCCGGGCTGAATATTAAAATTGAAATTTATATTGATGGTAGCAGCAGGGTCATTAACATCATTAATTCGCTCTACTCTCTCTAATGCTTTTATACGTGACTGCACCGCTTTGGCTTTTGATGCCTTTGCTCTGAATCGTTCAATAAATTTTTCCTGTTCCTTAATCGATTTCTCCTGATTTTTAAATTGATTTCTCTGAAGCTCTTCAGATAATTCCTTAGATTCCATATAGAAAGAATAATTACCCGGATAGGTAGTTATTTTACTATCTGAAATCTCTGCAATTTTATTAACTATTCTATCCAGAAAAAATCTATCGTGCGAAACTATTACAACTGTTCCCTCATAAGTATCTAAATAATCTTCCATCCACTCAATGGAAGGTAGATCGAGGTGATTAGTAGGCTCATCCAATAATAATAAATCGGGTTTACCTAAAAGAATTTTAGCAAGCATCACCCTCATACGCCATCCGCCTGAAAATTCATTAAGTGGTCGTTCCAGATCGGTTGTTGAAAAACCTAATCCTTCAAGTACAGTTTCTGCTTTAGATTTTATCTGGTAACCATCCAACGCATCAAAATGAGATTGTGCGTCGTGTAATTTATGAAGTATGTTTTCGGAATGGTCTGTTTCAAGCTGATGTAGAAGCTGATCAATTTCTTCAGCTAATTTATTCTGCTTTTCAAAAGCTTCCATGGCTACAATTAGAATCGATTTCTGCGATTCATACGAAAGTAAATCCTGATTTAGGAAACCAATGGAAAGATCGCGCCGTTTGGTAATTTCGCCACCGGAAAGGGAATAATCGCCATTGATGATTCTTAGCAGCGTCGATTTACCGGTTCCGTTGGCACCGATGAGGCCAATTTTTTCAAATGGTTTAATGTGCCACGAAGTGTCTTTGTAGAGATACCTGGAACCAAACTCAAAACTAATATTATTTAAAACAAGCATACTTTTAACTGAAAGGAGTGCAAAGGTAGCAATTCTATGGCCTTAATAACTAAGAAACCTTCCGAAAAGCAACTGAAGATAGGCTAAAGCAACGGTAGGTGATCCTTTATCATGTTCGTTTCGCCCATTTGGCCTAATAACAAGTGATGAGGTGTCTGTTACCCATGTAAAAGCCTCATCCAGAGATAGGTAGGCGAAATTGTGGCGATCTTTAGCTAATAAATCATTGCTCCATTCGAAATTTTCCGACGACATTCCCAACTGATTCAGTAGGGTGGATGCGATATCATTTTGGTTCCCGGTTTGATTTAATTTAAGTCCAATAAATTCACTTTTTAGCAACGGACTATAAATTAAAAGTGGAATTCTTCGGATTTTAGGGTCATAATAATCGCGATTTAAAGGTAATCGGTGACCATGATCAGCAACAAGAATAAAAATGGTATTTGAAAACCAGGGTTGTTTCTTCACCTCTGCAAAATAATTCTTCAACGACTCATCTGTGTACCAGGCAGCTTTTTTGAATAACTCCGGTTCTGATGGATCATTGAAAGGAGTTGCAACAGGAACCTCGAAAGGTTCGTGTGTGCTTAGCGTTAGTAACATTGAAAAAAATGGAGTTGAAGCTTTTGATAATTCCTGTGCCTGGTAGTTTAAAACGATACCGTCATGAGCGCCCCATTTGCTATTCA
>JBBQVM010000237.1:0-5402 GCA_038211525.1 Bacteroidia bacterium
GTTACAAACTGAATTTTATCGGGCTTCGCTATCGGTCCAATAATGCGAGTGACTGTTTGAATGATATCTTGTCGGGCTAGAGTTGCATCTCCATGGTGACCATCATAAATCACATACGCATAAATCCCCTGACCTTTAATATCGTGAGGATAACCCACCACCGCACTCTCTACCACGCCGGCGTGCATGTTAATGGCATTTTCTACTTCAGCAGTTCCAATGCGATGACCACTCACATTCAGTACATCATCTACTCGACCGGTGATTCTGTAAAAACCATTTTCATCGCGCAAGCAACCATCACCTGTAAAATATAAATTTTCGTAGGTGGAAAAATAATTTAAGCGGCATCGTTCATGATCTCCGTACGTAGTTCTTAAAATTCCCGGCCACGGAAACTTAATACACAAATTCCCACTCTCGTTATTACCTTCTATTTCATTTCCGTTTTCATCCACCAAAACCGGCTGCACTCCCGGCAACGGTAAGGTAGCATAAGAGGGTTTAGAGGGAGTAACACCGGCCAGATTGGAAATAAGAACACCTCCTGTTTCTGTTTGCCACCATGTATCCACTATGGGACAACGTTCCTTACCAATATTTTTATCGTACCAGTGCCAGGCTTCCTCATTAATAGGTTCACCAACGGTTCCAAGTACATTTAAGGTCGATAAATTTTTACCTTTCAAAAAATCTAATCCATACGCCATCAAACTACGTATTGCTGTTGGGGCGGTGTATAGAATATTAACTTTATAACGGTCTACTATATCCCAAAAGCGACCTGCATCGGGATAGGTAGGAATTCCTTCAAACATCAACGTGGTAGCACCTGCACTCAACGGACCATAAACAATGTAACTGTGACCTGTGATCCAGCCTATGTCGGCGGTACAAAAATGAACTTGTCCGGGTTGGTACTGAAACACATTCACGAAAGTATAATTCGCCCATACCATGTAACCACCGCAGGCATGCACAACCCCTTTCGGTTTACCGGTTGAACCGGAAGTGTACAAAATAAAAAGCATATCGTTGGCATCCATTTCCTCGGCGGGAAAATCGGGATTGCCTTGTGTTTCCACTTTTTTAATTTCATCTTCCCACCACACATCACGACCTTTAATCATACTAACGGGTGTGCGTGTACGTGTACAAACTATAACACGCTTCACAAACTTACAAGCAATTAAAGCGTCATCAATCACACTCTTTAGCGGTATATCTTTAGCACCACGAAAGGCGCCATCGCAGGTAATAATATATTCAGCCTGGGCATCCTGTAACCGGTCGGCAATAGATTGTGAACTAAAGCCACCGAATACCACTGAGTGAACGGCACCTACTCGTGCACAAGCAAGCACAGCAATAGCCAGCTCAGGAATCATGCCCATATAAATGCAAACGCGATCCCCTTTTTTTACGCCATTATTTTTGAGCACATTCGAAAACTGTTTCACTTTTAAAAGCAATTCTTTATAGGTTAAAACACGATGGTGCTCCTCCGGATCGTTGGGTTCCCAAACGATAGCGGGCGTGTCACCCAATTTTTCAATGTGACGATCTAAACAATTTTCGGTAATATTTAATTTACCACCAATAAACCAGTTGATAGCAGGTTCCTTAAAGTTCCAGTCTAAAACTTTGTCCCATTTTTTGCGCCACTCAAAATTATTCGCCACCTCTGCCCAAAAAGCTTCCGGATCATCAGCACTTGCTTTATAGGCTGTTTTATACTGATCTAAAGTGGTAATTTGATACGGATAAATCATCTCCAAATTTATTTAATCGTTGTAACTGCCAATTACCTAATTTTTATTCAATAAAACAAGGGGAATAAATAGAAACAATAATTATTTTGTTTGAAATCAATTAAATAGGTGAAAGGAATGTAATTCATTGCAATTTTAGTTGTATTTTTAACTTACTGAAATATAAATTGGCTATGAAACTGAAATTAATTGTTGCAATCCTTTCCATTTTGATCACTTCTTGCGCAAGCAATGAAACCACTAACAAGGAAAGTAAAACCGGTGAAGCTACCGGAGAAAATTTAACAGATAGTGAAATGGATGATGAGCAGGTAGCTATTACTGAAGATAAAAAATCTAAAGAGAATAATTTCTGGGAGCCACTGGTGTGGAATGAATACCGCGACAAAAACGGTGTAGTGAATTCCTCGATGCCATTTCCGGCAAGTTGGAAAGTAACACAGCACCCAACAAATGGCGAGCCTGCTATTACCGGTCCCAATGGATTACGGATTAGTGATTTTCCTGCCCAAAGCTATATGTACACCAATGACCCTCACATGCAGCAAATGTATTATCAAAGTGGACAACAGTTGCGTGCCATGCCCGGAATAGATCAACTCATACAACAAGATTTTGTTTCCTGGGCGCAAAATCAAGGGATGCAGTATGTGAGGCATTATGAGATCCCTGAAATTTCAAAAGTAGATAAGTGGTACACCGATCAATTGTACAAAGCGGTACCCGGACAATCGGATGCGATGGTGATAGGATCGGAATGGAAAAAGTCGGACGGTAGTTTATATTTTTTATTGATACATTTAAATGTAAGTGCCACTGCTCAACTTCAGAACTGGTATTATTTCTGCACCGGATTAGATGCAGACCCCTCCTATTTTGAAAAGGCCAAAAAGCAACTGGTTTTTGCATTAAGCAATACGCACTATCCGTTAGAACCCATTATGGCATATAATCAAAGTGAAGCGGAGAAGGCCGGCAGAAGTTGGGCAGCACACAATCAAAAAATGGCTCAGAATCAAGCGAACTTTGAAGCGCAGCAACGTGCCTTCGTCAATAAAAGCAATGCAATTAACGAGACCATCATGAATGGATGGCGAGAACGCAATGCTGCCAGTGATGCACAACAGGAACGAACAATAGATGGCATTTATGAACGCACCAATGTTGTTGACCCAACATCAGGACAACGTTATAAAGTCGAAGCCGGTGCAAACCAGTATTGGATGAATAGCAATGGCGAATACATCAGCAGCGAACACCAAAACTACGACCCTAACCTGGATGAAAACATGAACCAACAACGCTGGCAGGAATTGCAAGAAGTGAAGTAGTGGTGGTAGTGCTTAAAATATAAGTGGTAAGTATGAATCATAGAAAATAACAAAATAAAATCATTATTAAAATCAATATAAGTAGCCGGTTGCATTCAAATCAAACGAATGTGCTTGGTATCTTTACGTTCAAATATTTTAAAGAAATCACAATTGAGTTGTCGATTGAATGATTTTAAAAAATCAATTTCGCTATTCAAATTCCCTAACGTTGGTACTATTTTATAAGTAGCTAGTTGAAAGCTATGAGAAAGAAAAGAATTGCCTGACGAAATTCCAGAATTGAATCATGAACTTGAGTTAGCTTTTGAAGGTAGACGAATGGTGATTATTAAATCGTTTGAAGAGGAAAACGAATATACACATAAGCAAAGAGCGTTAACGGCACCTCTAGCGCATTTTAACGCAGTAACACGTATGGTAAAATAAGTCTCATTCCGACAGCTTAACGCCTACCTAATTATGTGGACAATGGTCAAGTAGGACCTTTCAAACGAAGCTAAGAAAGAACGAAAAGTTCTCACTTTTTACAACCTTTTCAACCCTATTTTTTGTTTTCTCAACACCCAAAATTTGCTTTTTTATAAATATATATTATATTTGTATTTCATAAATATGAAATTATGGCAACATTTACCAGCTCACTTCCCGATGCGCTCCTGAAGTTACTTGAAGAAAAAGCCAAGGAACTACAACTTCCTAAAAATAAGCTGATTGAAAGGGCATTAAGTATTTATTTGGACCACCTTAACAGGGCATCTTACGTTAAATCGTTTAAAAAAATGGCTGCTGATACCGATCTTACTTCCATAGCTGAGGAAGGAATGAGCGACTACTTCAAACAACTTGAAGATGAAGCAGGCTGAAATTTGGTTGGCTGACTTGAGTCCCGTTGTAGGAAGTGAACAAGCCGGCAACCGACCCGTTGTCATTGTCAGTGGAAATTTGGCCAACCAATATTTAAAAACCGTCATTTGTTGTCCACTCACCACTAAAGTGAAAAATTACAAAGGTAATTTGGTGTTACAACCCAACAGAACTAATAATCTCGACAAACCTTCTGAGATTTTAACCTTTCATATTAGGTCAATTTCGAAAGAGCGACTTGTAAAGAAAATTGGTTTTATATCGAATGATGACCTCAATAAAATCAAAACCGGTTTTGACGATTTGTGGAAATATTAAAATTCTTCCATTCAAACAGCTATCGATTCTTGCAACATATCCGGAATTAAATTAATTCAGATCACTTGATAAAATGAACCTGCATTAATTTTCTATTATTGAAAGAAATGTTTAATTTTAACTTGTCTAAACACAATTGATAGGCATTTATTTCGTTTTAAAAAAGTTTCAAAAGAAAAAGGCGAGATGTTACTCCCGCCTTAAAGGGTAAAATCCAATAGGTGATAATAAAATAAGAATTCTCACTGTTTAGAAACGCGAATTAGTCCCATTAAAAAATTGCTAATTTGGGAGTATAGAAAATAGGTATATATGTTTTCAATATTTAATTCTCATCAGATACAATTTTAATTTATAAAATGAATCGTAAAAAATTTAATCTCCCGGAAGATACTCCACAAAATGCTAATGAGCCATTGGAGCACTTTAAGCATATGCCCGTACATATTTTCCATTCTTTTGAAGAACAGGCAGAATGGGAATTAAATGAAATGGCCAAATTAAGCTCCATTGAAATTTTACAAAAGTTACGCATGTTCATTAACATTGCATATGGAATGCATGGTTATGATCCTGATAAACTTCCTTTGAAACATACAGTTAAAATTATTAATCAATCATGAACATTTTTGATAAATATACGCATGATTTGTTATCAGAATTGAATACCAATGGTGTTGAATACTTAGTTGTTGGAGGTTATGCGGTTAACTTTCATGGCTACTTACGAACCACTGGAGATATTGATTTATGGATAGGACCGGATAATACAACAAATAAGGAAAAAATATTAAAGTCATTAAAAAACTTAAAAGTGGATGATGAAGTTATTAATCAATTAAATGTTCTTGATTTTAGTAAACCTGTTGTTTTTATCGACGGAGAACCTCCTTATAAAATTGATTTTATGACCTATGTTTCAGGAGTAAATTTTGTGGAAGCATGGAAGCAAAAATCTATTGTGACGCTAGATGATTTGAAAATACCTTTTATACATTTGGATCATTTAATTATTTCAAAATTTAGTACCGGACGATCTAAAGATAAAATTGATATCGATGAGTTACAAAAAATTCAAAAAGTAAAAAATCGTAAATAATCCACTCGCACGTAT
>JBBQVM010000238.1:0-5310 GCA_038211525.1 Bacteroidia bacterium
AATTGTGGTCCCAAGTGAGAAATCATTCCCACTATTTTATACTCGTTGGTACCAAAATGGAAAGAGCGATCGCGACTATTGGTAAAACCACCGGGTTTGCCTTGAAACTGAGAAAAAAGACGGTGAAGAGGTATGCTGCGAACCGTAAAGACACCCAAGTTGCGGTGCATTGGAAGAATGTATTCGCTTTTATCCATTGCCAAGGCAGTACCCACTGAAATGGCCTCCTGACCGATGCCTGAAAACCACTTGGCAATTTTTCCCTGTCGCAACAAAACGAGCATTTTCTCCTCTATTAACCGGGGCTTAAGGAGTTCGGTATAAATGTGAATCAGTTCAGAATCGGTAAGGTTTTTACGGTCGTAGCGAATCATAAGGGAATTAAGCATCAAAATGGGCTCAAAAGTATTGAAAAAAGGGTACTTTTGTACTATAATTCTGAAGTATCATGGTGCAGAATATATTAGTAATTTTAACAGTGCTAGGGGCCTTAGGCTATCTGATTTACAGATTTGCAGGATCTAAAAGTGGAGGTAGTGAAGGGTGTCACGACTGTTCCTCCAATGACAAAACAACTTTAAAAAAATCATAAAAAAAACCGAATCTGGATCAGATTCGGTTTTTTGTTTTAAACTCGTTCGGAAGGCTTATTTTCCGGTAACTGGTGCAGCAGCAGCAGTTGTATCCATTGCGGCAGCGGCGGCAGCAATTGAATCTTGCATTGCTTGTTCACGAGCAGCATCTTCAACAGCTTGCATCTGAGCATCGGCAGCAGCAATTGAATCCTGAACTGCTTTTTCAGCTTGAGCTTTTTCTTCGGCACTTTGACCGCAAGAGGTGAATGCGAGCATTCCGGCAATTAATGCCAATCCTAGAATATTTTTCATGTTTCTTCTAAATTTTATAGGGCAAAATTACACGGATTTTTATTCCTATGAAATTTTGCCCTATATTTTATGAACAATTTATGATAAAGAGATGTTGAAAAGCCTATTATTTAGGCTTGTTCATCAAATCTTTCATGCTTTTGGGAGCAGAATCATCTTTTTTAGGTTCTTGTCCATTTGTAAGATCCTTAATGCTCTTAGGGTCTGATTTTGGAGTGGTAGTGGTAGTTTTTGGCTTAGTTGATTTAGGCTTACCTGACTTCAAATTAGCAATCGAGTCTTGAGTTGCTTGCTCAGCCACACGAGCAGCTTCAACCATTGCAAGAGAATCCTGCATTGCTTGTTGTTGAACTGCCATAATAGAATCTGCAATAGCCTTTTCAGCCATAGAGATAGAATCTTTCATATGTTGCTCAGCAGCAGCTTTTTCTTCTGCGCTAGGTCCACATGCTACAAACATCATTGTTACACCAAGTACCAGTGAAGGGATAATAATTTTTCTCATTTTTGTTATATATATAATTTGTTACAAAAGTATATGAAAATTCATTAATTAGAATGGTTCATTAAAATTTTTATTTGAATCTTTTTATGATGTATTTTCGAGTATATTTGCAACATCAAACCTAAATCCGTTAACTAAAACCAAAAAAAATGAAAACTAAAAATTCTGTAAAAACTATTTTCTTGCTGATTTTCATGGCGTTAAGTACGTCTGTAATGTTTAATGCCTGTAAAGATGATAATCCATGTGATGGGGTTGATTGTAAAAATGGCGGTATTTGTAACAATGGAAATTGTGCATGCCTTACCGGTTATGAAGGAACAGATTGTGGAACTGAAACAAGAGCTAAGTTTCTTGCTGCTTATAACTGCACAAACACCTGTTTCTCAGGAGTTCAGTACCAACAGTCTATCAGCCCATCTTCTGTTGAAGTATCTAAAATGATCATCAGCAATCTTGGTAACACTGCCGGATTAAATGTTGTTGCAAGAGCAACCGGTGGATCTGTATTCACTATTGACAACCAAACTGTATCTGATGCATCAGGTGATTCTTGGACAATTTCAGGAACAGGTGCTTTAACAGGTGCCATTGTTACTGCTAATGTGAGTTATACCTACAACCCAACTTCTCAAAACCTTACTTGTACTGAGTCTTGGACAAAACAATAATAATATTGTTCTAAAAAAAAGGCTGTCTCCGAAAAGACAGCCTTTTTTTGTTTTATCTCAAATCAACTATATCAAATGAAGTCATTCAAATTTCAGTTACAGCTTCTGGCAAAACGACTGATAATTTTAGTGTTCATTTATCAATTATGTCGGTTGGCATTTTTGCTTTCCAATGCGTATTATTTTAAATCGGCACTTATAACTGATGTAATGGTTGCTTTTTTTGCCGGGTTGCGATTCGATCTGGTAGCAATTATCATTATTAATTTGCCTTTTATTCTGATTCACCTCCTACCCATCCGATGGTTTTATTCTACTACGGCTCAGGTTTTATTAAAGGTGCTATTTATCGTTGTGAATGTGCCTTCCATTTTATTAAATTGTATCGACCTAGAGTATTTCAAGTTTCAGGGCAAGCGAACCACAGCCGATCTTTTTCAGCTGTTTGGGATGGGCGATGACATGAAAAATACCATTCCGCAAATGGCAAAGGATTTCTGGTACGTACTGGTAGTTTTTTTGGTGCTTACCACGGTAATGATCTTCCTTTACAATGCTGTTAAATTAAGAAAAGCTCACTACGAAAAAGGCAATGTGGTGCTAAAATGGCTCTTGTTAATCCCAATTTTATTTTTCTTCGTGATTGGTGCAAGAGGTGGATTTCAATATAAACCTATGAATATTATGGCTGCTGCCAAATTCACTCAGCCACAGCTAGTCCCCTTGGTACTTAATACGCCCTTTACTGTTATTAAAACTTTGGGGCAAGTGAATATTGAGGAAAAAAATTATATGCCTATGGAAGAGGCAAAAAGTTATTTCAATAAAGACCATAATTATAAAAGTAACATCCCTTTTAAACCATTAAATGTGGTGATCATTATATTGGAGAGTTTTTCATCTGAATACATTGGTGCATTAAATAATGGTGATGGATATACGCCATTTCTGGATTCATTAATGCATGTAAGCATGACCTTCACGAATGCATTTGCCAATGCTAAAAAATCGATTGATGGAATACCGGCTGTGTTAGCATCCATGCCAACCCTTATGTCGGATTCTTATGTTACTTCCACCTATAGCGGCAACAAATTAAAATCTATTGCAGGAATTTTAAAAAGTAAAGAATATTCATCCGCTTTTTTTCATGGTGGAAATAATGGAACCATGAATTTCGATAACTTCACGTTGTTAACAGGTTTCGATAAATATTATGGCCGTAATGAATACCCCGGCGGTAATTACGACGGTCATTGGGGTGTATTTGATGAGAATTTTTATTATTTTTTTATTGATAAATGTTCCGCAATGAAGCAACCCTTTGTGAACGCATTTTTCTCTTTATCGTCGCACCATCCCTATACCATTCCTGATAAATACAAGGACAAATTTAAAAAGGGATCGTCGCCTATTCATGAAAGCATCGGTTATGCCGATTATTCCCTTCGTTGTTTTTTTGAAACCGCAAAAAAAACGTCCTGGTACAAAAATACACTCTTTGTTATCACTGCCGATCATACCGGTCCGGCCGATAAAATATATTACAATACCAAAGCCGGTATGTTTCGGGTGCCTATCGTTTTCTATCAACCTGGAGGTCATCTTGTCGGCTTCTCCGACAGGGTTACCCAACAAACAGATATTCTCCCCGGCATATTGGATTATCTTCACTATGATGAATTCTTTTCTGCCTTTGGCAACAGCATGTTCGATTCGCTGCAAACACCCTATTCTGTTAACTTCGCAGGTGATGTTTACCAGGTGTTTGATAATAGTTTAATGGTACAATATGATGGTACCGAAATGGCAGGTTGTTATGCGTACCGAACGGATAGTTTGTTGTTGAATAATATTGTTGATAGCAAAAATGTTCATCAGGTAAAACTGGAAAAAACGCTGCAGTCGGTATTGCAACAATACAACCACGCACTAATCAGAAACGAACTCACTCCCGTTGCCAAATAGTAATGGCTGAAAAACGCAAAATATTTTTCATTATTAATCCCAAGTCAGGAAATAAATCGGCACGACCGGCTGCTACTGTTATTAGTAATTTTTTTAAAAATAGTATTAATAATGCCGAAATTGAATTCACCCAACATCGCGGTCACGCATCGGAATTAGCTGCTGTTGCTTTGCGCGAAGGTTTTGATACTGTTGTGGCAGTGGGTGGCGATGGAACAGTGAATGAGGTAGCTTTATCAGTAAATAATAGTGGATGTTCATTAGGAATTATTCCGGTGGGTTCCGGAAACGGATTGGCGCGTCACCATTTTATTCCATTAAATGTTACAAAGGCGCTTCAGGTACTAGCAAATAATAAAGTGGTGAACCACGATAGCATTAAAATAAACGATCACTACTCATTTAATGTTTCAGGAATAGGTTTTGATGCACATGTGGCACACCTTTTCGGGAAAGATGGCAAGCGTGGTTTTAATTCGTATTTAAAACTTGTTATGAAGGAATTTGCAAAATATCCTGAATTTAATTTTACTATTTCTAACAACGATTCGAGTACCCAAACTACCAGCGTACTGATAGCCATTGCGAATGCATCACAGTTTGGTAACAACGCAAAAATTGCTCCTCATGCTGATACTAATGATGGGAGGGTGGATGTCACCATGGTCAGGAAAATGAAATTCTACGAGTTGCCTACTTTCGCCTTCAAAGTGTTTAATGGCAGCGTTGCACATTCTGCTTTTGCAAAGGTAATGAGTACCGAAAAGCTAACTATTACCTGCGAAAAAGAAACGCCGTTACATGTTGATGGTGAGCCGGCAGGATATGCATCGCAATTTGAAATTACCACTTTAAAAAGCACCTTGAAATTAATTGTTCCTTAAACTATTTTTAATATGTCGAATAAAAATAAAAACAAAGACGGAATTGTTTACTCCACCAATCCATCCTTTCAATCTGAACCGCAGCAACCAGAATATACTACCTCCCTTCCACCCAAACAACAACAGCTACGCGTAATGCTCGATAAAAAACAGCGGGCTGGAAAAAAAGTAACGCTGGTTACAGGTTACGCCGGACCTGAAAAGGATTTGGAAGCACTCGGTAAAATGCTAAAAACTAAATGTGGTGTTGGTGGTACTGTTAAGGAGGGACAAATAATGATTCAAGGTGATTTCAGAGAAAAAATTATTCAGTTGCTTACCGCGATGGAATATAAGGTAAAGCAAGTGGGAGGATGAAAGATTTTACTTGTGTTGTGATTGCAAACTAAACCCGG
>JBBQVM010000239.1:0-5300 GCA_038211525.1 Bacteroidia bacterium
AACAGCATTTGAAACAGTTGCGTTTCCTGATAATGCAGCAGAAGGTTGTGTGATGGTACCATTTTGTTGATTGGTACATCCTTTCGAATCGGTGATGGTAACGGAATAAGTTCCTGAAGGCAAAGATGAGATATCCTGCGATGATTGGCCGCTGCTCCATGCATAAGTGTATGGAGCTGTTCCACCAACAACAGTCAGATCAATACTACCATTATTACCTCCAAAACAATTGACCTGTTGTGTAATACTTACTGAACCATTTAGTGCAGCAGCAGGTTGAGTTAAGGTAGTATTTGATGAAGTAGTACATCCATGTCCATCATTAATAGTAACAGTGTAAGAACCTGCCGTCAAACTATTGATATTTTGTGAAGTCTGACCACTGCTCCATGAATAGGTATAGGGAGAAGTACCACCACTAACTGAAATATTAACAGCGCCGCTATTACCGCCAAAACAATTAACGTTTTGTGAAGAACCTATTGAACTGTTCAAAGCACCAGTGGGTTGGGTAATTGAAGCTGATTGAACATTAGTACAACCATTTGCATCGGTAACAGTTACTGTGTAAGTGCCACTGGTTAGACCGGAAATATTTTGAGTTGATTGACCGTTGTTCCAGTTATAAGAATAGGGCGATGTTCCACCGGCAACGGTAAGATTTATGCTTCCATTATTTCCACCAAAACAACTAACCTGTTGTGATGCTGAAGCAGAACCACTCAATACTGAAGCAGGCTGAGTAATACTACTATTGGCCTGCGCGGTACATCCTTTTGAATCGGTAACGGTAACGCTATAGTTACCTGCTGCAAGTCCAGTTATGTTTTGAGTGAGTGCGCCATTACTCCATAAATAAGTATAAGGAGCGGTACCGCCATTCACTGTTAAAGTAACAGCACCGGTGGCACCGTTACGACACAATACATTTGTTGCCGCACTTACTGATGCAGCTAAGGCTGCTGAAGGTCCTGTTATATTTATAGAAGCCGTTGAGGAAGTACATCCTTTTGAATCGGTAACGGTAACGGTATAAGTACCTGCACCTATTCCTGATAAATTTTGCGAAGATGCTCCATTACTCCAGTTAAAGGAATAGGGCGCTGAACCTCCTGCAACATTCAAGGATATAGAACCATTTGTTTGTCCAAAGCAATTAATATTTACACTTGCTCCTACTGACGATGATAATACGGCAGCGGGCTGAGTAATTGATGCAGAGGTGACGGAGGTACATGCATTTGCACTTGTAACGGTCACCGTATAGGTGCCGGAAGCAACTGCTGATATATTTTGTGTTGATGCGCCATTGCTCCATGTGAAAGTGTAAGGTGCAGTACTATTGGCAACAGAGAGTGAAATACTTCCTGTTAACTGGCCAAAACAATTCACATTGGTAACAACAGTACTTAGTTGAGGAATCTTCCGTAAAGTAATAATTACGGTATCGATAGGATAACTACATGCATAACGAGGAGCTAATGTAAGAATTACATTTCCCGCATTGATATCGGCAGCAGAAGGAACATATTTTGCATTATAGGTAGAATCATTAGGTATAAAAGCGCCTGATCCATTAGTATTCCACTTTTTCGAACCGGAATATGCTACCAGCGAATAATTAATTGAACCATTTAATTGAACAGTGTCCTGACCTGCTGTGTGGACACATAAGCTTTGGTCGGGTCCCGCATTGGTAGTTAAAAAGTCAGGCATAAAAACTGTGATTTGAACACTTTGTTTTCGGGCAAACCAATAACTATTTATAGTGTTATTATTTCCAATTGAATTGGTTTCAGTATTTGGTGGATTAGAGTTCCAGGTATGACAAGGAAATGCACAACCATTTAAAACAGTTGAACCACCGACTAAAACGTCGTCATAGAATAATGAATCAACAAACAGCGCTGAGCCGGGTCGAATCACCGACATAGTATAACCAACGGGATGACTCTCCACATCGAAAATCGGGAGATTTACTTCACCAGATTCAACGCTAATGTACATTTTTACGTTAGTACCCGGAGTAATATAATTTCCTAAGCCATCTTTACCATCCCAACTTAAACATGTTGGTCCCGGATCAACACCTTGAAAAAAGAGCAATCGATCCGCTGTGCCGGCATTATAAACGCCGTTATTATTTCTATCAATTAAAATTGTGACATCTGATCTTTTTATTAAATTAATTGCAATACATAACGAATCGCGTGTACAACCATTTAATGATATGCCACCGGTCATAAAGATAAGTGAACCACTAGGGAAAGCGGTTAAGTCGGGATCTCTCAAAAATAATTTTAACTCAGGGGGAACCTGAAATCCAACCTGAGATTGTCTTTTAGCTGCAGCGGTTCCTGTTGAGAGTGTTCCATAGCTATTACACGAAACTCTAAATTTATAAGGTTTGATACCATTAAGATCAACTTTTGTTACGGCACTATCGGTACCATAAATATAGAAGCTACCATAAAATTGATTGGCATAGGAATCGGTGTTGAAACTCCAATTAAATGAGTACACACGACCCGGACTGGTAGTAAGCGCCAAGGGAGCTCCAACTGTAATATCGAAAAGACCTAAGCCAATTTCAGTATTATTAGAAACTGTGGTCCCATTGCCTTGATTGAATTCGATATAATATTTACCATTCACTCCTGCAGTAGGAGAAATTACAATAGGTGCATACCCTTGCAGGTTAAAAATATTTGGGCCTGCGATAGCCTGTTTATGATTCTGAATAAAACCTGTTCCCGAGGTAGGCAACAAAGCTGGGCCATAAACAATATTACCGTTCGGATCTTTTACCCTGTAGTACCAATTAGTACCAGTTGTTCGTTGCCCGATACCAAAATAAATTTTTTCGGTAAGAGAGTTGTTAATTCTGATGAACAACCTGTTAGTATCGGTTGCCGAATAACCGGCAAACGTACCGTAGGTAGGTTGATTGTTCAGAATCATCAGATAGGTAGTTTTGGTGGTATCGGGCCTAAACTGAGGCGATCCTTCACCATAAACATCCTGCTTTCCCTGAATAAGGGTGAGCAGCGTTAATACCATTACCAGTCCTGTAAGCCTGGCAATTCCTGAACAATTAAACAGACATGAAAATCGCTTCTTCATAATGTGATATGATTTTTTTTGGAAACATTTAATGGTTTAAGAACATTAAATCGGTTTTGAAACGACATGTAGGTCATCAAGGTTTCAAAAGGATTAAAAAGAGCTACAGGAGTAATTCATCGAATTCTTTGAAACCTGCGTATTTATTGGGTTTGAAACCCTTTTTCAGAAACAATAAATAAATTTTTATTAAACCGTAACCCCAGGTGCTAAAAACGAGTTAAAAGCCTATCTAAAAGTGTTTCAATTAACAAACCATAAAATCGAATAATTAAACTCATGAATAAGATCTTATTAATAAGCGCATTTGCCTTTACTTTAATGACAGGAGCTGCTATGGCTCAATCAACTATTGTTGGGCATTTAGATAATGATGGCATTGCACACATGACGGTACAAGCATCAGAAGCAACTGAAGTTCTGAATAGTGCAGTAAATGCAAGAACTGCTCAACCTACCCCTTTAACAGATGTCACTTTTTCGAGAATGGCGAAAGGTGAAATATGCCTTACGGGATATCAAAAAGACAGTCAGGGAAACATTGTATCAGGTGTACGTATTCAATGTTACCAGGATGATGCTAATAATTTGATAGTTAAACCTGAAAATAAAACAGAGAGAATTTACGGAAGAAAATTTGCAAGCACTACAACGGCTAGCGAATAGACTTACTTCTAACTTATAATTAAAAGCGGGATCACTCCAATGATCCCGTTTTTTTTGGTTAAAATACAAGTTGTTAATTTCTTTTTTTGAATCGACTACCCAAACGCTTACAATAAACACGAACCACTTAAAAGGAATAGGTTATAATATTTCTATATTTGACAATACCGGCAAATTATTTTATACAAAAAATGGTGATGTTGAAAATGCAGAAGTGAATCAGCAGGTAAATTGTGCATCGTTTTCGAGTGGATTATTCATCGCTAAATTTTCAACCGGACAAGAGCAATTGGTGAAGAAATTTATGAAGAATTAAATTGCTGTATCACCTTTAAATCTCAATTAAAAAAAAATGCTTATCGTCTGATGATTAAATAACCTGAACGGGGTTTGCTTGCATCATTGAGATCTAAAATGTAAAAATAGGTGCCGGTATCCACTTTTTTACCCATGTAAATTCCGGATACATTGCAAATTCCATCCCAATTATTTCGATAGTCTTTAGCTTTGTAAATAAGACTTCCCCAACGGTTATAAATCCACAATTTATTTCCTGGATATTTTTCAATACCATCAATTACGTATCCATCGTTAGTGCCATCGCTGTTTGGCGAAAAGCCGGTAGGAATCTGTAACGAATCACAAACTACTGCAACGGTTACATTTAAATTAGCTTTGCAGCCGAATTCATTAGTAATTGTTACTATGTAATTAGTAGTGACCTGCGGACTAACAATAGGATCAGGAATGTTACTGAAGGTAATATTAGTAGCAGGCGACCATTGGTAGGTAACACCACCTGCAGCATATAAATGAGCAGATTCGGGCGGACAAATAATTTGATTACTGCTTACGCTAATATTGTCGATTGAGCGAACTGTAATTTCCACCTCATTACTGGCAATTGAACCACACGGTCCCGTAATAGTAACAAAGTACGCTCCGGCAGCCGGAGTAAGGAAATAATTGGCAGTTGCTCCGTTTAAGGCTAATCCGGCATAATACCATTGATAGGTTACACCCGGCATTGAATCAACATATAACATTACCTGTTCGCCTACGCAAATAACCGGCGAACCATTTAGGTGAATTGTTAATGATGAATTTTCATTAATTGTATAAAATTCGGTTAACGAGCAACCCATCATATCTGTAACGGTAACTGTATACGTTCCGGGTAGCAACTCCGAAAGATGATCAACGTGATCACCCGTACTCCACTGATAAGCATAACCGGGACTGCCTCCGGTAACATTCAAGTTAATACTTCCCGTATGGCCATTCGCACAGTCGGGCTGGATTATTGTTGCATTTAACTGCAGTGGTTCGGGTAAACTATTTACATTGGTAGATTCAGAAATTATACAGCCGTGAGAGTCTGTTACTGTAAGTAAATAAACTCCCGCAACATTCACCGAAATAGCACTTGTTGTTGCACCTGTGTTCCACAAATAGGAATAGGGCAATGTACCACCGTCAATTGTAGCGTGAATCATGGTTGTAGTCAGGGT
>JBBQVM010000240.1:0-5284 GCA_038211525.1 Bacteroidia bacterium
TCTTTAAAAAACTAAAATCTACTACCGCTTTTGGTATGCTTAAATCATGTTGTGGCGATTTAATAAATGAGGTATGAAAAAGCAGTGGTAAAAAACATAACGAAATCGAAAATACAATGAATCCTTTCTTCATAGTTATATAAAATTATTGGCTAACTAAAAAACCAGTAGGAAGAATTATATCCAACCAAGTGATTTTTACAGTTAAATCAATTACAAAGAAAGCATTTTGATTAGATTTTTGTAAATCTATTTTACAAGGTATTGAAATACAATTAAATACAAAGGTGTTGGATTTAAACCAACCGAATAATCTTCCGTGATCCCTACATTTGCAATCACGATAAATTAATTTCGATCCCTCCAACATCCTAATTTTAATTCGCCACTAGCACCCTCAAAGCTATGTCCACCTACTGCCAAGCTATCATCAATATGAAACCCGGAATTTTGGAGTTTCATAAACATTATCACGATAAAAAATATGGATTTCCTATTGCTGATGATGACGAATTATTTTGCAGATTGGTGCTGGAAATTAATCAGGCAGGTTTAAGCTGGACTACCATCCTGAAAAAGGAAGAAAACTTCCGCAATGCTTACCATAATTTTAGAATTAAAAAAGTTGCTTCTTATGGTGAAAAGGATTTTAATCGATTGTTGAACGATCCCGGAATTATACGTAACAGACTAAAAATCGGAGCTGCTATTAATAATGCAAAAGTAATTGTGGCACTTCAAAAACAGCATGGTTCTTTTCTGAATTGGCTCGATAGTCATCATCCCAAAACAATAGAAGAGTGGACCAAATTATTCAAAAAAACTTTTAAATTTACAGGAGGGGAAATAGTGAATGAATTTCTGATTAGTACCGGTTATCTTGAAGGGGCGCATCATCTAAAATGCAAAACCTACCAAATGGTTATCAAACAAAGGCCAAGATGGAAGTATCAAAAATGAGGAAGCTGTAAGAAATTATGAAAAAATAAATTTTGCAGATTGATTTATTCTTTCTATTTTTAACCGTGTTACAATGATTTGCTTTACCAGGAAGGAATCATCTTTTAATCCACCGGAACATGGAACCAGCTACTAATGTTGAAATGTTGCTAAACGAAGCAGCAGAACTGATTGCAAAGGGCAAAGAACCCGATTTTGTAAAAGAGAAATTGGCAGCTTATGGCCTCGATGAAAATGCTATTTCAAGTATTCTTCATCAAATTAAATCTAAAAGATTCCTGATTCGAAGAAAACGCGGTTTTTTATTGGGACTTATAGGGTCATTGTTACTTTTTGTCGGATTTATTTTAACCGTCGTATTTTTCCATGCAGGCATTTCAATTCATTTTGTAATGTATTCCATGACCTCAATAGGAGCTCTGTTGTTGGTGTTAGGATTGGTGGAAGTACTTGGCTGGTAGTGCATCTCCCCCATCTTACATTTTTTTTGTAAGATTTGTTGAAGATGAGTACCTTTTAACTAATTTGCCTCCTTATTGAACATTTGAAAGCGTATAGTATACATCCGGGAATGATGTGAGGATAAAGTCTTTGATGGTTCAGAGATTTTTTCCAAATGGCAGTAATCTATGGAAATTATATTATAATAAATTGTTTTTCAATGTATTATATATAATTTCAATTGACTGAAGGTCAAAAATCCAACTTAATTGTCTCATGAATCGAACCCTAACCAATCAGCCGGGGAAACAAGCCTTACTATTATTTATTCTAACAACTGTTTTTGGAATTACTTCCTTTAAAAGTAGTGCCGGCGAACCCGATTACATTCAGGATACCAAACCGAAATGTATTCTTTTCAATTTGGGAATAGGATATGGAATTTCAAATAATCCCACTCATATTAATAATGAGCCGATGTACCTGCAAGGTGCTGTAATAGCAGGTTCGTTAGGATACAAAATATCAGAGAAATTTAAAATCGGATTTGGACCTTCTATTTGGATTGAAAGCAAAGATATTTTGAATAAATTTTCGTCCGGTCCTGCAAAACCTGCTAATAAAAGAATGATAGTTTCATTTGATGGCTATTATAGTCCGTTTAAAAATTTTCCATTAAGTATAAAACTTGGGGCAGGAATCGGTACCGTGGTTTATACTAAAGAAAACAGAAGAATTTCAATTGATAGTAAAACAACTAATAATACTGAATTTATGAGTGGCTTCGCAGGAACCGCATCACTCATATACCAAATCCGAATCAGTCAAAGTTTAAAGATTTACCCTTCCCTCAATTTTAGTTACACAGATATCAATAATCCTGATGCGACTTATGAGGGTTATCTTGATGCAGGGAAACCTTCCATCACCTATGATTTCAAGGCAAACTTTTTATTTTATTTTTGATAGTATTTTTCAATTTCCTAAAATTTTTGCGAGTGATTCCCACCCCTCCATTCTATCCGCAATAAGTTTCAATATTGCAGCGAAAGGAATAAATAAAATCATACCGGGACCTCCCCATAAAATTCCTCCGAGAACAATAATTATTAATGTTACTAACGTATTTAGCTGTAGTCTCTGACTAACGGCCCAAGGAAATATGATGTTAGCTTCAAGATACTGAACAAAAGTAAACACTCCCACAACACCCAATGGATACCAGATAGAATTGTAGGTGATCCATGCATAAGAAATAGGCAACAATGAGGCTACAATAATCCCAACATAAGGAATAAATGTCATTATTGCGGTCATAAATCCGAAAAGAAATGCATGAGGAACACCTAGTAAAAAAAGTCCTATAGAATTTAAAATACCTACTACCAGATAAACTACTGCCATTCCTTTAATAAAATTATAGTAGGTATTAATGGATAATCCAACTACCTCTGCAACCTTCGAACGATCTTTAGCAGGAAAAATACTATACAATACTTCAACTAGTTTCTGGCGGTAAAGTAGAATTAAAAAAGCATAAATAGGTATCAATAATATCATCACAAAATTAATTACTGTTGAAACAAGTGTTGCCTGAAGCATGTTAACAATATCATTGGCAGTTGAGTTAGTAATATCGACCAACCAAAAATCCACTTGTTGCCGACTAAATCCCATTTGATCTGTTAAGAAAATTCTAAATTGATCCAACGCTGCAGCAATTTTAATACTGATTGCGGGCCACTCATGAATGAAGTTTATGAATTGCGTGTAGAGGAGATAGATTAATAAAAGTAAAATTGCGAATATTACCAAGATTCCTGATGAAATTGCAACAATTCTGTTCACCCCTTTTTTCTCTAATCCGGAACAAATGGGCTGCAAAATGAAACTTATGAATAGCGCGAAACTCAAGGGAATTAACAAGGGTTTACCGGCGTAAAGAATAAAACCGGCAAAAACTATTATTCCTAGAATTTTATAAGCTTTGTGATAAAGTTGTGTTGTTGGCTGGTTCATTGCAATAATAATTTAGAGCCACAAAATAATAAATATCCCTACAAAGGAGACATGATAATGATCACTTACCTACTTTTGCAATTAGTAAATGAGTACAATTAAAATTATTAGTCTCCTTCTAACATCCATTAACTGCAATTTTTAATACAGAAATCATGAGCGCTATTCATTCTTCCGGCATTGCTGATGCCTTAACATTCATAAAATCAGGAAACAGAGTTTTCATCCATGGAAGTGCCGCTACCCCCACTTTATTTCTTGATGAACTCGCTAAAAAGTCGGCCGCTTACAAGGATGTAGAAATTGTTTCAATAACCTTGTTTGGAAATGTTGAAATAGCAAAACCTCAATACAGTGAAAATTTCAGGATAAATTCCCTATTTGTATCTGAAGCTATTAGGGATGCAGTTAATTCCGGGAGAGCAGATTATGTTCCCGCGTTCTTAAGCGATATACCGGATTTGTTCCGTAACGGTTCTTTACCTCTTGATGTTGCCGTTGTTCAGGTTTCGGTACCCGATGCGCATGGCTATGTAACGCTGGGAACTTCTGTAGATATTGCAAGGGCTGCTGTTAATAATGCAAAAACGGTAATTGCAATAGTCAACCCTAATATGCCCAGAACACATGGCGATGGCATGATACACACAGATAGGCTGAATGCTATTATTTATTGCGATGAACCCCTGCATGAACTAAATATACAACATGAACATACTGAAATCGAATTGCAAATAGGCAAAAATGTTGCCGGTTTAATTGAAGACAGAAGCACTTTACAAATGGGAATTGGTTCCATCCCTGATGCAGTATTAAAACAACTTACCACCCATAAAGATCTTGGAGTTCATACTGAAATGTTCTCAGATGGCATTATTTCTTTAATGAAAATGGATGTGATTACGAACAGGTACAAGAAAAAACATCCCGGCCGAACAGTTACCGGTTTTTGTTCCGGATCTCGAAAACTTTATGATTATGTTAATGATAATCCAGCTTTCGCTTTCCTCGATATTGATTATGTAAATGATGTCCATATCATAAAACAAAATCCGAAGGTCATCGCTATTAACAGTTGCATTGAAATGGATATCACCGGTCAGGCTTGTTCCGACACCATTGGTCCCCGTCAGTATTCAGGGGTTGGGGGTCAGATGGATTTTATACGTGGAGCCGCTTTATCAGAAGGAGGCAAACCTATTATTGCCCTGCCTTCCAGAACCGGCAAAGGAATTCCTAGGATTGTACCCTACTTGAAACAAGGGGCTAGTGTTGTAACTACACGCGCGCATATGCATTATGTGGTAACCGAATATGGAGTGGCTTATCTTTTTGGTAAAAATCTACGTCAAAGAGCTAAAGAACTTATTGGAATTGCTCATCCCAACGATCGTGAAAATCTTGAAAAATATGCATTTGAACAATTCAAAAAGTAACAGTTAAAGAAAATTCTTAGCGATACTATTGCGCTAACCGGTAATTCAGATTTAGCGGGCAATAATTTGAAAATTGCAGCTAATTTTTTGAATCAATATATGATGCAAATCATGTTACCATAGACACGAGGTGTATACTTTTGGCGAATTAATTAGTTTTGCTAAACACCGTCTTAAAAATGCATTTCAAAACCATATTTGAACCTTTCAAGATAAAATCGGTTGAACCCATTGCGGTAAGTTCTGAAGAAGATCGGAAAAATTATTTACAAAAGGCACATTTTAACACCTTCCTCCTCGATTCTGATCAGGTGATGATTGATTTTTTAACGGATAGCGGCACTTCAGCTATGAGTGCTGCTCAATGGGGAGCTATGATGCAGGGAGATGAATCGTATGCAGGTGCAAAAAGTTGGAAAAAAATGGAG
>JBBQVM010000241.1:0-5261 GCA_038211525.1 Bacteroidia bacterium
GATTGTTTTTCCATAAAGGCCTATAGGGTCAAGTTTAATTAGCTGAAGCAATATAAATATAAATAAGAGCCCAAGTATAAATGAAGGTATAGCTATTTTTTTCCATATCACCGGGAAATAATATTTAATCCAGGCAAATAATACACCAAACATAATTGCATCTAATCGTGCAAGGACCACTTTTCTAAATTTAACTCCGTACCAAAATGAATCTACCTGTTCAGCAGATATCCGAAATCTATACAAAAGTGGTAGTAAAATAAACAGAAGTATTACAGCAAGTATAATGTATTTTTTAGCGCAAATTTTCTCCAATAATTTATGGAAAACCAGGAAGGCAATAGGAGTGAAAATATAAAACCATTCTTCAACAGTAAGGCTCCACGATTCCCAAAAGAAATCAGTAAAGTAGGTATTGAAGTTCTGCAGAAACAAAAGGAATTTCCAGTTAAAGTTTTCAATTTTACCATCAATAATTCCATTGGATACCAAAATAATATTTATTCCCAGAATAAGGTAATAGTTCGGAATAGTTCGAAACCACCTGCGTTTCCAAAAGTTCAAAATTATTTTCAAATCAATTCCATCGTTTTTTTCGTACAATTTAATAAGAATGGTACCGATTAAAAATCCACTTAAAACAAAAAATAATTCAACACCATCAATCAATGGTATATAAGGGAAACCGGGTAAAACTTTGTCGAGTATAAATCCGCCATGACCCAATACCACAATTAGGATGGCAACTGCCCGGAAAACGTCAAGTCCATATACCCTGGAGCTGTAGTTGGTATCTAAAGTGAATATTGACATTTCAAAATTAAAATAACTTAGCCGTGACCATAAATATTTTGTTGATTAAGAATACTCGGTAAAATGGTGGCACTTCATTTTTGAATTATTACTTTGGTGCGTTTCGCAGCAGTATCACGGCAATCAATGCGTAAACAACATTTGGTATCCAAACAGCAACAATAGCAGGGAAACTACCATTGGTGGCAAAAGTGGTTGAAACCTGCATGAACATAATGTAGGTGAAACTTAATAATATCCCAACGCCAATCTGAATCCCTATTCCTCCGCGCACTTTTCTGCTCGACAGAGATACCCCTATTAAAGTTAGAATGAAAGTGGCAAACGGATAGGACGACCGTCGATACTTCTCTACCTCATCAAATTGAATTCCTTCCGTTCCTCGCAGCCTTTTTATTTTGATGTTTTCATCCAATTCGCTGTTATCAAGTGCTTGAATAAAAATTTCTCGTCGGTTGAATTCCTGCGGTGTAAAGTTGAAAGTGGTATCGAAACGAGCGCCTTCGCGAATGGATTCTTTGGTGCCGGCTATTTCTCTTATCAGATAATTTTCTGCATGCCAATTTACTGCTACAGTATCCCATACTAAACGGTCCGCACTAAGTTTGTAAGCTAGTTTTCCCTTATCGAATCTTTCATAAGTAAAACGGAATCCCATATTTTCAATAGTGTTATAGCTCTCAAAATAAATATATTCACCCGGATAGATTTGTCGGTGTATGTTCCGCGATTTTAATTCGTAAGGATTTTTTATATAGGTATTTTCAAATTCTAATCTGGTTTTATTGGAATGCGGTATCACCCATCCGTTAAGGTAAAAAGATAGGGCAGCTAATATAGCCGCCACCACCATATAGGGTGCAACCAATCTTCTGAAACTGACACCACTCGACAAAATAGCCACGATTTCTGTTTGACTCGCCATTTTGGAAGTGAAAAAGATTACTGAAATAAAAATGAATAGGGGAGAAAAGAGATTTGCGAAATAGGGTATGAAGTTCAGGTAATAATCGAAAATTATTGATTCAATTGGTGCCTTTTTTTCAATAAAATCATCAATCTTCTCCGAAATATCAAATACAATCGCAATCAGAATTATTAATCCGATGGCAAAGAAAAAAGTTGTCAGGAATTTCTTGATAATATATAAGTCGATTATCTTTATGCCTCTCATACTATAATCTTGCTGCGAGTTTTTTAACCATTATATTTTTCCAGGAAGCGAAAGTACCCTCTATAATCTTATTCCGGGCTTCTGCCATTAGCCAAAGATAAAACGAAAGATTATGTAAAGTGGCAATTTGAGCCCCCAGCATTTCTCTCGAAATAATTAAATGTCGTAAGTAAGCTTTCGAATAATCGTGGTCGGCAAAACAAGTACCGGCAGGATCTAACTCCGAATGATCATTCTTCCATTTTTCGTTTCTTATATTAATTATTCCCTCGCCGGTAAATAACATTCCGTTACGGGCATTTCTGGTGGGCATCACGCAATCAAACATATCGATACCCAAAGCAACACATTCTAATAAGTTTACAGGTGTTCCAACACCCATAAGGTAACGAGGTTTGTCTTTAGGAAGTATCCCGCAAACAAGGTCCGTCATCTCATACATATCCTCTGCAGGTTCACCAACAGATAATCCTCCAATAGCATTTCCTTCTCTGTCTGCCGACGCAATTTCCTCTGCCGACTGAGCCCTAAGGTCTTTATAAACACTGCCTTGCACAATTGGAAACAACGCCTGACTATGTTCGTATTTTGCAGGTGTATTATCGAAATATTCACAACACCTTTTCAACCATCTATGCGTCATTTCCATCGATTTCTTTGCTGTTCGATGATCACATGGGTAAGGGGTACATTCATCAAATGCCATTATGATATCAGCACCAATTAATTTCTGAATTTCAATGGAGGTTTCGGGCGATAAAAAATGTTTCGAACCATCAATATGCGATCTGAAATGTACACCCTCCTCTTTTATTTTTCTGTTTTCGGAAAGTGAATATACCTGGTAACCACCGCTATCGGTTAAGATAGGTTGATCCCATCCAATGAATTTATGCAACCCTCCTGCAGCATTTAAAATATCCATTCCAGGGCGCAAATTAAGATGATACGTATTTCCGAGAATTATTTTAGCATGAATATCCACCGAAAGTTCACGTTGATGAACTCCTTTTACCGAACCTGCAGTACCAACAGGCATAAAAATAGGCGTTGGTATTACACCATGATCAGTAGTTATTTCCCCGGCCCTTGCCTTCGATCCGCTATCTTCCGCATTCAGCCGGAACTTCATAAATGTTTATAAACAAAATTTGTTAATATCTTGTCAAAGATAGAAATAATGTCCTTTGCTTATCCTCATAGCTTTGCGTGTTCTGGTTAAATAAGAATTATGGATGTATTTTTTGCAAGTGTTGAAGGACAAGTAGTGGGGATCATACTCGCCACTGCATTATTGGTGCAACTCTATTATTACCTTTTGGTTTTCAGCAAACTGGCATTTTATAAAGGTCATCAGTCAGGTAGTGTTAAAGAACCGGTTTCTGTGATAATATGTGCCCGGAATGAACTAAAAAATTTGAAGGAAAACTTATCGTTTGTTCTCGATCAGGACTATCCTGAATTCCAGGTGATCGTGGTAAATGATTGTTCCTGGGACGAATCGGGCGAATATCTTGAAGAAATTCAACCGCTCTACAAGAACCTTAAGGTGGTGACTCTCAATGAACAGGAAAAATACCGTCATGGGAAAAAATTTGCTCTTTCATTAGGTATAAAAGCTGCTTCCTATGAATTGCTATTAATGACCGATGCCGATTGCCGGCCTGCTTCCCGAAACTGGATAAGTGAGATGATTTCCGGGTACCAGCCCGCTACTGAAATAGTTATAGGTTATGGAGCCTACCGCAAAACATCAGGATTACTCAATAAATGGATTCGTATGGATACCGTTTTTAATGCAGTTCAGTTTTTATCGGCTGCAGTTCGCAATAAAACCTACATGGGCGTTGGCCGGAATTTGTCGTATAAAAAAGCACTGTTTTTTAAAAATAAAGGTTTCGCAAGTCACAGCCATGTAATGTCTGGAGATGACGACCTGTTTGTGAACCAAACGGCTAATCAGTCTAATACATCCGTAGTGCTTCATCCCGACTCCTTCACGGTGTCCATCGCACGTGATACCTTTGTGAGTTGGTTGCAACAGAAAAAGCGTCACATGAGTACCGGCAAATATTATAAGTCGAATCATAAAATGATGATTGGTGCGTTCTTTTTGTCGCATTTCTTGTTTTATTTGGCACTTATCGCTATGGCTATGATTGGATGCAAATGGGAAATTATTCTTGGAGTAGTCTTAGTGCGATTGTTGATTCAAATGATTATTTTTGGCAACTGTATGAAGAAATTAGGCGAGTTCGATATTTTGTGGATGGTTCCCTTCTTCGATATAATTGTATTATTTCTATACCCATCCCTATCAATCTCAAACCTGTTATTTAAAGACAAAACATGGAAATGACACAGGATACTGAATCTGCAAATTCAAAATTAAATCCTAATCTCAGCGATAAGGCCCTCAAAGATTATAACCTGGTTAGAAATGCTATCGATAATGCCGATCAGAAAGCTTATGCTGAACTGATGTCTCGCTATAAAGATTCCATTTATTTCATGTTGCTGAAAATGGTGAATAATCGTGATGATGCCGATGATCTTACCATTGAAGCTTTCGGTAAGGCGTTCAAAAATATTAAACAGTATACACCTGATTACGCTTTTAGTACCTGGTTGTTTAAAATCGCAACCAACAACTGTATTGATTTTATCCGTAAAAAACGCAAACAAACTTTTTCAATTGATAAAGGTATTGAGACAGATGATGGTGGGGAATTAAATATTGATATTAGATCGAATCAACTCGATCCTGAGGAAAACATGATGAAGAAACAAAAAGTCATGATGATGCGGGATGTTGTTGAACGTTTAAAGCCACGTTATAAGAAACTCGTTGAACTTCGATATTTTCAAGAACGGTCTTATGAAGAAATTGCGGAAGAGCTTAGCTTGCCATTGGGTACTGTGAAGGCTCAACTTTTTCGCGCTCGAGAATTTCTCTATCAAATCATGAAAAATTCTGAACATAAACTCTAAAAAGTTTTTAATGTTATTTCACATGTTCCTCACCGTTATAGTATTTGCGGAAAGTAAATTTATTTAATTGGTTTACCACGATGGACCATGCGATTGTCAAAAAATATTTCCCAAATATTTCTCCTGAGCAAGATACCAAGTTCGCTTTATTAGGGGAATTATTTGTTGAATGGAATGCCAAAATTAATCTGATATCTAGAAATGATATCGATCAATTGTATGAGAGACATGTTTTACATTCTTTAGCAATTGCAGAATTTATCAATTTCAAACCAGGCACCTC
>JBBQVM010000242.1:0-5258 GCA_038211525.1 Bacteroidia bacterium
AGAGACTTTAATGGCTGGTATGACTAGACTAGAATAAAAAAGACTACTTTCCTAAAAGTAGAATGTCCAATGAAAATACTCGATTGAATATTTTACATTGGACATTTTACATTCTACATTCCTGTAAAGGAGTGGGCCTACTTGGGCTCGAACCAAGGACCCACAGATTATGAGTCTGTTGCTCTAACCAACTGAGCTATAGGCCCCGATTTTTTGGTGGTTAATTCCAAAAATCTGAGGTGCGAAAGTAGGATAAAATGGAGAGATATGCAATAGTTGACGAATATATGAACGCAGAGACGCAGAGGCGCAGAGCAGAGGCGCGGAGGTTAGAGGGTGAAGAAGTCGTTGAGGGGTTCAAAAACGTAGTCGGTCCAACCGTTGAGGTGCTTGTCGGCCTCTTCCCGCGAAGGGAAACCGGAGTGTTGTAATAGTACTTCGGTGCCGGCTGAATGGCTTTTGAACTCATATTCTACTAAAGAAGCAGCAGTTCTTTTATCCCATTCTGACGGCTTCCAGGTATAGGCAAGTTTAGTCTTTCTTTTGTCGAAAGTAACGACTTTACCCTTCACCCATCCGTCAAACAATTCTACTTCGCCATCCACTTCAAGTTTCACTTTTCCACCACCATCACACCACTGTCCTATTAAGCCTTCGATGGTGAGGGCATCAAAAACTTTTTCAGGAGAAGCATAAATCACGAAACTCATGCTAATTGAAAATTTCTTTGGTGATGTTTTGGTCTCTGTCATTTTCTTATTTCGTGAAAACTACTTTGCGTGTAAGATCATTTTCATTCGATTGGAATCGAACAAAATAAATTCCATCAGAAAGATTTTTTCCAAATGAGTAGTTATAATTTCCGGCAGGCAACTTATTATTTTCAACTGACTCAACAACTCTTCCGGTAAGGTCAGAAATTTCAATTTTCATCAATTGAGTTTCCGACAAGCTGAAAGAAATATTGGAAAGATCACTGGCAGGGTTTGGATACACATTTAATGTAGCAAGGAACTGAACATCCTGAATACCCACACTTGATGTACCTGTAATATTAATATCATCAATATAAATATTGTTACCGGTATTTTGTAAGTAGTTGAATCGGAAACGAACACTTGGTTTATTGTTATAAGAAACACCACTCAAGTTAACAGTCTCCATTCGCCACTGTGCATTAGTAGGTGTAAAAGAAGCCGACATTATTCCTGCTGTTGAAAGTGCAAGTCCGCTTTTTGTATACCTAAGATTCCATTGTTGTCCGCAGTTGCTAGAAGCGTAAACTCTGAGTTGATCAGTTGATGAACTTGACCTTGCTGCAAAGGCTAATTGAAAAGTCATAGTTGCGTTTACAATATTTGTAAAGTCATAACCCGGTGTTACAAAATCATCGGAGGTTCCTGTGGTATTACCGGAATGATTCAGTAATCGCATGGAGTGTGTTCCGCTGAATGCTGCTACAGTAGAAAGCTCCCATGCATTACCTGCTTCATTTTCAATAATCCAATCATAGCTGGAAGGAATTGATCCGGTATTTTCAAAATCTTCGGTGAAAGGAAGCGCATTAGCTCCATTAGCAGGACTAACAACCACAATACTGCTTGCACTTAAAGAATTACTTCCTGCTGATGTGGATGAGGTAAGAGTAACATCATATACGCCCGGAGTGTTATATTGTACTAACGGATTCTGATTATTGGATGAGGAAGGATTTCCACCGGGAAGATCCCATTGCCATGAAGTAGGATCAGAGTTCCAAGAATTATCGGAGTATTGTATAGAAGAGCCTGCACAAATGTATTTAATATCACTGTTAAAGTCGGCAACAGGAATACAAGGTGAAGGAACAAATCCATCATTAGTGCCGGTAGCAACAAGATTGTTAAAATCGTGAAGATTGTTTCTTGAACTTACACTGCTGTTTAACGCTGCGTGCATACGAAGTTTTTGACCATCAGTAAACATCAGGTGACAACCGGCATAATCCATGTAATTTTGAACATTATCGAGAGTACCGCAGGTAACTTGTGTAGTGTCACATGAGAAATTATTTACGCCAATTGTATTGGGAGTATCCTGCACAAAATCATCATCGGAACAGTTGGCAGCAAGACCGGGAGTATTAGTTCCGCCCCACGTATGAGGAAGATTAAAATAGTGACCTACTTCATGTGAAAGTGAACGAGCGGAGTAGTTAGAACCATTACTAGTACCAATACTACCAACATAATCATAGAGAATAATTACACCGTCTTTGTAAGCTGGTGTGATTCCCGGGAAATAGGCATAACCTGCTGCACCGCTTGCAATATGTTGAACCACCCAAATATTAAAATATTTATTTTGTGGCCAGTTAATTAAACTTTTTACCTGGTCATCACCTGCATAAGTTAGATTCGAAACAGTACGGGTAATACCATCGGTACAATTACCATTGGGGTCCAACTGAGCAAGACGGAATTGGATCTGACAATCAGCAATAATTGAACGAAAAGGTGAAGCAACATCAACACTATCAGCATACCATTTTTGAAAACTTTTATTCAGGATATCCACAGCATCAAGAATCTGTGCTTTCGAAATATTTTCAGCACCATTGTTATGAATTACATGGAAAACTACCGGAATGGTATATAAAATAGTTCCTGAAGTTTTCTGTAAGCCCATTTGTTGAACGTAGGCAGCAGTGAATTGCTCCAATTGCGCGATGCGAGTTGAATAAGTGGGGTCGGCCAGTTTTGCCTGACGCATCATTTCATCGGTATCGCAGGTACGAAATTGTTGTGCCTGAGTGAAGCTGATTGCCGTTACCAGGAAAATGAATGCAAGAATTATCTTTTTCATATTGGACTTAAGTTGTCTTTTTAGTTAATTATTACTTTACGTGATGAAGTGTAACCGTTTACATTCAGTCTTACACTGTATAATCCTGAAGCTAATCCTGCAGGCAATTCAAACTGATAATCGCCAGCGTCAAGAGTGGTGCTTGCAATTGTATTTACCACACGACCAAGCACATCAACCACATCAATTGTAATATCATTTTTTTCTGCTAAAGTAAATTCAACAGTAGCATGATTCATAACTGGGTTAGGATATACGTTGAGCGCAAGGGCAGCTTCAAGTACTTCATTCAATCCAACAGTTCCATCAATATTCAAATCATCAATGTAAATGTTATTTCCATTTCCTTGAAGATACTCGAATTTGAAACGTACATTCGGCTTATTGTTATAAGAGGAACTTGCAATATTCACTGTTTCCTGTCTCCATTGTGAAGTGCTAGGAATAAAGTTAGTAGTAACTAAGCCTGCAGTTGAAAGAGTAGTTCCTGTTTTATTATAGCGGATGTTCCAAAGTTGTCCGCAACTGGTAGAAGCATAAACTTTTAATTGATCGGTACTGGATGCGGAGCGTGCTGCAAAAGCCAACCAGAAAGTAAGATTAGCCTGGGTTACATTGCTGAGGTTATAAGTAGGAGTATAAAAAATATCAGTTGTTTGAGTTGTATTTCCAGTATAGTTATTGATATAAATAGCGCTCACACCACCATGTGTTGCCTGACCCGTTTGAGTCCAGGTATTTCCACCACCGTTTTCAATATCCCATTCTGTTCCGGGAAAGGTAGTAGATTCAAATCCTTCAGAGTAAGGAATTGCATATTGCCCATTGGTAGGTAATACCACAATAGTTGCGGGCTCCGTATAAGAATTTGTTCCTGCTGAATTGGTAACAGTAAGTGTTACATCGTAGGTGCCTGCAGTGTTATACTGAATTTGAGGATTCTGGCTAGCAGAAGAGGAGGGAGTACCACCCGGACAATCCCAGTTCCAGGTGTCGGGCGTACCATTCCAGGAACCATCAGTAAAGTTTACTAATGTGCCTTCGCAGATGTAATGCACATTATTGGTGAAAGCAGCTATAGGAGAACAAACTGCACCTGCCGCGCCGGTAGTACCTGTTGCAATTAAGTTAGCAGGTGACCATAAGTTATTTCTTCCGCTTGTTGGCGAACTAAGTGCAGCATTCATACGTGCACATTGTCCCAATGAAAAAATATTCTGACATGTTCCATTAGTATAATCCATATAATTGGTGAACATATCTCCGTTTGGTCCATTGCCGCAAGTGATACTTGGGAAAGCGGGACAATTACTTTGATTAGGGCCTTGCTGTGTAGGAGTATCGGTAACAAAATCGCTTCCGCAATTAGCGTCACCCCAAATATGACGAAGATTCAGCCAGTGACCTACTTCGTGGGACGCTGTTCTTCCTACATTACCAGAGTTGGCTGCAGCACCGATTGATCCGGTAAAGTCATATTTCAATACTACTCCATCCGTTGCAGCGGCCCCACCCGGAAACTGGGCAAATCCAACAACATAACCTGCTCCACCATTCACGTTTTCAATAGATTTTACCACCCAAATATTGAGGTATTTATTACTTGGCCAGTAGCTTAATGCTTTTACATTGTCGCGAGCATCATTGGTGAGAGAACTAAAAACACGAACAACCCCATCGGTACAGTTTCCATTTGGATCCAATGTAGCAATACGAAATTCAATTTCAGCATCTCCGCCAAGAGCTTGAAAAGGTGCAGGGGTATTTACTGCATCTGCATTCAAACGGCGATAATCTTTATTTAATGAATCGATCTGATTAAGACACTGTGCGCGGGAAATGTTTTCGGGCCCACCCTCATGAATGATATGAAAAACTACAGGAATCACTCTGACTACAGAGGCGTTTTTTTGTCCGCTGTTGGAAGTTTTTGCTGTAATATATTGAGGAACAAATGCTTGAGTTTCAAGTTCTAGCTTTTGCTGATTTTTGCGAAACTCAGGACTGGCTGCCATCTGTTCGCGATAAATCACATCTGCAAGACATTTATCAAAATACTGATGATCGTTTTGAGCTAAGAGATTGAATGGCAATAGCATAGACAAAGCAAAAACGACAATTAGCCACCTAGAGTAAAGATTTTTCATTGAATAAATTTTGGTTTTAAGTTAGAGAACTGATATGTAACACTTTATGGAAGGTTATGGATGTTATTTTAGATGAAAAAAGAGGTTCGAATTGATTCAAACATCTCCTGGAACACACTCCCATAGATATTAAGCGCTAAAGTAAGCCAAAAACAGATGAAAAACAACGGACTTTTGTCACAATTGAGTAAATGAAATCGACCCCAAAATTAAATTTGTAAGTAGGGAAATGGGTGAAGGGATTAACAGATTAACAGATTAATGGTA
>JBBQVM010000243.1:0-5255 GCA_038211525.1 Bacteroidia bacterium
GAAGACTTAAAGAAGGATCTGAATGAAAAAAAGGTTTTTGATGCACCTATCGTTACTGAAATTGCTCCCGCTGCTAAATTTTATAAGGCCGAAAATTATCACCAGGAATATTTTGAACTAAATGGTAATGAACCCTATTGCACATTCGTGATTAAGCCTAAACTCGATAAATTTAGGAAGGCTTTTCATGATAAATTGAAGCAATAACAGAGCAGATTTTTTACTTCCGGTTAACGTTCAAAATTAAAGTGAACCTTAAAGTTACTTAATCTGCTTAAGATACTTTCGTGATAAATAAAAAATCATGACTGTACTCAGCTATTTTTCTCTCAGGAGGTAATCTTTAGTTGCGTTAAAAAATTATTGAAACAATAAGAGTTAAATCTTCTTTAATCTATCCAACCAAAAGTTGAAGAAATTTGAAAGCCGGTTGGTGGGCTAATTTTACAGTGAGGTAGAGTGATTTTTCTTTGATTTCTTCTACTAAATTTTCCATATTGATTGGCGCTCCTCTCTTGTTATATTATTATTTCCCCTCTGCAACTTGATTGTTTTCATTTGAATCTTGCAGATATCCTTTGTTGATGCCCGGTTCAGTATAATTTCTGTTTACCGCATACAAAGCTTGTGTTAAAATGTTGAATGAATAAACAGAATACTCTCCGCCCAACTTTCTGTTTGCTTCTTTATATAAAAATGCTACGGTTTTACCTTCTAGTTCTCCACTGGTAATTTCCATGTTTAAAAGTGTAGCAAATCCATCCTTGCGATAATGATCAAGTGCCAGGTTAAGAGATAAGGTTACCAGTTCACCGGCCAGCACATTTTGGTAGCTTAATCCCGGATCGGTCATTTGTCCAAATGGAAATGGCTTGGCACTGGTACCCGATGGTAAAAACTCTTCAACTGCCTTTGGAGTTGTTAGCACTAACGTATTGTCGGTACCTATTTTTAATCCCTCCGCAAAGTAAAGGTTGAAAATCATCGCTAATTCAGCATTCTTCTGTCCGCCCCATTTGCCTTGTGAATAGGTTACTATATTTTGATTGTAAATTTCTGCAGCCTCAGGCTTGGTGGTTCCGCCAAAAATAAATTGATTGAATATTACGATCAATAAGGTGGTTAAACTGATTACTTTCTTCATTTTTGTTATATTTTTGATTTCTCCTGTTAAATTAACATCTTTAATCCAATCATAAAGCTGAAATTTGGCGGACGAATACCTCAGTGGGGTGAACAGTGCCCCCATTTCTGTAAATAGCCGTGCCTAATCTAATGTCATGAAAAAAAGAGGAATTAAGTTGTTAAAGTGTGTGCTTATTGTTTTTATATTGTTGAATATCAGTTATATATCCTGTTATTCTCAAGCTTTAAAATTGAAAAATGCTACTCGGCAACTCATTGAATCCGCCACTCGCGGCCAACACTTCCGCGAAAGCTATTTTATACTTTTTACACTAAAAGGGGATCCCAAAGCGCTGCAGCTGGATTCTGTTTGCCTGGCTGCCAACTGCTTTAACCTGCTTCAACCCGATACCAATCTTATCAAATCAAACATAATAATCGGTAAGAAAAACAAAATTCTGGAGTTGAATGTAGTAATGAGTGATTTAACAGGAATGAAAAATGAAACAACAAGTGTTTCCGGCTATAATGATATTCTTTATTACCATAGTGGATCCCGAGCTAAAAAAGTGGTAATCGATTCCTATCACTTGCTTCCTAACAAAATGGAATAAGGTTTCTTGCTCCTTTATACCATGAAAAGTAAATTCATTATCTTTCTGCTTGCGGCTGTTGTTCTTGTATCCCTTATCGGGGAAGTCGTAGGTCAATCTACCACCACAGTTTATTCCGAAAATTTTAATTCAGGTCCCGGTGGATGGAGCATAGGAGGATACAATGCATCGTGGAATTATGGTGTGCCCACCTTACCAAATATTAGTTCGAATGGAACTGCCTGCTTTGTAACAGGTGATGCAGGCGTGGCACAAGCGGAACCATTTACATCTTGTTTACCTGTTCCCGGTCCCTCACCAAATGGTAATTATTATAATTGCTGTGAAAGATCTTTTATTCTAAGTCCTTCGATTAATCTCACAGGTATTAATTCACCTATGTTGAGTCTCGATTTTAACATTCACTGTGAACAGACTTACGATGGCGCCAAAGTTCAATTGTCTATTGATGGTGGACTGTCGTGGCAGGATGTTGGTACCTATAACTCGGCAACATTCCAGATGTTTCCTTCATCAATTAATTGCAGAGAACAGAACTGGTACAACAAAGACAATGTAAATTATTTGTCAGGTACTTCCGGTGGTTGTACTGCGGTTAGTTTCACTTTTGGTGGAAGCAAAAACGGTTGGTCGGGTGGGTGCTCTCAGGCTGCGTCAGGTGCATGTACCACTCCCGATGCACATGGCAGTAACGGATGGTTAACAGCAACTCATTGTCTTCAGGCAGCAGCCAACAAATCCGACGTAAGAATAAGAATTGCCTTTGGAGCAGGTTCACAGGTTTTTTCTGATGGCATTGGAATCGATAATGTTAAAATTTTAAATGTGTATCCTATTACCAATTTCACAAACGCCCAACTACCATCTTGCGGACCAGAAATAACCTTTACCAATACCACCGATTGCGGCGCTACATGGAGTTGGGATTTTGGTCATCCCGGATCGCCGGGTAACACGTCAACTTCAAGCAACCCCGTGCATCTATTTCCATCATCGGGAACCTATATGGTTTCATTAACAGCTACCGATTTTTGTGGGGGAAATTCCGTTGTTACAAAAAATGTTTTAGTTGGCGATGGACAATCACCGAAAATAGATTCTGTTAAATCAACCAGTTCCGGATTATGTAACAATGCGGTGGATACCATTGCAATCTATCTCACACCAACTTCAACAGGTACCGGTCCGTACACCGTTTCACTCAATCACAATGGTTCCAATCTTAACTTCACTGGTTTGAATAGTAATCCTATTCTTATTACCGGACTTCAACCCGGGAATTATTCTGCAATAAGTGTTACCGATGCCATTGGATGCATGGTAAACTTCGTACCCGCCGTTACAATCCCATTGAATTTAGATAGTCTTTCCATCACACTTAGCAACGATACCACCATACTGGCAGGCGCTGCAGCACCACTTTTTGTGCAGACTACCATTACTGCTACATTTTCATGGATGCCTGTTCAGGGAATCAGCGATCCTGCATCTGCCTCACCGCTTGCGTCACCTGAAAACACCACCACGTACACAGTGGTAGCGGTTGATGTGAACGGTTGTTCTGTGCAAGGTGATGTGGTGGTATATGTGAATGATGTTACAGGTTGTGATTCCTATTTTGTGCCTAATACCTTCACTCCAAATGGTGATGGTAATAACGATGTTTTTAGTTTTTTTATTGATCCTGCTATGCGGTTAAATCAATTTGAATTGAAAATTTATAACCGGTGGGGACAAAACGTGTTTGAAACGAAAAACCAAAATTTTAGCTGGAAAGGCGATAACAATCCGGGTGGCATTTACCTGGTGGTTGCCGATTTTGTTTGCAGAAATAAAACCAAATCAAGGTTTACCGGAACGTTAAATCTGGTTCGGTAAGGTCATTCATTTTCTATCACAATAGATTTACTTCTGAACGATCCTCCCGCATTAAAACTCAAGGTATACGAGCCATTTGCCAACTTAAAAGTTTTTACAATCAAGCGGTGTTTCCCTTCGTTAAGTTTTGAGTTCTCCAATACAGTAACTAACCGTCCACTAGAATCATACAAAACACAGTAAACATTCAAGGTGCGGTCAAGTTGATAATCAAGTGTCAGTTCTCCTTTAACAGGATTGGGGTAGCTTTCGAACGACTGAATCATATCTATATGCTCTGCAATTCCTGTAGCACTATTTTTTTTGATGAATAATTTAAAGATCTTATCACTTGCCCAACTGTTTCCACCACCATTCATAAAAACATAGGGGTAATCGGATTCAATTCCACCAAATAAATAGCCAATCAAAACTTTCCCTGTATCAAGCGCATCTAGCTTCAAAATGCCATTGTTATAGGATAGGATACTATCTGCTTTATAAAATTCCATATTGCTACCCAGATACCCCGGCATTTCATACATAAAACGGTTTTCTATTTGTTGTGAAGAATTTCTGCTCACATAACTAATGGTTTTAACAAAAGGTACCAGTGAATCCTGAACCAGTACTCCTGATGTATTGTATAAATATTCCGACATCCCTCCAAAAAAAACGGAATGCATTGTGGCATTAGTGCTGTCATAAAAGGGAACTACTGCACTGTGATATTGACTTAATAATTGATTGAAAGAATTATTTACCGTGTAACCAGAAGTGGTAATATCTATTGAGTTCAGGTAGGGTAAATCAACATTATATTGAAACACTCCTGAAAATGCAGTTAATCCGATGGCTCCATTTGGAAAAATCTGAGGTACCAAATTATAATCCCTCCTGTGAAAATTAACCGTGTCGGAAATTACTGTCAAATTATTTAATGAAAAAGTGGTTCCATCATCGCTGATTGTGAATTTCTGAATCTGATTGCTGTAGGTTTGTGTAAAAGTGGGCATGTTATGCGGATTGTATCTTCCATCGAATCTATGTCCAAATACCAGGTAAATGGTACTATCAATTATTTCAGAACGAGAACCGCTAAGAGCCATATTCTGATCGGTAATTTGTCTAAAAAAACTGCTTATAGGTTGCTGTGTGATAACTGCATTCAATAAACCGGGTACATCAATAGCCGTTACATTAGGAAACGTAATTAAATCGTTAGCAGCCGTGTTGAAACCATAGCCACCAATCAAATAATAATAATTTCCCTGTTGTACACCTTCCATGTTAGAAGTGGTAATATGTTCACGGATATTTTGAGAAAGAGTAGTGGTTGCCGCTGACCATACTTGCTGGTTAATGGGATCTACAACATAAATGGTAGTATTTTGTGTTGATGGTAGAAATGCAAATGGCGGTTGAAATCCATGTAAACCATTGGTTCTGCCACCAATTATTAACCATTTTCCATCGTGAACAATTCTTTCATTCGAGTGAAGTCCCGGCAGTCCGGCAATAGTAAAAGGCTCCAACTCCAATTCAAATGGAGGATTTTGAGCCATTACACCAGTTGAAATAAGAGAGATAAACAGGAAATGAATTATTTTTTTCATGGATCAAAAATCCCATGTTAAAGTTGGAAGAAAAGTGATAAAT
>JBBQVM010000244.1:0-5239 GCA_038211525.1 Bacteroidia bacterium
TATTTTGACTAATTACTCCTGATGGAGTGACCAAATACAAGTAGAAATCATTGTTTGGCGCCGAAGGTCCATCAATACGTCTAAAAACCACCCACCAATCTCTTCCATTTCCATGCTTGATAGCAGTCAAACAATCCACCGTTTTAAAATTTTCCAGTTGCACATTTTTTTGAATTACTCCTCCTAATCCTCCATTGAGACTCATGTTAACTATGGAGTAGAATAACCCCTTTATGCTATTTCCAGTAACATTGGTTGAAAATACATAATACAAAGAATCTGATAAAGGAAATGGAACAATCACAGTTTCATAATACCAACCTGCCATTACAATTGAATCTCCATTTTGCATAGTTGAATGCTGTGAGTTAAATATTTCACCATTTTGAAATGCAGGTCCCCCGATGCTGTTAAAATCATAATCATATGAAGAATAAAATAAAAGCGAACCTGAACTATCGCATATTGTAGCACAACTCCCTCTGGATCGCACTGCACTTGTTCCTAAAGCAATATTTGATGTATCACTAAAGTCAACCAGCGCACTATCGCCAAAACACCACACCGAGCCACGCTTTTGCCCGTACGAAGGTGTTACCAAATAAATAAGCAGAAAAAAAATTCCAGTTAATTTGTATTTCATTTTTTTTACAATTTAACTAATTTGAACCACTTAGTTTCTCCATTTTCCAGATATACTTTTACGCCGTATATGCCCGGTATGTAACTAAAGTTAATAAAGGTTGAACTATTGCTGAAACTCCTCATAAAGCGAAAGATACAAAATATCCTATAAATTCCTACTCAATCACAAACTTCTTCACCAACTTCTCACTGTTGCACTCCAAGCTCACCACATAAATCCCCTTCGCCCAACCTCCACAATTTAAATTCTTCGTAAAATAAGGTGGTGTAATTTTCCCGCTTTCGCTGAAAACTTCCTTGCCCATTAAATCATATACGCTTAGGCGGTAGTATTGACCTTTCAGTTTATCGGCGTTGATGAATGCTGTTTGCCATTGAGTTGAATAATAAACATAAAGCCCTGCCGCTGACACTGCCACCGCTGCTCCGTTTAATGATGTTAACGTATCACATGGGCTGCCGGCGAGGGCGGGTAAATCGTAATCGGGATTGTTGGGCAGGCCTGAATAACACCTTTTCCCTCCTAAATTAAAACTGAAAGGTTGTAAATCACATGCAAAACCTAAACTATCGGGTGAATTAATCACACTCAAATTCATATTAATTGAATTATACATAGAATCTGTATAAGGATAAACTTGGCCAAAATTAGTTGCAATATAAATTTTATTATCAGGTGCTTTTTTTAATTGTGCTATAGTAGTCACAAAAGGAGTTTCCCATAAGGTAATTCTACTTGCTGAAATGTTAGACGCTGTTAAATCATATTGAAATAATTTGGATGAATCCGCAGAATTTTCCGCAATTCTAGTTACATACAACAGATTTCCTGAAGGCGAAAATTCAGCACTCCAACACGCAGGCCATGGCGCTTGAGTACTCTCCGGTTGAATTGTTATAGGATTGGTGATTAAACCCGTACATCGGTCAAAGTCGTATAGCTCAATTGAACCTTTATAATTAATAAACGACATTCTTGTTCCAATTGTATTAAATGAAATTTGACCCGAATTTGTGCTATTTTGCGATCCGATACTTTGGATTGGTTGACTGAATACTCCCGATGGAGTAACTAAATAAATATAAAAATCATTGTTAGGCATAGACACTGCATTAAACCGTCGAATGATCACCCACCAATCCCTTCCGTTTCCATGCTTAACAGCAGAAAGGCAATCCACTGTTTTAAAATTTTCCAGCTGCACATTTTTTTGGATTACTTCTCCTAACCCTCCGTTTAGGCTCATGTCAACTATGGAGTAGAAAAGACCTTTAGGGTTAGAAGAAGTTACTTCTATACTGAAAACATAATACTTATCATTGTCAGAAGGATCTGTTATTATAACTACTTCATGATACCAAAGGCTCAAATTAATTGAATCTCCATTGATCATCGTTGCATGGTTATGACTAATTATTTCTCCGTTGATAAAGGCACCTCCTCCGTTGATATAAACATCGTTATCATAACCTGCATAAAATAAAAGATTTCCTGAAGAGTCACATATAGATGCACAACTTCCTCTGGATTTTAAGATGCTGGTGCCCGTTATAATATTTGTGGTATCGCTAAAATCAACTAACGCACTATCGCCAAAGCACCAAACAGCACCGCGCTTTTGTGCCTCGCTAGATATGGCAATACTAAGAAGTAGTAAAACAATTGAAGTTAATTTGTAGTTCATTTTTTTACAGTTTAACTAATTTGAACCACTTAGTTTCTCCATTTTCCAGATATACTTTTACGCCGTATATTCCCGGTTTGTAGTTAATGGTTATGGAAATTTCTTTACTTTTTATTTCTGTTGTTTTAAGTCGTTTTATCTGAGCATCATAAATTTCTACTTTTTTAATTTGTTCGGTTGCGCTGCTTACATTAAAATAATCTCCTGTCGGGTTAGGGTAGAGTTGAATGGCATGTGAAACTGTAAGAGGCATTGCAATAGGTATAGTAGGAGCCTGCAATCTTAACGAAGGAATGGAAGGCGTTAATTCCAAACCCAGCATTCCTATAGCCATGTAAGTTCCTTCACTGCCGGCAAAGTAGGGTAAGTTTGCAATTTCTAATACTGCGGTCGAATCAGACTCATCAAATCCGTCTCCTGTCGCCACTTTACTAAAATAGTAGGTGTTTGCAGCTTTCAAATGCGTCTCTAACAAATTGTCATCAGCAACAGCATCATTCAAAGTTTCAGCATCAGCAAATGTGGCTGAATCGGCGCTCATTATTCGTATCCTGGTAAACTTGCCGGTATTAAGAGAATCCTGTGCCCAGAAAAAGGCCTGATAAGCAGCATCTGAAACGGTATCCTGATATAGAATTGTGGAATCCAATTTCATACATTCATAAGCGTACTTTCTGGCCATCCAGGTGTTTTCTTCCACGTATTCGGTAAAGTTTAGCGAATCGCCCACTATTGCTCCAAATCGCACATTACGGCTTTGACGGTTGGTTTCATCACCGCAGTCAATTGAACCTGCTGTTTCGGGTGTTGCCTGAATTATGTTGCTTGTCATCCCTGCATCTAATGGATTGTAAATTCCACCAGCAATCCGGTAGTACCAGTTGATTAATGTACCACCATTCGTACCTGCAACCCGATCTGTCGGATTAGGAAGTGATGTACCGGGATCGACACCTGTGTCAGGATCATTCCAAATATTATCGGTAGGCTCGTCAGCATAAGGAGGGTCATTATTCACCTGAAACTGGTCAGCAATGGTGGCTGATTCCAGATGAACGCCTTCATCATAATGCGTCATTTCGTTGGCACGAAGTAAAGTTCCATCACAATGTCCCAGAAAGTGAAAGCTGTAGGGGATGTTCAGAATTTCGTTGCAATTGATGTGACAGTCAGTGCTGTGTTCCACATCAATGCCTCGGAAAGCAGTTGTGGTTCCGGAAATTTCTTCCAAATTGGAAATACCATTGTTTGCAACAAGTGCCTCGGAACAGTTTTGCAACCAGATTCCCCGATAATTTTCGGTTGGAGCAAAACCTGTTTCAAAATTAAAATTAATGGTGTTGGGTAATGGATTTGGAGGATTAGCCATATCAAATCCTACTATAGGATGATTGATATTGGCTGCATGGATTCCAATTCTGAAATCAGTTATGGTATTGCTGTTGACCAGAGTGATACTAGGTAATATGCCGCGAATACTATGTTGAAAGGTAATTGCAATGTTTGAGAAATTCGTTCCAATGCCTTCATTATTATACGCTGAATTGTCAAATGTATTGCCGGTAATGTTAAAGGTAGAGTTTATTCTATTGCTCGATACCCGAACTCCAATATTGACATTGGTAAAATAGTTAGGTTCATTGGATCCATCACCTCCAATTATAACTGACAAAGCAGTGGTAGAGGTATTGGGTCTATGGTCAACATTGATTGCTTGTCCGTAGGAGTTATTCTGGTAGAAACCATTTTTATTATAGATATCGAAAAAATAGTTTCGTTGAATGAGTGCTTTGCTATTTACCAGATTGATAGCTGTGTAGGCATCGTAAAAGTAATTTTTTTTACCTGTACCTCCCGTTGGGTCTCCAATGGGAAATGAAAAATTAGTTATGTTTTCTAACAAGATATGATCGAATGGGAAAAAATCAAAGTAAGGGGATTTTCCAATCTGACCCTCTGTACATTTAAATTGGCATCCATAAATGTAGGAATCTGATGTTGGGTTATTCCTAACTTTAATACTAGTTAAATTGTGATTAAACTCTGAAAAGCGGATAATAACTTTGCCCTGATCAACATCAATTGCAGTAATAGCTCCTTCAATTAAAGTTCCTTTTTTGTTACCCACATTTGTATTTCCATCTATCACCAAAATCCCACCTGGCTCAACTTCAATTCCATCCCACATTCCATCGCATGCAAATAAATGTGAATTTACATTTCCATCTTCTTCAATGGTCAGTTTGTGTGTATCTCTCACCGTTATTTTTTTACCCGCTTCAAAAGCCACTTGGCAACCTTTTAAGGTGACATCTCCCTCAATGCTAATATTTGTATTAACCAGATATGATCCAGTGTACATTACCGTAGAAGTGCAAGTAACACATGGAAAATCAACAAATCCATATGCAGAATACTCTGTGCAACTCAACAAATCACTCAAATCAATATTGGTTCCTATGGATGCTACTGTAGTTTCCGATCCCATATTGGACATAATTGGATCATACATACAACCCTCCGCCGTAAATGGTACTTTTAAAAGCAATGCCTGACTGCCTGATTTTCGCTCGGTGGAGCTAATGCCAACATCGGTATGCCCACATTCGCCGGTATCATAATCATCTAGATTCTGAAACCAGTAGCACTCATCGCAAAGTCCTGCTTCTGATAATTCAACACTTCCATCTGAAATTAAATTTTCACTATGAAGACTTCCTGTTATTGGAATATAAATATCATCTACATAAACTTGAACTCCATTAAAGATAGGAGGTGGAAAATCCGTAACAACGATGTTGAATGACAAGATATTATTCGTTCCATCCAAATTCAATAATGATAAGATGTCAGTGATGCCATCTACGGCTTGACCGTTTAAATCAACACTCACAAATTCCCATCCATCC